>NZ_CP088149.1:587500-887500 GCF_002845275.2 Pseudomonas sp. S06B 330 | reverse complement strand
TCGCCGGTGGTGGTGTGACTGAAGCACACCACATGCCCGGAGTTCTCACCACCGAGCACCCATTCGCGCTCCTGCAATTCAGCCATTACGTAGCGGTCACCGACCTTGGCACGCACGAACGGGATATCGAGTTCCTTCAGGGCCAGCTCCAGCCCCAGATTGCTCATCAGGGTCCCCACCACCCCACCCTGGAGCTTGTTACGCTCTTGCAGGTCACGGGCGATGATGTACAGCAGTTCATCGCCATCGACGATGGCACCGGTATGGTCGACCATCAATACCCGGTCACCATCGCCATCGAAGGCAATACCCAGGTCGGCATGCCCGACCAGTACCGCTGCTTGCAACGATTCGATGTGGGTCGAACCACAGTTCTCATTGATATTCAGGCCGTCCGGCTGCGCCGACAACACAGTGACTTCAGCGCCGAGCTCACGAAACACGCTGGGCGCGACCTTGTAAGTGGCACCATGCGCACAATCGATCACCAGCTTGAGGCCAGCAAAGTCGGTGCTGCTCGGCACGCTGCTCTTGCAGAACTCGATGTAGCGCCCGGCCGCATCGTTGATTCGCGAAACCTTGCCCAACTTGCTCGACTCAACGACCGTCATCGGCTGATCAAGCAATTCCTCGATCATCAGCTCGACCTCATCCGGCAGCTTGGTGCCCTGGCCAGAGAAGAACTTGATACCGTTGTCGTCGTGCGGGTTATGTGAGGCACTGATGACGATGCCCGCCTCGGCATGGAACGTACGGGTCAGGTAGGCAATGGCCGGGGTAGGCATCGGCCCGAGCAACATCACATCAGCGCCTGCGGCGGACAAGCCTGCCTCTAACGCGGATTCGAACATGTAGCCAGAAATACGCGTGTCCTTGCCGACCAGCACCCGGCAAGCACCCTGCTTGCGGAAGGCCATGCCCGCAGCCCAACCGAGCTTGAGCATGAAATCAGGGGTGATCGGGTATTCACCGACGCGGCCACGAATACCGTCGGTACCAAAATATTTTCTGCTCATAGATGCTCCATCACGCTTATTCGGCGGCTTGAACCGCTGCAATCATCCGCACTACATCGGCGGTTTCGGCGACATCGTGAACGCGCAGGATGCTCGCACCCTTGGTCATCGCCAACGCAGCCAATGCCAGGCTGCCATAGAGTCGCTGCTCGACCGGACGGTCAAGGGTTTGCCCAATCATGCTCTTGCGCGAAACACCCACCAACAATGGCCGCCCCAGGCGATACAGGGCCTCCATGTGCTTGAACAGGCTGAGGTTGTGCGCAAGCGTCTTGGCAAAGCCGAACCCAGGATCAAGGATGATCCGCTGGGCATCGATACCCACCGCCGCACACGCCGCCATCCTTTGTTCAAGATAGCTCGCCACTTCGACGGTGACATCCTGGTAATGAGGATTGTCCTGCATATCGCCCGGCTCGCCCCGCATGTGCATCAGGCACACTGGCAAGCCAGTGGCCGCTGCAGCATCCAGGGCACCATCACGACTGAGTGAACGGACATCATTGATCAAGCCGGCGCCAAGCCTGGCCGATTCGCGAATGACCGCAGGTGTCGAGGTATCGACAGAAATGATCACATCCAGCTCGCGATGGATCGCTTCGACCATCGGCGCCACCCGCTCCAGCTCTTCGAGTGCTGAAACGGCCCTGGCACCTGGTCGGGTGGACTCGCCACCGATATCAATCAGTGTGGCACCGGCCGCGACCATGGCCTCGGCATGACGCAATGCTGCATCACGCTGATTGAAGCGGCCGCCATCGGAAAAGGAATCGGGAGTGATATTGAGAATACCCATGACATGGGTACGAGACAAATCAAGAACCCGGTTGCCGCAAGGCAACCGGGTTGGGTACTGCTGTGAGGTCATATGAGCCCTTAGATTTGCGCCGCTGGGCCGCCGATCGGCGTTTCCGGACGATCTCCCTGCTGCGCAGGCGTGCCCGAAGTACCCGATCCACCTTCCCAGTCACGTGGCTCGCGCGGAGTACGACCAGCCATGATGTCGTCGATCTGCTCGGCATCAATGGTCTCGTACTTCATCAAGGCGTCAGCCATGGCGTCAAGCTTGTCGCGGTTGTCGGTAAGGATCTGCTTGGCGGTGGCATAACACTGATCGATGATGCTGCGCACCTCGGAATCAATCAACTTGGCCGTTTCGCCCGAGACGCTGGCGTGCTGGGAGCCGGCACTGCGGCCCAGGAACACTTCGCCTTCTTCCTCGGCATACATCAGCGGCCCCAGTTTTTCCGACAGGCCCCACTTGGTGACCATGTTCCGGGCAATCTGACTGGCACGCATGATGTCATTGGATGCACCGGTGGTCACACCGTCAAAGCCCAGAGTCATTTCCTCGGCGATACGGCCGCCGTACAGCGAGCAGATCTGACTGATCAGGGCGCGCTTGGACAGGCTGTAACGGTCCTCTTCAGGGAGGAACATGGTGACACCCAAAGCCCGGCCACGTGGAATGATCGAGACCTTGTAGACCGGATCGTGCTCAGGCACGACACGACCGACGATGGCATGACCCGCTTCATGATAAGCGGTGTTCTGCTTCTCTTTCTCGGACATGACCATGGACTTGCGCTCGGCGCCCATCATGATCTTGTCTTTGGCCAACTCGAACTCTTTCATTTCGACGGTGCGCTTACCGCCACGGGCAGCAAACAGCGAAGCCTCGTTAACCAGGTTAGCCAGGTCAGCACCGGAGAAACCAGGAGTACCACGGGCAATGACCGCCGGATTGACGTTCTCGCCGACCGGCACTTTGCGCATGTGCACCTTGAGAATCTGCTCACGGCCACGGATATCCGGCAGACCGACCACAACCTGACGGTCGAAACGGCCTGGACGCAGCAACGCTGGGTCAAGCACGTCCGGACGGTTGGTCGCGGCAATGACGATGATGCCGTCATTCATTTCGAAGCCGTCCATCTCTACCAGCAACTGGTTGAGGGTCTGTTCACGCTCGTCGTGACCGCCGCCCATGCCGGCACCACGATGACGACCGACGGCATCGATCTCGTCGATGAAAATAATGCACGGTGCGTGCTTCTTGGCCTGCTCGAACATGTCGCGAACACGGCTGGCACCCACACCGACGAACATTTCGACGAAGTCAGAACCGGAGATTGTGAAGAATGGTACTTTGGCTTCCCCGGCAATGGCCTTGGCCAGCAGGGTTTTACCGGTACCTGGTGGGCCGACCATCAGCACACCACGCGGAATACGACCACCCAGGCGCTGGAACTTGCCCGGATCGCGCAGAAACTCTACCAACTCGCCGACTTCTTCCTTGGCCTCGTCGCAACCTGCGACGTCGGCCAAGGTCGTTTTGACCTGATCTTCAGAGAGCAGGCGTGCCTTGCTCTTGCCGAAACTCATCGGCCCGCCTTTGCCACCTGCACCACCTTGCATCTGGCGCATGAAGAACATGAAGACGGCAATGATGACCAGGATCGGGAAGCTGGCAACCAGCAGTTGAGTCCAGATGGACTGCTGTTCAGGCTGCTTACCTTCGACCACGACATGGTTGTCGACCAGATCGCCGATCAGGCCGTTGTCGGCAATGGCAGGACGAATAGTCTTGAAGCTATCGCCATCGGTGCGTTTGCCAGTAATGACATAGCCATCGACCGCTACGCGTTCGACCTTGCCATCCTTGACCTGCTGAATGAAGTCGGAATAGTTGAGGGTCTGCGGCTCATTCGGGCTGGAGAAGTTGTTCATCACCGTCACCAGGACAGCTGCGATGATCAACCACAGGATCAAGTTCTTTGCCATATCGTTCAATTAGCTACCCTCTGAAGCCGGCTGACGGCGCAGCCGTGCCTCGCATGATATTCACCGGCCTAACTTACTACATAACCTACACATCTGCAGGCGCCGTCTGTAACCCTTTGTGAAACCTAGACTACACGATGTTCATCCAGGTCAGGCAGGACAGCCGATTGGAAATAACTATCGGACACCCTGAAAGCCACCGGCCTGAAGCCTTACTCGCCGCGATAACCCCTCGCCAGCATGTACTGCTCACGGGAGCGATCCCGCGAGGAATCTGGTTTGAGCATTATGACTTTGTCGAACTTTTTACGGGCATCTTTCAGATACACGTCAAATCCTTCGCCCTGGAAGATCTTGATTACAAAATCGCCACCGGGCTTGAGCACCCGGGTTGCCAGGTCAAGCGCCAATTCGCACAGAAACATGGCCTTGGGCATGTCCACGGCAGGCGTACCACTCATATTGGGGGCCATATCGGAAATCACAAGGTCTACGTGTGAATTACCAACCGCCTCAAGAATCTGCGCCAACACTTCGTCCTGGGTAAAATCACCGCGAATGAAGGTGACATCGGGAATGCTGTCCATTTCCAGGATGTCAGAGGCGATCAGACGCCCCTGACCGCCGATCAGACGACTGGTCACCTGCGACCAGCCACCGGGCGCCGCGCCGAGATCGATCACACTCATACCCGGGCGAATCAAACGGTACTTTTCCTGAATTTCCAGCAATTTATAGCTCGCACGCGAGCGATAACCATCCTTTTGCGCCTTTTTGACGTAAGGATCGTTGAAATGTTCTTTTAGCCAGCCAAGGCTTGTCTTGGAACGCGCCATTGGGCACCTCGATGATAAGGGTCGTGATTAACTGGGCGGATCCACGGGCCCTCGGGTAAAATGGCCGCCATTTTTACAGAATCAGACAAAGGGTCAGATTATGCCGCTCAATAACGAGCAGAAGAAACAGTACAAATCCATTGGCCACGACCTGAAACCAGTTCTGATTGTGGCAGGCAATGGACTGACTGAAGGCGTTATCGCCGAACTCGAACGCGCTCTGGCTGATCATGAATTGATCAAGGTCGAGATTCGTTCGGAAGATCGCGAAGAACGTGCTGCCGCAATCGCTGCGCTGTGCAAAGCAGGCCGCGCCGAACTGGTGCAGACCATCGGCAAAAAGGCGCTGATCTACCGCCGCAATCCACAGCCGAACAAGCAGCTGTCGAACATCCATCGCTACAAGTGATGTTCGCCGCGGTCAGTGGCGCGCTTTGCGCGCCCTGCCCGGCACCGGCTGCATGACCAGCAGCAAGCCAGTAAGACCCAACACCAGGTAACAGAACAATTGCCAGCGCAGCTCTTGGGGCAACCCCACGCGCAAGGCGAAATACGCCACGCACGCCAGCATCGCCATCAACAGCAATTGCCCACGCATGTCCCGCCACAAACTGGCCAGGCCCTGCGCCTGAACCAGCACCATCACTTGTACACCTGCGCAAAACGCCGCAAAGGCTACCAGTAAAGATGCCATCAGGCTGCCAATGTCTTCGATCAACAGCGGCGCCAGACCAACTTTGCCTAACGCCGGCAATAAACCAAAATGCAGCATCCACAGGCCGCCAACCCAGAACACCTGGGTCAGCTGCCAGATCACCGTGGCCGCGGCAAAGCCGCGGCGCCGATCAGATGTGTGCGACTTCGACAATCTCGTACTCGACCAGGCCGCTCGGAGTCTTAACCGCTACCACGTCGCCTTCTTCCTTGCCCATCAGGGCGCGGGCGATGGGCGAACCCACCGACAGCTTGCCCGCCTTGATATCGGCTTCGTCCTCACCGACGATCTTGTATTTCACACTCTCGTCCGTCTCGACGTTGGCGATTTCAACGGTGGTACCGAAGATCACCTTGCCGGTATGAGCGATGGTGGTGACATCAATCACCACCGCGTTCTGCAGACGGCCTTCGATGTCACGGATGCGCGCCTCGACCATGCCCTGCTCTTCACGAGCGGCGTGGTACTCGGCGTTTTCCTTGAGGTCACCGAGCTCACGAGCCTCGCCAATGGCTTGGCTCAAACGCGGACGCTCGGTCTTGCTGAGGAATTCGTGTTCTTCCTCCAGGGCGCGATGGCCCTGGACAGTCATGGGGTATTTGATCATGCCTTGAGTCCTGCATGGAGATCCTGCAAGCGACGCACGGTCTTTTCCGGACCGAACTTGAGCGCTTCACAGATAGCTTCACCGGCCGCAATGGTAGTAGTGCAGTAGATCTTGTGCTGCAACGCATTGCGACGAATCGAGTAGGAGTCAGCGATCGACTGACGACCTTCGGTGGTGTTGATGATCAGCGACACTTCGTCGTTCTTGATCATGTCGACCACGTGCGGACGACCTTCGGTCACTTTGTTCACGCGACGCACTTTCAAGCCAGCCGCTTCGATGACCTTGGCGGTACCGACGGTGGCAACCACTTCGAAGCCCAGGGCGATCAGGTCGCGAGCAACACCAGCCACTTGTGGCTTGTCGTCGTCACGCACACTGATGAACGCAGTGCCGCCGGTCGGCAACACTTCGCTGGCACCCATCTGGGCCTTGGCGAACGCTTCACCGAAGCTATCGCCGACACCCATGACTTCACCGGTGGATTTCATTTCTGGGCCGAGGATCGGGTCAACACCCGGGAACTTGGCGAACGGGAACACCGCTTCTTTGACGCTGTAGAAGTTAGGAATGATTTCCTGGGTGAAACCGATTTCCTTCAGCGACTTACCGGCCATCACGCGAGCGGCAATCATCGCCAGCGAAGTGCCGATGCACTTGGAAACGAAAGGCACGGTGCGCGAAGCGCGCGGGTTGACTTCGATCACGTAGATCTTGTCGCCCTGCAGCGCCAGCTGGACGTTCATCAGGCCAACAACCCCCAGTTCCAGGGCCATTTTCTTGACCTGTTCACGGACTTCATCCTGAACATGAGCTGGCAACGAGTACGGTGGCAGCGAGCACGCCGAGTCACCGGAGTGAACACCGGCCTGTTCGATGTGCTGCATGATCGCACCGATTACCACGTCCTTGCCGTCGCAGACCGCATCCACGTCCATCTCGATGGCGCAGTTGAGGAAGTGGTCGAGCAGTACCGGGCTGTCGTTGGAAACTTGTACCGCTTCACGCAGGTAGCGCTTGAGCTCGTCCAGTTCGTAGACGATCTCCATTGCGCGGCCACCCAATACGTAGGACGGGCGCACCACCAGCGGGTAACCGATGACACCAGCAGCGCGAATCGCTTCGTCTTCGCTGCGAACAGTGGCGTTTGGCGGCTGCAGCAGATTCAGGCGCTGAACCATGTGCTGGAAACGCTCACGGTCTTCGGCACGGTCGATAGCGTCAGGGCTGGTACCGATGATCGGTACGCCGGCTTCTTCCAGGGCGCGAGCCAGTTTCAGTGGGGTCTGGCCACCGTAGTGAACGATCACACCTTTTGGCTTCTCGACGCGAACTACTTCCAGCACGTCTTCCAGCGTCAGCGGCTCGAAGTACAAGCGGTCGGAGGTGTCGTAGTCGGTGGAGACGGTTTCCGGGTTACAGTTGACCATGATGGTCTCGTAACCGTCTTCGCGCAGGGCCAGTGCCGCGTGCACACAGCAGTAGTCGAACTCGATACCTTGACCGATACGGTTAGGACCGCCACCAAGGATCATAATCTTGTCACGGGTCGACGGGTTGGCCTCGCACTCTTCCTCGTAGGTCGAGTACAGGTAGGCGGTGTCAGTGGCGAACTCGGCGGCGCAGGTGTCGACGCGCTTGTAGACCGGGAACACTTCCAGCTTGTGACGATGGCGACGCAGGTTCTTGTCGGTGATACCCAACAGTTTGGCCAGACGCTGGTCAGAGAAGCCTTTACGCTTCAGACGCAGCATCAGGTCCTTGTCGATCGCCGACAGTGCGAGGGTTTTGACCTTCTCTTCTTCTTTGATCAGGTCTTCCATCTGCACCAGGAACCAGTGGTCGATACCGGTCAGGGCGAAGATTTCGTCGCAGGTCATACCGGCGCGCATGGCATCAGCGACGTACCAGATACGCTCAGCGCCCGGCACGGTCAGCTCGCGCTTGAGGATGCTGCTGGCTTCAGGGCTGGCCAGGTCGACCTTCGGGTCGAGGCCGCAAACACCAACTTCCAGACCGCGCAGCGCTTTTTGCAGCGACTCCTGGAAGGTCCGGCCGATGGCCATGACTTCACCCACGGATTTCATCTGGGTGGTCAGACGGGCGTCGGCTTTCGGGAATTTTTCGAAGGCAAAACGTGGCAGCTTGGTAACCACGTAGTCGATCGACGGCTCGAACGAGGCCGGGGTACGACCGCCGGTGATGTCGTTCTGCAGTTCGTCGAGGGTGTAACCGACGGCCAGCTTGGCAGCGATCTTGGCAATCGGGAAGCCAGTGGCTTTCGAGGCCAGCGCCGAGGAGCGCGACACACGCGGGTTCATTTCGATGACGACCATGCGGCCGGTGTCCGGGCAGATACCGAACTGCACGTTGGAACCGCCGGTTTCAACACCGATTTCACGCAGCACCGCCAGCGAGGCGTTGCGCATGATCTGGTATTCCTTGTCGGTCAGGGTCTGTGCAGGTGCGACAGTGATCGAGTCACCCGTGTGCACGCCCATCGGGTCGAAGTTTTCGATCGAGCAGACGATGATGCAGTTGTCCTTTTTGTCGCGGACCACTTCCATCTCGTACTCTTTCCAGCCGATCAGCGATTCGTCGATCAGCAGCTCTTTGGTTGGCGACAGGTCCAGACCACGAGCGCAAATTTCTTCGAACTCTTCACGGTTGTAAGCGATGCCGCCACCAGTGCCGCCCATGGTGAAGGACGGACGGATGATGCACGGGAAGCCAAGCTTCTCGAGCACAGCGTTGGCTTCTTCCATGCTATGAGCGATACCGGAGCGCGGGCACTCAAGACCGATGGCCTTCATGGCGGTGTCGAAGCGCGAACGGTCTTCAGCCTTGTCGATGGTGTCGGCGTTGGCACCGATCATCTCCACGCCAAACTTCTCCAGAACGCCTTCGCGCTCCAGGTCCAGGGCGCAGTTCAGCGCAGTCTGGCCACCCATGGTTGGCAGCAGCGCGTCCGGACGCTCTTTCTCGATGATCTTGGCCACCGTTTGCCATTTGATCGGCTCGATGTAGGTGGCGTCGGCCATGGCCGGGTCGGTCATGATGGTGGCTGGGTTGGAGTTCACCAGGATGACGCGATAGCCTTCCTCGCGCAGGGCTTTACACGCCTGGGCACCGGAGTAGTCGAATTCGCAGGCCTGGCCGATCACGATCGGGCCAGCGCCGAGAATCAGGATGCTTTTAATGTCTGTACGTTTTGGCATGGGTTGTCACTCAATTCCGCAGGTCAGTCGGCAAGCCGCATTGAACAATCTTGGGGGCGGCACCTGAACGCGGCTTGCACCGGTCCAGGGCCTTCTCGCCAGGTGCTCAGCGGCGCTTGGCCATGGCATCGATGAAACGGTCGAACAGTGGCGCGACGTCGGTCGGGCCTGGGCTGGCTTCAGGGTGACCCTGGAAGCTGAACGCGCTCTTGTCGGTGCGCTCGATCCCTTGCAGGGTACCGTCGAACAGCGACTTGTGAATGGCGCGCACGTTACCTGGCAGGGTGGCTTCATCGACTGCGAAGCCGTGGTTCTGACTGGTGATCATTACCACGCCAGTGTCCAGGTCCTGGACTGGGTGGTTGGCGCCATGGTGACCATGACCCATTTTCACGGTCTTGGCACCGGAGGCCAGGGCCAGCAGTTGGTGGCCCAGGCAGATACCGAACACTGGGGTCTCGGTTTCGAGGATATCCTTGATCGCCTGGATCGCGTAGTCACATGGCTCCGGATCACCTGGGCCGTTGGACAGGAACACGCCATCCGGGTTGAGTGCCAGGACTTCGCTGGCCGGGGTTTGTGCCGGCACGACGGTCAGGCGGCAGCCGCGAGCAACCAGCATGCGCAGGATGTTCAGCTTGACGCCAAAGTCGTAGGCGACCACGTGGTATGGCAGCTCGGCGGCCTCGATGGTCGCGTGACTGTCGGTTTTCAGCTCCCAGACGCTGGAGCGCCATTCATAGCTGGACTTGGTGCTGACCACTTTGGCCAGGTCCATGCCCTTGAGGCCCGGGAAGCCGCGAGCGGCGGCAATTGCAGCCTCTTCGCTGATGTTGTCGCCGGCCAGGATGCAGCCGTTCTGCGCGCCCTTCTCACGCAGGATGCGCGTCAGGCGACGCGTGTCGATCCCGGCGATCGCAACCACGTTGTTGGCTTTGAGGTAGTCAGGCAGCGACTGCTTGTTGCGCCAGTTGCTGGCAATCAGAGGCAGATCACGAATGACCAGACCGGCCGACCAGACACGGTCGGACTCGGCATCTTCCGGCGTGGTGCCGGTATTGCCAATGTGCGGGTAAGTCAGGGTAACGATTTGCTGCGCATAGGAAGGGTCAGTCAGGATTTCCTGATAGCCGGTCATTGCGGTGTTAAACACCACCTCACCAACGGTCTGACCGTCGGCTCCAATGGCTTCACCGCGAAAAATGCTGCCATCGGCAAGGGCGAGTATGGCTGGCTTAGTCAAGAAGACCTCCCGTAAATCAAGCCTGAAGGGGCGATCGCAGGTTGCAAAAAAGCGGAATGACGTATAGACACGTCACCCCGCTTTCTTCGTCGAATTATCTGCGCGCTTTTAGTGGACACACTAAAGCTGTAGCTTACAGAAAAACGCTTTTTTGGTCTACCACTGATGTGCCTGAAAGGCGCAGGAATGCGACAGGGCGTCGCTAGGAGAGCGGAAGATCGTTGGCAAGGCTTGCGCCTACAGCATTCGCTGGCGACTTCTGCGGGAGCTGGCCTTACCAGCGATGGGCCGCTGGGCGGCCCCGAACAGCAATCAACGCAGGTCGAGCACGTCCTGCATGTCGTACAGGCCAGGCTCGCGCCCGTCCAGCCATAGCGCGGCACGCACCGCCCCCTTGGCGAAGGTCATGCGGCTCGACGCCTTGTGGGTGATCTCAAGGCGTTCACCATCAGCGGCGAACAGCACGGTGTGATCACCGACCACATCACCCGCACGCACGGTGGCAAAACCGATGGTCTGACGATCGCGGGCACCGGTCTGACCCTCACGACCATAGACCGCCACTTCCTGCAGGTCACGCCCCAACGCATTGGCAACAACTTCACCCATACGCAGCGCAGTACCCGACGGCGCATCAACCTTGTGCCGGTGGTGAGCTTCGATGATCTCGATGTCGACATCATCACCCAATACCCGCGCCGCCATATCCAGCAGCTTGAGGCTGAGGTTGACGCCGACACTGAAGTTGGCAGCAAAGACAATCGGAATGTCCTTGCCCGCTTCAGCCAGCAGCTGCTTTTCTTCGACACTGAAGCCTGTGGTGCCGATGATCATGGCCTTGCCCGCCTTGCGGCAGAACGCCAGGTTCTTCAGGGTCACCGAAGGGTGGGTGAAGTCGATCAGCACATCGAACTCATCGGCAACTTTCGCCAGGTCGTCGGACAACAGCACACCGATGCGCCCCAGCGCCGCCAGCTCACCGGCATCGGCACCCACCAGGGTGCTGTCCGGACGATCAATAGCTGCAGTCAGCCCGGCACCCGGAGTCTGCTGCACCGCTTCGATCAGGGTCTTGCCCATGCGCCCTGCCGCACCCATTACCGCTATACGTCGCATGCCCTATTCCTTCTTACAAGTCGCCGAAGAAGCGCTTCACGCCTTCGAACCAGCCATTGGCTTTCGGCGAATGGGAACTGTCACCTTCCAGCGAGTCACGCAGCTCTTCGAGCAGCTCACGCTGACGACGACTGAGATTGACCGGGGTTTCCACGGCAACGCGGCACATCAGGTCACCCGCACCACCACCGCGAACCGGCGCAACACCCTTGCCACGCAGACGGAACTGCTTGCCGGTCTGAGTCCCTTCCGGAATCTTCAGCTTGACCCGGCCATCAAGGGTCGGCACTTCCAGCTCGCCACCCAGGGCAGCATCGGTGTAGCTGATCGGCACTTCGCAGTACAGGTGCTTGCCGTCACGCTGGAAGATCGGGTGTTCGCGCACGTTGATCACAACGTACAGATCACCGGTCGGACCGCCATGGGAACCAGCCTCACCTTCACCAGACAGGCGAATACGGTCGCCCGTGTCGACCCCCGCCGGCACCTTGACCGAAAGGGTCTTGTACTCTTCGATACGCCCTTCACCGTGGCAAGAGCCGCACGGATCAGTAATGATTTTGCCCTGGCCATGGCAACGTGGGCAGGTCTGCTGAACAGAGAAGAAGCCCTGCTGCATGCGCACCTGACCAATACCACCACAGGTCGGACAGGTCGAAGGCGACGAGCCTTTCTTGGCACCGGAACCGTCACACGGTTCGCAGTTGACCAGCGTCGGCACACGGATATTGACCGTGGTGCCACGCACCGCCTCTTCCAGGTTCAGCTCCAGGGTGTAGCGCAGGTCGCTGCCACGCTGGGCACCGCCACGACCACCACCACGGCCGCCACCGAAGAAGTCGCTGAACACATCGCCGAAAATATCGGAGAAGTTCGCGCCACCAAAGCCGGCACCGCCGCCACCCATGCTCGGATCGACGCCTGCATGACCATACTGGTCATAGGCCGCGCGCTTGCTGGCATCGGAGAGCACTTCATAAGCCTCGTTGGCTTCTTTGAATTTCTCTTCCGACTCTTTGTCATCAGGGTTACGGTCCGGGTGATGCTTCATCGCCAGACGGCGATAGGCCTTCTTCAGGTCCGCTTCACTGGAGCCGCGCTCAACTCCCAGAACTTCGTAATAGTCACGCTTTGCCATAAGTCTTTTGCACTCTTGAGGACGTTCGGCAAACCTCTGCGCTTTCCGCGCTGTGCCGCCAGCACCCGCCTAATTCCCCTCCAGGAGGCCTGACAGATGCTGTAAAAATTCGGGTATTCCAGACACGCCAACGCGGGAGCAAGCCCCCGCGCGGCGACATCCTACCAGCCAACCACTAAAAAGCAGTCAACCGGCCGACAACCTGTAGCAATTACTTGTTGTCTTTGACTTCTTCGAACTCAGCATCGACGACGTCGTCGTGCTTAGGTTCTTCAGCCTGCTGCGCGCCAGCTTGTGGCTGTTCGGCCTGCTGCTCGGCGTACATTTTCTGAGCAACTGGAGCCGACACTTTCGACAGCTCTTCAACCTTGGCTTCGATGGCAGCCTTGTCGTCGCCTTTGACAGCGGCTTCCAGGGCAACCACAGCAGCCTCGATTGCAGTCTTCTCTTCGGCAGTGACCTTGTCACCCGCGTCAGCGACCATCTTGCGAGTCGAGTGAACCAGTGCATCACCCTGGTTACGGGCAGCGGCCAGCTCTTCGAACTTGCGGTCTTCTTCCGAGTTCGCTTCGGCGTCGCGGATCATCTGCTGAATTTCTTCATCAGACAGACCCGAGTTGGCCTTGATCACGATCGACTGGGTCTTGCCAGTAGCCTTGTCTTTGGCGCCTACGTGCAGAATGCCGTTGGCGTCGATGTCGAAGGTTACTTCGATCTGTGGCACGCCACGTGGTGCTGGTGGAATCTCAGCCAAGTCGAACTTGCCCAGGGACTTGTTCTGCGCAGCCTGTTTACGCTCACCTTGCAGCACGTGAATGGTCACAGCGCTCTGGTTGTCATCGGCAGTCGAGAACACCTGCGACTTTTTGGTCGGGATGGTGGTGTTCTTCTCGATCAGCGCGGTCATCACGCCACCCATGGTTTCGATACCCAGGGTCAGCGGGCTGACGTCCAGCAGCAGTACGTCTTTGACGTCACCGGCCAGTACTGCACCTTGAATCGCTGCACCCATGGCAACCGCTTCGTCCGGGTTGACGTCCTTGCGTGCTTCTTTACCGAAGAAATCGGTAACTGCCTTCTGCACCAGTGGCATACGGGTCTGACCACCGACCAGGATCACGTCGTCGATCTTGCTGACGTCGATACCGGCGTCTTTCATCGCGATGCGGCATGGCTCGATGGTGCGCTGAACCAGGTCTTCGACCAGCGACTCCAGCTTGGCGCGGGAGATCTTCACGTTCAGGTGCTTAGGACCGGTGGCATCTGCAGTGATGTACGGCAGGTTGACGTCGGTCATCTGACTCGAGGACAGCTCGATCTTGGCCTTTTCAGCAGCCTCTTTCAGGCGCTGCATGGCCAGCGGATCACCCTTGAGGTTCATGCCGCTTTCTTTCTTGAACTCATCGACGAGGTAGTCGATCAAGCGAATGTCGAAGTCCTCACCACCGAGGAAGGTGTCACCGTTGGTGGCCAATACTTCGAACTGGTGCTCACCATCGACTTCGGCGATTTCGATAACCGAAACGTCGAAAGTACCACCACCGAGGTCATAAACGATCACGGTGTGATCGCCTTTAGCCTTGTCCATACCGTAGGCCAGAGCGGCTGCGGTTGGTTCGTTGATGATACGTTTTACGTCCAGACCCGCGATACGACCGGCATCCTTGGTGGCCTGACGCTGGCTGTCGTTGAAGTAGGCCGGAACGGTGATGACCGCTTCGGTAACAGGCTCGCCGAGGTAATCTTCGGCGGTCTTCTTCATCTTTTTCAGGATCTCAGCCGAGATCTGTGGCGGCGCCATTTTCTGGCCGTTGACTTCGACCCAGGCGTCGTTGTTGTCAGCCTTGACGATCTTGTACGGCACCATCTGGATGTCTTTCTGCACGACGTCTTCTTCGAAGCGACGACCGATCAGACGCTTAACCGCGTACAGGGTGTTGTGCGGGTTGGTGACGGCCTGACGCTTGGCCGACTGACCAACCAGAATCTCGCCATCGTTGGCGTAGGCGATGATCGACGGCGTGGTACGCGCGCCTTCAGCGTTCTCGATAACTTTGACGTTGCCGTTTTCCAGGATGGAGACGCAGGAGTTGGTGGTCCCCAGGTCGATACCGATGATTTTGCCCATGTTAACTCTCCCGAAACTTGAATTTGGTTGCCGCAGCAGTGGTGGCTAACTGCGGTAATACTTGAATGCTTGACACCTAAATGGGGGCGCCTGAAACGATTTCAAGCCTGCTCGTCAATCGACGGCGAAACCGCTGCAGGGGCCTTGCTGACCACGACCATGGCCGGGCGCAGCAGGCGACCATTCAGTTGGTAGCCCTTCTGGAACACTTTGAGCACGCTGTTGGGCTCGACTTCAGCGCTTTCCTGCATGGCCATGGCCTGATGGTGCTCGGCATTGAAAGGTTCGCCGTGCGGGTCAATCGCCTCGAGGTTGTAGCGCTTGAGCGTGTCGTGGAACATCTTCAAGGTCAGCTCGATGCCTTCACGCATTGGGCGAATGCTCTCGTCTTCAGCGCTGGACAGCTCCAGGCCACGCTCGAGGCTATCGATGACCGGCAGCAGGTCACCGGCAAATTTTTCCAGCGCGAACTTGTGCGCCTTCTCGACGTCCTGCTCGGCACGACGGCGAACGTTCTGCAGGTCAGCAGCGGTGCGCAGGGATTGATCCTGGGCCGCCGCCAGCTGCTCTTCGAGCACCTGCACGCGGGCGCTCAGGTCTTGTGCGCCAGTTTCTTCGGCGTTCAGATTCTGTTCATCCAGCTGTTCGTCAGCCATAAAATCACTCCTCTCGAATTGTGTCAGCGAGCTGAACTCGCGTTTCTGTCGGCTATATGGGGTCGTAAAACCCAGGTTCAAGGGGCAAAAAGCACAGTTGGCCGATTCATTCATAACCCATCGACATCAGAATCACGTTCAGATAACCAAATCGAACTAAGCGCAGCCATTGTCAGCGGATTTGAAAACACTGTATAAATAACCAGACTTCACGCCTGGGAGCCGCCCCAATGCTGGTGCACCTGTCCGTACACAACTATGCCATCGTCGAACACCTGGACCTCGAGCTAGCTCGGGGGATGAGCGTCATCACCGGTGAAACCGGGGCCGGCAAATCGATCATGCTCGATGCCCTGGGCCTGACCCTGGGTGATCGCGCCGACAGCGGCGTGGTGCGTCCCGGCGCCGACAAGGCTGACATCCTCGCCACCTTCGACCTTGCCGACATCCCCGAGGCGCGCACCTGGCTGGCCGAGCGCGACCTGGACAACGACGGCCCGTGCATCCTGCGCCGGGTAATCACCGCCGAAGGTCGCAGCCGCGGCTACATCAATGGCACACCCTGCCCTCTAGGCGACCTCAAGGCGCTCGGCGAGTTGCTGATTGATATCCACAGCCAGCATGAACACCAATCACTACTCAAGACCGACACCCACCGCCGCCTACTTGACGAGTATGCCGGTGCCAGCGACCTTGCCCGCCAGGTGCAACTGGCCGCCCAGCGCTGGCGCCAGACGCGTCAGGAACTGGAGCGGCTGTCCAACTCCGGCGACGAACAACGGGCACAGCACCAACTGCTCAGTTACCAGCTCGAAGAACTCGATAATCTCGGCCTGGGTGAAAACGAACTGGAGCAACTGGAGCAGGAACACAAGAACCTGACCAACGCTGAAGCACTGTTCGGCATTTGCCGCCAGGTGATCGACCACTGCAGCGAAAGCGACTCGGGCAACGTGCTCAACGCCCTGACCGCCAGCCTCAATCGCCTGACCGCCGTGCAGAATGCTCCCAAAGCGCTGGGCGAAGCCGCGAACATGATTGCCAGCGCGCAGATCCAGGTAGAAGAAGCTGTCGGCGAACTGAACCGCTTCCTTGATCACTTCGATGCCGACCCGGCACGCCTACAGCAACTCGAAGAGCGCCTGGACAGCATCTATACCCTCGCCCGCAAACACCGGGTTCATCCAACCGAGCTGGCCAACCTGCAACAACGTTTAATGGATGAGCTCGAAGGCCTTAATGCCAATGACGAGTCCATCGAGCGCCTGGACGACGAACTGGCCGCCTTTGCCCGCCACTACCAGGACAAAGCCGGCGAACTGAGCGCCTTGCGCGTCCAGGCCGCCAGCCAGTTGGCAACGGCGGTTGAGCAAGAAATTCAGCGCCTGGGCATGCCCGGTGGCCGCTTCAGTATCCAATTGCATGCCAATAGCAGTGACGAACTGTCGCCTCACGGCCTGGAGCACGTAGAACTGTTGGTCAGCGCCAACCCTGGTCAGCCGCTAAAGGGCCTGGCCAAAGTCGCGTCCGGGGGAGAGCTGTCACGCATCAGCCTGGCTATCCAGGTGATTACCGCGCAAACCTCGCGCATCCCGACACTGGTGTTCGACGAAGTCGACGTGGGAATCGGTGGCCCCACTGCCGAGATCGTCGGTCAATTGTTGCGGCGTCTGGGCGAACGCGGGCAGGTCTTGACGGTAACCCACCTGCCACAAGTTGCGGCGCAAGGCCATCATCACCTGTTTGTCCATAAGGTGCGCAACAGCAATGCGACCCACACTGCCGTGGCCAATCTGGGCAAGCGCGAGCGCGTCGAAGAAGTCGCGCGGATGCTTGGCGGTATCGACCTGACCAAGGAATCCCTGGCCCACGCCCGCAAAATGGTGGTCACCAGCAAGGCCTGATGCCCCAGAAAACACAAAGGCGACCCTAGGGTCGCCTTTGATGCAGTACAGCAAGAAACGTCTGCTTACTTTTTCTTGCGCACGTACAGGACCAGATTATGGTCAACCAGCTCGAAACCATGTTCGGCAACGATTTCTTTCTGACGCTTTTCAATCTCGCTATCGAAGAACTCGATAACTTCGCCAGACTCCACGTTGACCATATGGTCGTGGTGGCCGCCGTCGGCCAATTCGAACACGGCGTGACCGCCGTCGAAGTTGTGGCGCACGACCAGGCCTGCGGCTTCGAACTGGGTCAGAACACGATAAACCGTGGCCAGACCGACATCCTCGCCTGCCTCCATCAGCGCCTTGTAGACATCCTCAGCACTCATGTGACGCTGCTCGGTAGAGTCGAGCATCTGTAGAATTTTTACTCGAGGCAGTGTCACCTTGAGACCGGCTTTGCGCAGTTCGCTATTTTCAACCATGGTCAGCTTTCTCGCCGATGCTGCTTCGCAGCTTCTCTGAATACGGGTATGATCGGGGTTTACGTTGTCCAGCCAAGATAGTGGAAGTCGCCCACCGATGCAAAACACCAAGCTCTTGCTAACCAGCCTCACCCTTGTGGGACTGCTCGCACTCGCCGGTTGCTCGTTCCCCGGGGTTTACAAAATCGACATCCAGCAGGGCAATGTCGTCACGCAAGACATGATAGACCAATTACGCCCCGGAATGACCCGTCGGCAAGTAAGGTTTATCATGGGCAACCCGCTGATCCAGGATACCTTCCACACCAATCGTTGGGATTACCTGTACAGCCTGCAACCTGGTGGCGGTGAACGCCAGCAGGAGCGCATGAGCATCTTCTTCAACGAGAGCGATCAGTTGGTCAGCCTGTCTGGCGACTTTATGCCGGGCGTCAGCCGCGACCAGGAAATCCTCGGTGGCAGCGGCGACACCAGTGTCAGCCCTGCTCAACCAGGCACTGAACAGGTTGAACCGGTCAAGGAAACCCCGGCCAAGCCAGGCTCCCTTGAAGAGAAGATCCAGAACGAAGTCGATACCATCGAAACCATTCCAGTACCGACTCCAGCCCCACTGGAAACCTCGCCGCAGTAAGTACACTGCAGGTAAAGAAAAGCCCGGAGATTCCGGGCTTTTTTGTTTCTGCTGTTTCAGCGCTTGGCTTTCTTGAATACTCGCGCCACCTTGGCTGCACGCTGCTTGCGCACCTCCTTGGGGTCGACCAGTAGAGGCCGATACAACTCGATACGATCCCCGTCGGCAACGACCTGCTGCGCAGCCTCGGTGAAGACCTTGCCGAAGATGCCAAGTGGGCACGCCTCTACATCCAGGCCCGGCACGTGCTCAGCGAGCCCCGACAAGCGCACCGCCTCTCGCAGCGTGGTCCCGGGCGCCACCGCTACAGCCAGCAGCCATTGCTGCTCAGCCGTCGCGTAGACCACCTCAACCTGCAGCAGACCCTCAGCCATTGAGTTGCTTGGCCCGCTGACAAAAGGCATCGACCAGAGTGTTGGCAGCCTGATTGAACAATGGCCCGAGGGTTGCCCTCACCAGCGGCCCGGCATAGTCGAAGGACAGGTCCAGGCTGATCTTGCAGGCCTTCTCCCCCAGAGGCTTGAAAATCCACAAGCCGTGCAACTGGTTGAACGGGCCCTCCTCCAGGTTCATCTCGATGGATTGACCCGGCACTAACACATTGCGAGTGACGAACTTCTGGCTCATGCCACCTTTGGCCACTTCCAGGCTGGCACGCATCAGCGTGTCACTGACCTCCAGCACGGTGGTGGACGAGCACCAGGGCAAAAACTCCGGATAGCCTGCAACATCGTTGACCAGGTCGTACAACGCCTGGGCGGGATAAGGCAGCAGGGCCGAACGTTGAATATGAGTAGTCATCCAGGCGTCACTTCCAAAGCTGAGCGGCAAACACAACCAGAATGCCGAGGGGCGCCACATAGCGCATCAAGAAGAAAGTCAGAGCAAACAGCAGCGGGCTGCGCATGGCCAATTCATCGCGCACCGCTTCACGCCCCATGATCCAACCAGCGAATATCACAAAGCACAAACCACCCAGCGGCAACATGATCCGCGAGGTGAAAAAGTCGATCACGCCGAAGAAGTCCAGCCCGCCGCTCGCCCCCCATTGGTAGAGCTGAAAGCCGCTGCCATCGTTCACGAAAAAGCGTGCCTGCTGCCAGATATTGAACGAAAACACTGTGCCCAGGCCAACCAGCCAGCAACTGAAGGCCAGCCAGGTGGTGATCCAGCCACGTCGCACACCAGTGCGCTCGACCAGATAGGCAACCATAGGTTCGAGCAGGGAAATCGCCGAACTCCAGGCTGCTACCGCCACCAGAACAAAGAATACGACGCCCATCAGTTGGCCAAAGGCCACATTACCGAAAGCAAACGGCAAGGCAACGAACATCAGGCCGGGCCCCTCACTCGGGTTCAGGCCGGCGGCAAACACAATCGGGAACAAGGCCAAACCCGCCAGCAGTGAGACGAAGGTGTCGAGTAGGGCCACAGCGACGATGGTGCCACCGATGGAAGCACCTTTAGGCATGTAAGCGCCGTAGATCAGCAACGAGCCAACCCCGACACTCAACGAAAAGAAGGCATGCCCCATGGCCGGCAACAACCCATCGAGCAGACGCGAGGTGTCGAAGTCGAACATGAAATGCAGCCCTTGCATGAAGTGCCCGGTGGTCAGGCTGTAACCAAGCAGGATCACCAGCAGCAAGAACAGCAGCGGCATCATGATGCGCAGACTCTTCTCAAGCCCGGCGACCACGCCACGGGCAATCACCAGCGCCGACAGCAGCATGAACAGGCTATGCCACAGCACCAGACGCCAAGGGTCGCTGATCACACCATTGAAGTAACTGCCGACCTGGTCAGCCGTTACGCCCTGGAAGTCGCCCTTACCCATGTTAATGATGTAATCGAACGACCACCCACCGACCACACTGTAGAACGACAGGATCAACAGCGCCGTGATCATCCCGGCGAAGGCCCACCAGGACCAGCGCGGTGAATGCCCGGCCTCCAGCGCCAGGTCACGCAAGGCATTGGCCGGACTCTGCCGGGTGCGGCGACCGATCAACGTCTCGGCGAGCATCACCGGAATACCGATCAGGGCAATACAGGCCAGAAACACCAGGACAAAGGCACCGCCACCGTAGACGCCGACCATGTAGGGGAACTTCCAGATACTTCCCAACCCCACCGCAGCACCGGTTGCCGCCAGTACAAACACCCAGCGACTGGCCCAGCCACCATGGACAGAAACCTTGTCCGTCGACATCAACACGCTCAACTGTGGAAAAAAAGAGCGCGCATTGTCCGGGATTCAACTCACAGGCTCAAGGCGCACTGCTACCCCGTAGCCGACAACGCAACGACTGCCTATAATGCCGCCCCTATGGCTAAACAAACGAAACATCCGACAGGGACCATCGCGCAGAATAAAAAGGCGCGACACGATTACTTCATCGAGCACAAGTTCGAGGCCGGATTGGTCCTGTCCGGTTGGGAAGTAAAAAGTCTGCGTGCCGGCAAGGCGCACCTGACCGACAGTTACGTGGTGCTCAAAGATGGCGAGGCCTGGCTGATGGGCAGCCATATCACGCCGCTGACGGCCGCCAGTACGCATGTCATTGCCGACCCGACACGCACCCGCAAACTGCTGCTCAACCGCCGTGAGCTGGAGCGCCTGCATGCTGCCGTGCAGCAAAAGGGCTACACCTGCGTAGCCTTGTCGATCTACTGGAGCAAGCACTTGATCAAGTGCGAGATCGCGCTCGGCAAGGGCAAGAAGGAATACGACAAGCGCGACACCCAGCGCGAGCGTGACTCCGATCGCGAGTTGCAGCGCGCAGTGCGCAACAAGGGTCGGGAAGACTGACTCTGCTGAAGCATCGGCAATGCTAACTCCCGCAGATTGCTACGCTCTCTGTGGGAGTCGGCCTTGCCAGCGCAGCCTTGCCAACCCTGACTAGTGCCCGCTCCGCCGCTCCGCTCTCGCCACCCGCTGCACTTCCTGACGCACCTCGTCGAGCACTTCCTGCACATACAAAATGTGTCGACTGGAAATTTCTCGCGCGTCCTCGGCACGCCCTTCGACAATCGCCTGATACAGATCGCGGTGCTGACCGATCAGCATGTCACGGGTTTCTGCGCGCTGCTTGTACATACCACCAATGTTGGTGACCACGTTGCGCTTGAGCAGGTCGAACAGGCCGCGAATGGTGTGCAACAACACGGCATTGTGGCTGGCTTCGGCAATGGCCAGATGAAAACGCGCGTCGGCCGCGCCCTCTTCCGCCCGACTGACTTCATCCTGGCGGGTGTAGCAGTCCTGCAGGGTATCGAACGCCGCCTTGAGGCGTTGACGATCAGGCTCTGTCGCCCGAGTCGCCGCGTAATAGGCACATGACGCTTCCAGGGTATGACGAAACTCAAGCAGATCACGCTGGGCTTCAGGATTGCTTTCCAGCAATTGCAGCAACGGGTCGCTAAACGTCGAGCCCAGTGACTCAGCTACATAGTTGCCGCCACCCTGGCGACTGACCAGCAGCCCCTTGGCCACCAGCTTTTGAATCGCTTCGCGCAACGACGGTCGCGACACGCCGAACTGTTCGGCCAGGGCCCGCTCGGCAGGCAGCCGCTGACCGGCACTCAGGGTGCCTTCAAGAATCATCCCCTCAAGCCGTTCGACGATATCGTCGGATAAACGGCGTTGGCGGACCTGATCAAAAACCATCACATACTCTCCACAATCCCGAGTGCGTTCGGGGCTGTCTATTCTGGCGCATCCGCACTCTGCCGACACCCATCAGATGGCAAATTTCCGTACTACTCAGCCCCTTCTTCCGACGTTCGCCCGACAAAAGTTTTACCGGGACAAATTGACACACCCGCAGCGAGGCTTTTAACCTAGCGCCTCGACATTGTAAATTGGTCTTACCAATTATCCAATGCCAGTGCTGACCAACAACAATTAGGGGCCACCCCATATGCAAACCTGGCAACAGCTCTACAGTCCGCTTGGTAGTCTTGGCCTGTCCGCGCTCGCGGCAGTCATCCCGATCGTGTTCTTCTTCCTCGCCCTGGCGGTGTTCCGTCTCAAGGGTCACGTCGCCGGCAGCATCACCCTCGGTTTGTCGATCCTGGTGGCGATCTTCGCCTTCCAGATGCCTGCCGACATGGCTATTGCAGCCGCCGGTTACGGTTTTGCCTACGGCCTGTGGCCTATTGCCTGGATCATCGTTGCCGCGGTGTTCCTCTACAAACTGACAGTCAAAAGCGGCCAGTTCGAAGTGATCCGCAGCTCCGTGCTGTCGATCACCGATGACCAGCGCCTGCAGGTGCTGCTGATCGGTTTCTGCTTTGGTGCCTTCCTCGAAGGTGCAGCTGGCTTCGGCGCACCAGTAGCGATTACCGCTGCCCTGCTGGTCGGCCTGGGCTTCAACCCGCTGTACGCCGCGGGCCTGTGCCTGATCGCCAACACCGCACCGGTGGCCTTCGGCGCCCTGGGTATCCCGATCATCGTTGCTGGCCAAGTAACCGGTATCGACGCCTTCAAGATTGGCGCCATGACCGGCCGCCAACTGCCATTGCTGTCGCTGTTTGTGCCGTTCTGGCTGGTGTTCATGATGGACGGCCTGCGCGGCGTCAAAGAAACCTGGCCTGCAGCCCTGGTGGCCGGCCTGAGCTTCGCCGTTACCCAGTACTTCACCTCGAACTTCATTGGCCCGGAACTGCCGGACATCACCTCAGCTCTGGCCAGCCTGATTTCCCTGACCCTGTTCCTCAAGGTCTGGCAGCCCAAGCGTTCGTTCACTACCGCCACCGGCAGTGTCGGCGCCGCCGTGGTCAATGGCGGTGGCAGCCAGCCTTCACCTTACAGCTTCGGCGAGATCTTCAAGGCCTGGTCGCCGTTCCTGATTCTCACCGTGCTGGTCACCATCTGGACCTTGAAGCCGTTCAAGGCGGCCTTCGCGGCTGGCGGCTCAATGTACAGCTGGGTGTTCAACTTCGCGATTCCGCACCTTGATCAGTTGGTAATCAAGACCGCACCGATCGTCGCCACCCCGACCGCGATTCCGGCCGTGTTCAAACTCGACCCGATTTCCGCCACCGGCACCGCGATTTTCTTCTCGGCGCTGATCTCCATGCTGGTGCTGAAGATCAATTTCAAAACTGGTCTGACCACTTTGAAGGAGACCTTCTTTGAGCTGCGCTGGCCAATCCTGTCGATTGGTATGGTGCTGGCCTTCGCCTTCGTCACCAACTACTCGGGCATGTCTTCGACCATGGCCCTGGTATTGGCGGGTACTGGCGCAGCCTTCCCGTTCTTCTCACCATTCCTTGGCTGGCTGGGTGTGTTCCTGACCGGTTCCGACACCTCGTCCAACGCCCTGTTCAGTTCGCTGCAGGCCACCACGGCGCACCAGATCGGGGTCAACGACACCCTGCTGGTCGCGGCTAACACCAGCGGCGGCGTGACCGGCAAGATGATCTCGCCACAGTCGATCGCCGTTGCCTGCGCGGCTACCGGCCTGGTCGGCAAGGAATCGGATCTGTTCCGCTTTACCCTCAAACACAGCCTGTTCTTCGCCACCATCGTCGGCCTGATCACCCTGATCCAGGCTTATTGGCTGACCGGCATGCTGGTTCACTAAAGTGACAGAGGCCGGGCGCCTTTCAGCGCGCCCGGCATCCGCCCTTTCAATCGACGCAGCGAGACCTCATGATCATTTCTGCCTCTACCGACTACCGCGCCGCAGCTCAACGCAAGCTGCCGCCGTTTCTGTTCCACTACGCCGACGGTGGCGCCTACGCCGAGTACACGCTGCGTCACAACGTCGAAGACCTGGCCAGCATCGCCCTGCGCCAACGCGTGCTGAAGAACATGTCCGAGCTGAGTCTTGAGACTCAACTGTTCAACGAAACACTGAGCATGCCGGTGGCCTTGGCCCCAGTCGGCCTGACCGGGATGTACGCCCGTCGCGGTGAAGTCCAGGCCGCACGTGCTGCTGCCGCCAAAGGCATTCCCTTCACTATGTCGACCGTATCGGTGTGTCCGATCGAGGAAGTGGCCCCGGCCATCGACCGGCCGATGTGGTTCCAGCTCTACGTCCTCAAAGACCGCGGCTTTATGCGCAACGCCCTTGAGCGCGCCAAAGCGGCTGGCGTCACTACCCTGGTGTTCACCGTGGACATGCCCGTACCGGGTGCCCGCTACCGTGATGCACACTCGGGCATGAGCGGCCCGAATGCACCGCTGCGCCGCGTCTGGCAGGCCATGACTCACCCACAGTGGGCACTGGATGTAGGTTTGCTGGGCAAGCCCCATGATCTGGGCAACATTTCCACCTATCGCGGCAGCCCTACTGGTTTGGCCGACTACATCGGCTGGCTGGGCGCCAACTTCGATCCGTCGATTTCCTGGAAAGACCTGGAGTGGATACGCGAGTTCTGGGACGGTCCGATGGTGATCAAGGGCATCCTTGATCCGCAAGATGCCAAAGACGCGGTGAAATTCGGCGCCGACGGCATCGTCGTGTCCAACCACGGTGGTCGTCAGCTCGACGGCGTGCTGTCCAGTGCTCGCGCCCTGCCGGCCATTGCCGACGCGGTGAAGGGTGACCTGAAGATCCTCGCTGACTCCGGCATCCGCAGCGGCCTGGACGTGGTGCGCATGATTGCCCTAGGCGCGGACACCGTATTGATCGGCCGTGCATTCCTGTACGCGCTGGCCACCGCCGGGGAAGCCGGGGTGAAGAACCTGCTTGAGCTGTTCGAGAAAGAAATGCGCGTGGCCATGGTGCTGACTGGCGCCAAGACCATCAGCGAGATCACCCGTGACTCGCTGGTACGCGAACTGGGCGCCTGATTGCCGCGCCCGCACCAATCACCGCCTGATTGACCGGGGCACACGGCGCGCCAGACGCCGCGGCCCCGCGAGGAGATTGCATGAGTCTGCCCGCCGCGTTCCTCGACACGGTTGAACACCTGATCCCCCGCGAGCGGCGTTTCGACGACCCGCTCTCGACCCTGGCCTTCGGCACTGACGCCAGTTTCTACCGCCTGATTCCCAAGCTTGTGATCCGCGTCGAGAGCGAGGATGAAGTCGCCACCCTGCTCAAGGCTGCCCACGCTGAGCAGGTTGCGATCACCTTCCGTGCCGCCGGCACCAGTCTGTCCGGGCAAGCGGTGAGTGACTCGGTATTGCTGGTGCTGGGCGACAACTGGAACGCGCGCGACATTCGCGACGGTGGCACGCAAATCCGCCTGCAGCCGGGTGTCATCGGTGCCCAGGCCAACGCCTGGCTGGCGCCGTTCGGGCGCAAGATCGGTCCCGATCCGGCCTCGATCAATGCCTGCAAAATCGGCGGTATCGTCGCCAACAACGCCAGCGGCATGTGCTGTGGTACCGCGCAGAACAGCTACCACACCCTGGCCGGCATGCGCCTGCTGCTCGCGGACGGCACCTTGTTCGACAGCGAACTGCCGGACAGCGTCGTGCGCTTGCAGCAAAGCCATGGCGAACTGCTTGCACAACTCGGCGAACTGGGTCGACAGACTCGCGCCAATACCGAATTGGCGGCCAAGATCCGTCACAAGTACCGCCTGAAAAACACCACTGGTTTATCGCTCAACGCGCTCGTCGATTACGACGAGCCTGTGGATATCCTCACCCACCTGATGGTTGGCTCCGAAGGGACCCTCGGCTTCATCAGTGCGGTGACCTACAACACCGTGCCGGACCATCCGCACAAGGCCAGTGCACTGATCGTCTTCCCCGATGTCGAGACCTGCTGCAAGGCAGTGCCCGTGCTCAAGCAGCAACCAGTGTCTGCGGTAGAACTGCTCGACCGCCGCAGCCTGCGCTCGGTGGAGAACATGCAGGGCATGCCGGAGTGGGTGAAGAGCCTGTCCGCCGGTGCCTGTGCGTTGCTGATCGAGTCACGCGCCGCGACGCAATCGCTGCTGCACGAACAGTTGGCACATATCAGTGCCTCCATCGCTGAGTTCCCGGTGGAAAAGCAGGTTGATTTCAGCGAAGACCCGGTGGTCTACAACCAGCTCTGGCGTATCCGCAAAGACACCTTCCCGGCCGTCGGCGCGGTACGCGAAACCGGCACCACAGTGATTATCGAAGATGTCACCTTCCCCGTCGAAAAGCTCGCCGAGGGTGTCAATCGCCTGATCGCGTTGTTCGACAAGCACGGCTACGACGAGGCGATCCTGTTCGGTCATGCCCTGGAAGGTAACTTGCACTTCGTCTTCACCCAAGGCTTCGACTCGTCAGAACAAGTGACGCGCTATTCGGCCTTCATGGATGACGTCGCGCAGCTGGTTGCCGTGGAGTACGGCGGCTCGCTCAAGGCCGAGCACGGCACCGGACGCAACATGGCGCCCTTCGTCGAGCTGGAATGGGGGCATGACGCCTATCAGCTGATGTGGCAACTCAAGCGCCTTCTGGACCCAGCCGGCATCCTCAATCCAGACGTGGTGTTGACCGACGACCCGCAGCTGCACCTGAAGAACCTCAAGCCCTTGCCTGCCGCCGACGAGATCGTCGACAAGTGCATCGAATGTGGTTTCTGCGAGCCGGTGTGCCCGTCCAAGGGGCTGACCCTCAGCCCGCGCCAGCGTATCGTTATGTGGCGCGACATCCAGGCGAAAAAGCGCGCCGGTAGCGATACTCGCCAGCTAGAGCGTGACTACCAGTACCAAGGCATCGACACCTGCGCCGCAACAGGTTTGTGCGCACAACGCTGCCCGGTGGGCATCAATACCGGCGAGCTGGTGAAGAAACTGCGCGGCCAGGTCGCTGGCCATGTGAAGACCGCCGATTGGCTGGCGGAAAATTTTCACACCGCACTCAGCGGCGCACGCTTTACCTTGCAGGCCGCCAACGCTGCGCGCAAGTTGCTCGGAGCACCGCGCTTGAGTCGCCTTAGCAGCCGCCTCAGCAAAGCCAGTCACGGCCGCGTTCCGCAGTGGACGTCGGCCATGCCGCAGCCGCTCAAAGCCATCTCACTGAGCCCCGCGAGTAACGATGCCCGACCTCGGGTGGTGTACCTGGCCGCCTGTGTGTCGCGGGTAATGGGCCCGGCAGCGACCGACCGTGAACAAACCTCATTGCTCGACAAGACCCGCACCCTATTGGAAAAGGCGGGCTATCAAGTAGTCTTCCCGGAGAATCAGGACAACCTGTGCTGCGGCCAACCCTTCGCCTCCAAGGGGTATGCCGAACAGGCCGAACACAAGCGCCAGGAGTTGATCAACGCCCTGCTGCATGCCAGCCGTGGCGGGCTTGATCCGATCTACTGCGACACCAGCCCCTGTACCTTGCGCCTGGTTCAGGACCTGGCTGAAACCCGCCTGGACCTCTATGACCCGGTGCGTTTCATCCGCACTCACCTGCTCGACAAACTGGAGTTCACGCCTCAGGACGAACCGATTGCAGTACACGTGACCTGCAGCACCCAACACCTGGGTGAAAGCCAGGCGCTGATCGACCTGGCCCGGCGCTGCAGCACACAGGTGGTGATTCCTGAAGGTATCCACTGCTGCGGCTTTGCCGGTGATAAAGGCTTCACCACGCCAGAGCTCAATGCCCACTCGCTGCGTAGCCTCAAGGATGCGGTGCAGTATTGCGGTGAAGGGATTTCCACCAGCCGCACCTGTGAGATTGGTTTGTCGAACCATGGGGGTATTGATTATCACGGCTTGGTCTACTTGGTGGACCGCGTTACCCGACCTCGAGCCATCTGAAGTCATCGGCACCGTGTCAGCTTTGGCGCGGTGCCAGTCAGATCTATCAATTCCATCTGAACCCCAGCAACACAGTGCAGTCCACCCTGATAGAGGCCTCATACGAGGCTGTCCTAGCCAAGGAGACTCACATGAAGCGTACTGCGATTTCCGGACTGTTCTTTGCCGCCGCACTGCTTGCCTCCCCTGTGTTCGCCGCCGAAGACCTGTGTACCCTCAATTTGCAGAAGATCAATGATGCCACCGCCACGGCAGGCGCTGGTGCCTCAGCCGAAAGCACCGATCAGGAGGTCATGGGTCAGGTCAAGGATGCCAAGGCTGCACAGGCCGCCGGCAATACCAAAGACTGCATCGCCATTACCACCAAAGCCTTGGACACCCTTGAAAAAGCCGACAAGAGCAGCAATGGTGGTAGTGGTCAGTAACGCCTCAACCGGGCGGCGCCAGACCAGCAGTCGACGTCGCCTGAGCGATGGCGTATACTCGACCTCAAGCGTTGAAAAGCGCTTACAGCTAGAGCGCAACAAATGGGGCCGATTAGGATTCGACGCCGGTAGTGAAACTCTAGGTGCATGCCGAGTTGGTAACAGAACTCGTAAATCCACTGTTGCAACTTTCTATAGTTGCCAATGACGAAAACTACGAGGGTTACGCTCTCGCTGCGTAAGCAGCTGAGCCCGCTCTCCTGGTAGCTTCGGCTCCAGCAATCACTAGGGGATGCCTGTAAACCCGAAGTGATTGTCATACAGAACAGGATCGCCGTGCAGTACGTTGTGGACGAAGCGGCTAAAACTTACACAACTCGTCCAAAGCACCCTGCCCGTCGGGCGGCTGCGGATTAACTCAATAGACACGGCTAAGCATGTAGTACCGACAGCGGAGCACTGGCGGACGGGGGTTCAAATCCCCCCGGTTCCACCAAATTTACATCTAAAGACGTCCACGGACGTCTTTTTTTGTGCCTGACATTCAGCAAAACCAAGGCTTTAGGGGCCAACGTCATTGATTCTGGCTTAGCGGAATATGGCGTACCACGTAGTCGAGCAATATCTTCAGGCTTTCCTCGACCGAAATTTTTCCAGTATCGATCACCAATTCAGGATGCTTCGGCGCCTCGTACGGCGCACTCACCCCCGTGAATTCAAGCAGCTTACCGGCGTGCGCCTTTTGGTATAGCCCCTTGGGGTCACGGGCTTCGCAGGTCGCCAGGTCTGCCGCGATATGTATTTCGTGAAACATTGGCCCGACCGCCTCACGCGCACGCTCGCGATCCTTGTAGTAGGGGGAAATCAAGGCGGTGATACAGATCAATCCGGCATTGGCAAACAAGCTGGCAACCTCGCCCACGCGGCGGATGTTCTCGCTCCGATGTTCGGCACTGAAACCTAAATTTGCATTCAAGCCTTTGCGCAGATTGTCACCATCGAGCACATAGCAGCTATAGCCCAGCTTCGTCAGCGCTAGTTCCAATGCCATGGACAAGGACGACTTGCCCGAAGCGGACAGCCCGGTAAACCACAGCACCGCGCCGCTGTGGCCGTAATGCGCGTTACGGTCCGACGCACTCAGGGCGTGCGGCACGCTTGTCAGGTTGTTATTCATGGTTTGTACTCACCGAGCACGGTAGAGGGGTTAATAGCAGTTCAGGCCAGCGCCGGGCCCAGTCGCTGTCATGGGCCATACCTGGGACGATCTGGCTGCGTGCACAACGGCTGGCCGTTGCGCGGACAAAATTTTGCGCGACCTGCGCCGGCACGACACGGTCATCGCCACCGCTGAAGTGGAGCTGCACGATAGACGAGACCTGCGGGGCAACGTCGATGGCATTGAGCGATTCAGGCATGGCCGAGACGTTATGCAAACGATTGACTTGCACGTGGTCCAGGTTACCGGCCACCGTGCGCAGCGAGGCAATGTCATGACGCCGGGCGGCAATCAAAATCGCCAGCGCCCCACCGCCCGAATAGCCGACCAGGTGAACGCGCTGTCCCGGTACCCGCGCGCAGTAACGGCTCAGCGCCTGGTTCATGGCCACGACGACTTCCTCGGCAAATCGCTTGTCGGTCCAGTAGGCTCGGCCGCAACGCGGGCTTTGCACTAACGGCGTGAATTGGCAAGGGCGTGCCAGGTACACGACGTTGGCCGCCGGGTCCACCGATGCCAGTGTCAAAGCCAGGGCCTGATGTGGCGTGGGGTTGTCCGAGGGCACCGTGCGCGAGCGCCAGGCCTTACCATCGCCCTCGATATAGACGGTCAATGGCAGATCCGGACGACTGATCCGGTAAAAACTGGTCAGCACGAAACCGTCGGTTTCGACCCGCTCACGCTGCAAGTGGCCGGTGAGCGCCAGGCTCTCGGCGTGCCGGTTCGGATCGGCACAACCGCTCAATCCTCCTAGCGCCACACTCACGCACGTGAGTACCGCGACGAGACAACGCGACAACGACGCGCTCGAACTTTTCACGCTTCACCTGATATGCCGCTCATAGGGGGCCTTTAAATCGGAAGTAAGACTATCTTGTACAAAAGGCGTTCGCTCTCTAGCGCTGGCGAACCTGAACGCCCATTGCCTATCACAGACAATGGGCGTTCAGGCTAAGCGCTGTTAGCCGATCAGAAGTTCCAACGCACCTGTACATCACCGGTATTGGCGGTGTAACCACTCGCCGCCTCCAGGGTGTACTTCGCCGACACGCTGAGGGCGCTACTTTGCAGCAGAGTCACGCCCAGTGTCAGCACGCCAGTGTCATCAACCGGCTTGACGCCCAGGTTGCTGAAGCTGGTGGCCCCTGCCGTGTCAGCGGCAAAGTTGGCGACCGACTGCAGACGGGTGTCATGGTACTCATGACGCCAGATCAACTGCGCCGACGGCACGACGTTGCCGTATTCAGTTGCGTAGGAGCGCTCCAGCTTGGCGCCCAGGTCGCTTTTCAGCGAGTGAGTGCTGGTGGAGTCCACATCCAGTGCCGCGCCATTGCCGCCTTCTTCGCTGAAGCTGTCTTGCTCCAGCGTGGTGTAGGTCAAGCCGCCAATCGGCGTCAGCACCGTATGGGAACCGAGGTTGATCGGGTAACCGACCTGGGCTGCAGCGATGTACTGCATTCCGTCATGCTCGCCCTTGGCCGTGCCATTGAAGCCAGGGAAGTTAACGTCACGCTGGGTGTCGTATTGGTGCTGGATCGCCCCTATCGACAGGTCCAGGTACCACGGATTGGCCGTATAGCTGGCATAGCCGAACACACCGTAAGACTTCACGTCGGCAGAGCTGCCAGCGTTATCGCCGTCGCTGTTGACCGTAGTCTGGGTGTAGCTGAACAGGCCACCGGCCTGCCAGCTGTCGTTGAGCGCCGTGTCGGCACCAATGAGCATGCCACTGTAATGGCTGGTATAGCCGGCGATATTATCACTCTCGCTCAGGCGCGAAGAACCGCCGAACGCCTGCCCCCACAGCCCGGAATTGCTGGCGGCTTCACCCGTGGCGATACCGCTGCCGGCCATGTCGTTCTGCGCAGTGCGCATCCCGTCCAGGCGTGCCGCCGTGACATTGAGCACTTGCACCGTGGACGCCATGGACGCCTGAGTCGCGGCCGACACGGTCGCCGCTGGGCTCAACTGCGCACCGGCCTTATTACCCTCAGCCGAAGAGCCAAGGGCGGCGGCAGCGTTGAACAGGTTCATCAACGGCGCATCGTAGCCGTTGTAGTTGAACAGCCCGGAGAGCGTTGCCATCCCGCTGGTGGTGGTCGCGCGATTGATCGGACCACTGGATGGCCCGTCAGGTGGCGGTGGCGTGACGTCAGGGGGTGGTGGTGTGACGTCAGATGGTGGTGGTGTGACGTCAGATGGTGGTGGTGTGACGTCAGATGGTGGTGGTGTGACGTCAGATGGTGGTGGCGTGACGTCAGATGGTGGTGGCGTGACGTCAGGTTGCGTAGCACCGCCCAATGTGACCAACAACAGGGTATTGCCGCCGCTGTCTACACTGGTACCGGAGGCGTTATAACCCGCTACTTTGTAGCGCAGGCTGCTGGCGTTATATTCGGTGTCAGGGGTGGCCGCCTGAATCACCACGTAGCGTTGACCCTGAGCAAAACCGTAGCTGCCCAGGCGCTGCAAGCCGATCGTGGAGCCCGAGGCGATGTTTGCCTTCCCGCTGACCACCAGGCGGCCATAGCCGCTGTCAGTGCTGGCATTACCGGTGGTCACGGCATTGTTGGCCACTCCGAGAATCAGGCTGGCATCGGCGCCCTGGTGGTAATTGCCAATGATATTAAGTGCATTGTTGACCTGCAGGACGCCGGTCGAATCATTGGTGACAGTATGAGTGCCGACGTCGATGTGGTCATTGAGCAACTGGTTACCCGGGCCAAACACCACGTTCGACCTGGTGTTGCTGATCTGGCCGATGTTGTCTGCCCCCACACCTGTGCCAGCACTGGAGCCCGTCAGCCTGCCGAACAGCGAGCCCGTGCCGCCGTTGATTATCAGGTCCTGCGAAGAATAGTTCATGATCTCACCGGAGATGATACCGGTGTTGGCTATGGCGCCGAGCCCGCCGTTCGATGAGGTATTTACAATTGCGTTTTGACCGCTGATGAGGCCACTGTTGTTCAGTGCACCGATGGTGCCGGAGTTGACAATGCCGTGACCACTGGAGATGGTGCCACTGTTGTTGAGCGTAGTGATGGTACCCTCGTTAGAAATGCCTATTCCTGTGCCCGAAATCGTACCATCGCCATCGTTGCTCAGGGTGGTGATAGTGCCGTCGGCGGCGTTGAAAATTCCAGAAACACCTCCAATTGTGCCCGCGTTGCTCAGCGCATCGATGGCGCCCTCATTTTTAATGCCTAACCCGCCATAGATAGTGCCGCCGGCATTATTGCTCAGTGTGGTGATAGTGCCGACGTCGGTGTTGAAAATACCAATGTTACCTTCGATATAACCTGTGTTGTTCAGGGCATCGATGATACCAATGTTACGAACCCCCGCGGCAGAACTGTCAAGCGGGTTGCCAACAATATGGCCTCCTGCGTTATTGTTCAGTCTGTTGAGGGTACCTTTGTTGAGAATGCCGTTATAACCGCTGATGGTACCGCTGTTGGTGATGGTGGAATTACCCGATGCGTCAATGCCGTCGCCGTCTATGCCCCTTTCGCCATTGTTGCCGCGTCGGCCGTCTGAGCCGTCTGTACCGCCAAAGATATATCCTTTACCACTTTCACCTCTTTTACCTCCTACACCTGCTGCACCTCCTATGCCCTGGGCCCCGCCAGTGCCGCCTTTAATAATCCCAGTGTTGACCAACACCATGTCGGAACCACTGACGCCAGCTCCACCGTTGCCCCCGTTGCCACCGTTGCCACCGTTGCCACCGTAGCCACCCCTGCCACCCTTGTTAGAATATCCACCACGACCACCAACACCACCACTACCGCCGGCACCACCAGCAGCGCCATCAGCACCATCGCCCCCAGTAATGCTGCCATTGTTGGTCAGCGTGAAGTTGTTGCCTGTGACGCCGGCACCACCGGAGGAGCCCACCCCAGCGCTAGCACCGGCACCACCGGCGCCACCAGCGCCACCAGCGCCATAAGGGCCACCAGCACCACCATTACCGCCATTGCCCCCAGCGCCCGCCGATACAACGGCAACACCCGCACCACCGCTTATGCTGGCATTGTTCGTGAGATTGAATCCGCTGCCACTGATTCCCGCTAAACCATCGCTCGGGGCAGAGTATTGGCCCTTTGAGCCCGACGTGCCGTTACCGCCCGCGACGGCATAACCACTGGAGTTCGCGCCATCCGTTCCCGAATCGCCATCCGTTGCAGACCCACCGCTACCCGGATCGCCAGTGAACTGGCCCGAAATCGTGAGGGTGATCGCGTCTCTATCTGGACCGTTCAATGACAACGATTTGCCGCCACCCACCAGGTCGCCACCGGTAATTGCCAGGGGAGCGAAAGCGTTCAGCGTCGTTGGGCCGTTACTAAATACGTCTAGGTCCCCGTCCAGGGTAATCATTGTCACTCCCGGATCGATGCTCACCGTCCCATTGTTTTTTAGTTCATCGTGCAGGGACCCCAGACCGGAACCCGCCCCCGTAGTGACGTCATAGGTCGTCGCCCACACTGAAGAGGCAATTCCCAGCGACAACAAAGCCAGTGGCCAGACGGCTCTTTTAGCGCATCGTTTCGACGCGCGAGTGCCCGACCCGGTGACGGCTACAGTGCCGCCACACGCCTTAGACTTGGCAACTTCAGAAACGACTTGCGGCGCCCCCAACCTGCTATTCCATACCAACCGATAAATGGCCTTGTTCATACGTGCAACCTATGTTTTGTTATTTTTTACCGGGGCGTTCAAAGAATCTTGACCCCGTGTGGGTTGTGCTGAGGGTGTTGCCAGAAAGCGTCACGGCTAAAGCGCGCAAATACATCAGGGGGCAGAATGGTCGAGCGGCTGGCGGCCTGTACGCTGGGCATGACGTCGTGTAGCCCAGGCGTGCCCGCCCGTTGATCGAACTCGCGAGCGTTGAACTGAACGTTGTCTGCGTTGTGCTTGAAGGGCGGCTCATCGATAAAGGCATAGATGCCGTCGAGGACCGCCTGCGGGTTGTCGACCAAACTCTCATAGCGCACCAACAGCAAACGGCTGGCGTGTGCGCCGTAAAACGCCTCTTTGAGGGCGTTGTAGGGGTAACCGAGCATGCCGTCGGCGTTGGCCACGCCATCGGTACGGCTATACACCGTGCCACCGGCCTGGTAGTTGAAAAGGACTGAAGGTGAGAGTGTATTGCGTTGGATCAAACGCTCGATGCTATCAATGATCCACGGCACCTCACGTACGCAGGCAATCACCTTGCTGCTCGGAAAAAGGCTGTGCAGCAATGCCATGCGTGAGCACCAGGCGCGATTACTGTCGAAGATCACCGACGCCGAATATTCCTCGCCATAGTACTGATCAAACAACCCGCGCATGATGCGTTGACGTTGCTGATCGGAAATAAACAGCGAATATTCGTTTTGCCCGCCCATGCCATTGAGCAGGTCATTGACCAGACCGGCCAAAGGGCTACTCATGTGCGCATGAAAGCGCGGATTTTGGCGCAACAGGGCCGACAATAACGTCGAGCCTGAACGGGGCAAGCCGGAAATGAAATGCATCGGGCGCCCGGAGTAAGTCATGTCGTTCATCCCCACGAACCACAAACAGGTACTAAACATTCAACTAGGCAAACCCACTGACCAAGCAGATCACCATTCTCAGGCGCGGCTTACCCCTCTGCGTCGGCATAGCCAAGCGCTGCCGTAGTAATGCATCTGCTCGACAAATTGGCTCTGAAATAGGTTGAACCGCCTGCCGCGGAACGATGAAAAATGCTGAAAACTTATGAAATACATTCTTTAAGCGCTGGCTCTTGCCCGCACATGGAGAAATAGGGACGCCTGCACGAAGATGACAAGTGCCTGGCAGCAGACGAGATTCAGAGCCCCAGAAAAGGACCGGAAGGGTTGTACGTTCAAGCTCAAAACCAAGGGGAAAACTGGCGGCACTCGCAAAGTAGATCAACCGACAGCGCAACAGCCGTGCATGCTCTTTATTCGCGCAGGCTCAGGCGCCGCGAGCCCGCGACTTCAGGAGGCCGAATGGAGGTACTTGTAGGGGCAGTGCCGATCATCCAAAAAAGGCCGGTGCATGCATTGCACCGGCCTCTTCATAACAACACCAAGGGCGCCTTACCAGCCGCCAGGCAACCAACCCAATGCACTGGCAATCGCATAAGCCATGCTGCACAGGTAAAGAATCACCACCATCACCTGAATCAGTGGGTGGGCAATCCAGCCACACTGCCAAGCCGGCACGATGTCACCGTTCTTGCGCGCCGAGCGCAGCATCAGGATCGGCATGATCGACAGGATCACACCGCTGAACACACCGGCAAAGTACAGCGCGTTGACGAAGCCAACCATGCCGCTATACGCCAGGATGAATGGCGGTACACAGACGATGCCCAGTACCAGCAGACGGTTCTTCGGGTTGCTTTCCGAGCCAAGGCTTTTGAACTTGTCGAAAATGTTGGTCAGGAAGCTACCGCCCAGCCCCCAGTACGAGGTCATCATCGCGCACAGGGCAAAGGTGTTGGCGGTGTAGAACGCCCATTGGCCCAAGGCCTGGCCCCACGCCAGCGTGGCCACTTCAGTCTGGTTTTCCAGGCCGTTGAGGGCAATCACCGACATCGGCACGATAGCCAGCAGGATGAAGGTGATGACCATCCCGGTGATCACTGCGACAGGCAGGCGCTTGGGCGCATGGCTGAAACCACGGGCCATTTCCGGCACCACGTACTGCGCCGAGAAGCAGAACACGGCAATGTTGAACACCGGAATCATGTAGATCCAGCTGCCGTCGAACAGGTTGCCGAAGTCAGTTTTTTCGTTGATCAGGGTCGCTGCAACCAACACCAGGGTCATCGAGACCATGCCGATGCTGATGAACTTCTCACCCTTGCCGATGGCCTTCAGGCCCAGGTACAAGACAAATGCCGCCGGCAGGAAGAACAGCAAGCTGCCCAAGGCCGGGCTGATGCCGAAGAACTCGCTGAGGATCTTGCCACTGCCGCTCATGTAGGCCGTCAGGGCGCCGATGCTGTTGACCGCCACCGACAGGAAGATCGCCCAGGCACCGAAGGAACCGACATAGCGTTGCGCCAGGCCACTCAATTGATGGTGGCTACGGGTACGCAAGGTGGTTTCCGACACATAAAGCATGGAAATGGTGGTGAAGACGCCCGCCACCGCCAGCCATAGCAGCAGAGGCATGTAACCGGCCAAACGGCTGGCATAGGCCATCGACAGTACGCCAGCACCAATGTTGGTGCCGACGATCATCGCCACAGCCTCAACGAAGGTCAGGCGTTTGACCTCCAGGCCCGACGATTCGGTAACGGACGCGTCAGCACCGCCCACGGCGGTGTTGGGGGTTGCACTCATGATCACACTCACTACGTATTTATATTTATTACCGGATGCACCTGAAGCGATGCGTCACAGGCCCATTGGGCGCTGTGCCATGGATTTCTCGAGCGGCGGGCAAAATATCACACAAGGTGTTCGAAATAACACCCAAACGAGGCGAAAGAGTGTGATCTCGGTTTTCCGAAAAATGATTGAAAAGCAGTGAGTTAGCGTTTTTTACGTGAGCCGGTGGCGGTCAAGCCCGACCAAGGTCGGGCTGCCACAAGGGAGAGGTCGATCAGAATTCCAGGCAGATTTTGCCAAAATGCTGATTGCTTTCCTGATAGCGGAACGCATCGGTGATTTGTTCCAGCGCGAAGGATTTATCGATAACCGGGCGCAGACCATTGGCATCAATTGCCCGAACCATCGCCTGCTGATGCGTCCGGCTGCCGACCAGCACACCTTGCAGACGGATCTGGCGCACCAACGCCTGTATCAGCGGGAGCTGGCCGGCGACGCCGGTCAGAATACCGATGAGCGAAATATGGCCACCGATACGCGCAGCGATCATTGATTGCTCCAGAGTGGCTGGGCCGCCCACTTCAATCACGTGATCAACGCCGCGGTTGCCAGTAAGCTGGCGTACTGTCTCACCCCAGGCTGGCGTCTTGCGGTAGTTGATCAAGTGATCAGCACCCATGGCTTTTAGACGCTCGAGCTTCTCATCGCTGGACGAAGTAGCAATTACCGTGGCACCGGCCAACTTGGCAAATTGCAGGGCGAAGATCGATACACCGCCTGTGCCTTGAACCAATACGGTATCGCCAGGCTTGAGTGAATCGTCAGCCATCAGTGCCCGCCAGGCAGTAACGCCGGCAGTGGTCAGGGTCGCCGCCTCGGCATGGCTATATCCCTTTGGGGCGTGGGTAAAGGACGTGGCGCGGGCGGTGACTTGCTCGCGGGCGTAGCCGTCGATGCCATCACCGGGGACCGTGGCAAAACCTTCCACCTGTGCCTGACCATCCTGCCAGTCAGGAAAAAACGTGCTGACGACGGCATCACCCACGGCAAACTCAGTGACACCGGCACCCACCGCCGTGACCACCCCGGCACCATCAGCCATCGGGATACGCGGCTCGTTCGGCCCCCAGATTCCGCTGACCACGGCAAAATCGTGATAGTTGAGCGAGTTGGCGTGCAGACGAACGGTGATTTCCCCCGATTTCGGCGCCGACGCTTCGCAAGTACCGACCTGCACCTTGTCGTAACCGCCGCCCGCTTGAACGTAAATGGCCTTGCTGGACATAAGCATCTCCTGAACTGATCCGACAAATAGCTGATCAGTCTTCGCCTCGCGTTGCCACCGGTCAAGCGCCAGCTCTTGCGAAATATCCTGACAAACTACAATAATGCGACTAATTATCAGTTACTGCATTGGTCAAGCCGTTCATGTCTGCTCCCGATCACGCTGCCCTGCATACGCTTTATAGCGAACATAACGGTTGGTTGAAGAACTGGCTGCGCGCCCGCCTGGGCAACGCCAGCGATGCCGCTGATCTTGCCCAGGACACCTTTATCCGGGTGCTGAGCGCGCGCAATGTGCACGCCATTCGCGAACCTCGCAGCTACTTGGGCGCCATCGCCCATGCGTTGATGGTCGACAAGTTCCGACGCAAGGCGCTGGAGCAGGCTTACCTTGCCGAGCTGGCAAACCGCCCGGAGCACTATGCCGACTCACCGGAAAGCCGTTTGCTGATCCTCGAAACCCTGGTGGGCGTGGACACCCTGCTCGATGGCTTGGGTGAGCGTACTCGGCAGATTTTCCTGGCGGTGCAACTCGAAGGCTTGAGTTATGTGGCAACCGCTGAGCGTCTTGAAATTTCGGTCACCACGGTGAAGAAGCACCTGATCCGCGCCATGACCCACTGCCTGTTGCTGACGGACGACTAAATGGCCCAGCCCCTGGATTACCACACCCTGGAAGCTGCCGCGACCTGGTACGTCCGCCTCAATGCCGCCCAGCCCAGCGACGCCCAACTGCGCGCCTGGCAGGATTGGCTAGGTAAAAGCCAGGCCCACGCCCAAGCCTGGGCACGGGTAGAGAAACTGCAGCGCCAGCTGGGCAGCCTGCCCGCCGATATCGCCCTGCCGACCCTGGCCGGTGTACGCGCCCGTCGACGCGCCGTGCTCAAGACGCTGGCCATGCTGTTGGCCGTCGGCGCCAGCGGCTGGGTCGTGCACGAAAGCAACCCGGCGCAAGCACTGATGGCCCAACTTCGCACCGGTAAAGGTCAACGGCGCCAGCTCAGGCTTAGCGATGGCAGTCAGTTGGAACTCAACTCCGACAGCGCGGTGGATATCCATTTTGACGGCCTGCAACGCCAATTGCAGCTGCACCGCGGCGAAATCATGGTGCAGACCGCCAGCGATGTCGCCGGTCGGCCATTTAGGGTGCGTACAGCCGAAGGCATGGTTCGCGCACTGGGCACCCGCTTTAGCGTGCGCAGTGAAGACGGCCTGAGCCGGGTCAGCGTGCTGCAGCACGCCGTGGAAATTCGCCCTGTGGATAAGCCGCTGTTGATGCTGCGCCTGGAAGCTGGGCAGTCGGGCAGTTTCGACAGACAGCAGATCGGCAACGCTCATGCCGCAGCACCAGGTACGGGCGCCTGGACCCAGGGCATGTTGACGGTGATCGAGTGGCGGCTGGCCGATTTTGTCAGCGAGCTGCGCCGCTATCGTCCAGGCGTGCTGCGCTGCGCCGAAGGCATCACCGACTTGCGCCTGTCCGGTGCCTTTCGCATCGATGATACCGACACCATCCTGGAAAACCTCAGCGCGTCCCTGCCCGTCAAAGTCCGCTACCTGACCCGCTATTGGGTGAGCATCGAAGCGGCCTGAAAAATTCATTCTCAAGGGTTGCCGATTTTCATTCTCATTCGGCTACGCAGTTAAAGCAGCAAATTCTAGCTGCCACTCTGCCCAGCCAATCGAAGGAAAACCTGCATGACCCGCATTTGCCCTCGGGCGCCCCGCCCTCTGGTTCGCGCCGTTCACCTGGCGCTGTTCGGCCTGACCCTGGCACCGCTACCGATGCTGGCGCTGCTGCCGACGCACGCCCAGGCGCAGAGCGTCAGTAAAGACTTCCAGATTGCGCCGGGGGCATTGGGGACCAACCTGAGCCTGTTCGCCACCCGTGCCAACATCACCCTGTCGTTTGATGCACGTCAAACCCAGGGCCGCCAGTCGGCTGGGCTGCAAGGCAATTACTCGGTGGAAGAAGGATTGGCGCGCCTGCTCCAGGGCAGTGGTTTGCAGGCCCAACGCCAGAGCAATGGCGGCTATGTGCTGGTGCCGATCAGCAGCGACGGCACGGTGGAACTGGGCGCCACTAGCATTAATGGGCAATTTCTCGGCGAAACCACGGAAAACACCGGCTCCTACACCACTGCCGTGACCCGCACCGCCACCAAACTGCCCTTGTCGATCCGTGAAACACCGCAATCGGTCACCGTCATTACCCGACAGTTGATGGACGACCAAGGCGCCCAGAGCATCTCCGATGTGTTGCGCAACACCCCGGGTATTTCTTCGCAAACTTATGACAGCGACCGCACCGAGTTCACCAGTCGCGGCCTGGTAATCACCAACTATCAATACGATGGCGTCAACACCATCTATGACGGTGTGTATGACGAAGGCACCGCCCACGTCGACATGTCGATCTATGACCGGGTTGAAGTACTCAAAGGCGCAACCGGCCTGATGACCGGCTCCGGCGACCCTTCGGCGACGGTGAACCTGATCCGCAAGAAGCCTACCGCGCAGTTCCAGGCCTCGCTCACCGGCAGTGCCGGCAGTTGGGATGACTACCGTGGCCAAGGTGATGTTTCCGGGCCATTGAACAGCACCGGCACCCTGCGTGGGCGATTCGTTGGTGCGCAGCAGGACAAGCAGGGCTACCAGGACCACTACGAGCAAAAGAAAGAGGTGTACTACGGTATTCTCGAAGCCGACATCACCCCTGACACCTTGCTGACGGTCGGCATCGATCAACAGGACACCACTCCGCGCGGCACCTCCTGGACCGGTAACCCGGTGTACTACACCGATGGCGGTCGTACCGACTTCTCCCGCTCGTTCAACCCCGGGGCCGACTGGAGTCGACGCGACTTTCAGAACCGCACCTACTTCGCCTCCCTGGAGCAGGCCCTGGCCAATGACTGGTCGCTCAAGCTCAGCGTCAACCAATTGCAGAGCGACCACGACACTCGCCTGGCATCGGCCAGTGGCGGTGCCCCTGACCGTGACGGCAACGGCATGTATTTCTTCTGGGGTCGCTGGGAAGGCCATCGGGTTCAGAACACTGCCGACCTAAACCTCTCTGGCCCGTTCAGCCTGTTTGGCCGCGAGCATGATCTGGTAGTCGGCTATAACGCCTCGTATTCACGCCAAACCGGCGCCACCTGGGACACCAGCGAATTCGCCATGGTGCCGGGCAGTATCTTTGACTGGAAGGGCCACATCGGCGTCCCCGACTTCCCGAAGAACGGCAAGTATGAGCAAAAGAAAAGCCAGACTGGCGCCTATATTGCCACCCGCCTGCGTCCAACCGATGACCTTTCGGTGATCCTCGGCACCCGCGTCAGCACCTTCAAGTACGACGACAATTATGACTATGACGGCCTGAACCCACTGTTCCCGGACAGCCAGGCCAGTTACAAGCAACATGGTGTGGTCACGCCCTACGCCGGTGTCGTGTACGACCTCAACGATACCTACTCGGTATACGCCAGCTACACCTCGATCTATCAACCGCAGAGCAATAAGGACAGTAATGGCAGCACGCTTGACCCGGTCGAAGGCGACAGCTACGAAACTGGTCTGAAAGCCGCCTACTTGGAGGGTAAGCTCAATGCCAGCCTGGCACTGTTCCGCACCGAACAAGACAATGTAGCGGAGCAGATCGGTACCAACCCGGCGACCAACGAAGGCATTTTCAAGGCCACCAGTGGGGCAACCACTGAGGGTGTGGAGCTGGAACTGAGCGGTGAGTTGCAGGAAGGCTGGAACCTGTCGGCCGGCTACACCTACGCCCGCACCCGCGATGCCGACGAACAGCGCATGTACGGGTTCCCGATGAGCACCAGCAAGCCTGAACATCTGGTACGTGTGTTCACCACTTATCGCCTGCCAGGGGTAATGGACAAGGTCACCGTCGGTGGCGGGGTGAATTGGCAGAGCGCGTTCTACGGCAAGATCTACAACCGATCAGTCAACGACTACACCTTTATCAAACAAGGCGGCTACACCCTGGTCGACCTGATGAGCCGCTACCAGTACAACGAACACCTGAGCTTTACCGTCAACGCCAACAACGTGTTCGACAAACGCTACCTGTCCGGGCTGGGTAACTTCGACACCACCTACTACGGCGAGCCGCGCAATATGATGTTGACCACGCGCTGGGATTTCTGAGAAGTGATCGCGGGCTTGTCCCGCGATTACCAACTCACTGGTTAAGCAATACCTGCAATGCCCGGCAATCCGCCGCATGCCAGTCGGTCAACTCCGGCCAGGGGTTGTCCGGCAGGTTGACCAGGACAGTCCTGGCCCCCGCCGCACGACCGCAATCGAGATCAAAACGATAGTCACCAACCATGACCATCTCGCTCGGCTGCACCTGCCAGGCGTTGGCCAGTTTCAGTAGGCCGCCAGGATGCGGCTTTGGTGGTGCCTCATCACGTCCCAGTACGTACGGCTCGGCGAAGCATTCAGCCAGGCCAATGGCTTCCAGCGTCACATGCGCCAACTCCAGCGCATTACGGGTAAGGATGCCTAACTGGCAGCCACGCCCAGCCAGCTCGCGCACCAACTCCACTGCACCGACCGCCGCCTGCGAGCCGATCGCCAGATCACGTTCGTGCTCCAGCAACCAGGCGTGCTTAGCCGCCGCTTCAGCAGCGGGCAACGCGGCCAGGTGGGTAAGGATGTCGTCCGCCGGTGGAATTTCCAGGGCCTCACGAATCGCCGCGAAATCATGCACGGCGACAGTCAAGGTGCCATCCATGTCGAACACCCAATGACGAATATCCTTGAGGCTCATGCCCAATCCTTGCGATGGCGAATCAACCCTTCCTGGCAAGACGAAGCCACCAACTGCCCGGCCTGGTTGTAGATGTTGCCGCGGGAGAATCCACGCGCATTGCCAGCCCACGGACTGTCCATGGCATACAGCAGCCACTCGTCAGCACGCAGATTGCCGTGAAACCACAGCGCATGGTCAAGGCTGGCGATCTGCATGTCCTTCTGCCACACCGATTTGCCATGGGGCAACAGCGAGGTAGTCAACAGGCCGAAGTCCGAGGCGTAGGCGAGCATGTACTTGTGCAGCGCCGGCACGTCCGGCAAGGTGCCATCGGCGCGGAACCAGATGTACTTCACCGGATCACCCGGCTTGGGGTCGAACGGATCTTCTTCCGTGACCGGGCGCATCTCGATCGGCTTGGCGCAGAGCATCTTGTCGCGGATCGTTTCCGGCAGGCGGTCAGCGATGCGCTGGAACAGCTCCACTTCCGAAGGCAGGTTCTGCGGGCCAACCACCGCCGGCATCTGCGTCTGGTGTTCAAAACCCTCTTCGTCGTATTGAAACGAAGCGCTGCAGGTAAAGATCGGCTGGCCCTTCTGAATCGCCGTCACCCGCCGGGTGCTGAAACTGCCACCGTCGCGAACCCGGTCAACCGAGTAGACCACCGGCATCGCCGCATCACCTGGGCGCAGGAAGTAACCGTGCAAGGAATGCACATGACGCGCTTCTTCAACCGTCTGGCTGGCCGCCGACAACGACTGACCCAGTACCTGGCCGCCATACAACTGACGAAAACCCAGGTCCTGACTGCGCCCGCGGAACAGATTTTCCTCGATGGCTTCCAGACTCAGCAGGTCAACCAGATCGTCCAACACGTGGCTCATTCAAGATTCTCCAAAGCAATGCGCAACTGCGACAAATGATACAGGGTTTGTCATAGCTCACCCGTATGTCGTGCAATTCAGCCGCGCAGGGTCTGTTGCCACTGGGCTCGGTTGATGCGGTACAGCACATGCGGCCGCAAGGGATGAAACTCGGGCAGTTTCGGGTGCAAGAAGCTGCCCTTCAGGTCTTGCTGCATGCCAATGGCTTGCATGACTTTCTGTGATGGCAAGTTGCTCTCGGTGGTGAAGGACACTACCTGCTCCAGGCCCAACTGGGCGAAGGCGCAGCGCAAGCTGGTCCAGGCTGCTTCGCTGGCAAAACCCAAGCCCCAGTGGCGACGGGCCAGACGCCAGCCAATTTCTACTGCGGGGGTGAAATCGGCGTCGAAATTAACGTTGAGCAGACCCGTCATGCCAATGAAGGCGCCGCTGTCTTTGCGCTCTAACGCCCACAGTCCAAAACCATATTCATTGAAATGACCACGGATACGGCCGATCAGGGCAGCGCTTTCCAGGCGAGTCAGGGGGGCAGGAAAATAGCGCATGACGTGTGGATCGGTGCACATGGCGGCGAATTCGCCGAGATCGTCGTCCTGCCATTGGCGCAGCACCAGGCGGGCGCTTTCCAGTTCAAGTATGGGGGTCATTGCCTGCTCCTCGACACATCCCCTGCAGTTTATAGCGTAGGCACCTGCAGAAAAATCGCGATTCAAACAGATAAAGACTTTTTTCACATTCGCTTCACCTGCTCTGCACAGGCCACTTTCTAAAGTGCCGCCATTCTCACCGCACCCATCGTCCTGGTTGCTACCCGATCCAATTACCCGCACGGAGTATTGTTGTTGCCAAACACCGCTGAGAACCTCGTTCTGTCCCCCTCCAAACGACGACGTTTATCCACACTCAAAACGCTGTGCATCGGGCTGAGTGTGATGCTTGCACTCGCCACCCTCAGCGCCTGGGCGTCAACGAGAACACATATCGTGGACTTGAGCAGAGACAATCGAATGTACAGCAGCGGCGTGTACCGTGAATGGTCCAAGGGCAAGGTGATCGTGCTGATCCGTCATGCCGAGCGCTGTGACCGTTCAAGCAGTACCTGCCTCAGCGACCCGAGCGGCATCACGGTGGCAGGCAGTCAGGTTGCTACAGACGTCGGAGACGGTCTGCAACATCTAGGGCTGGGCGATGCAGATGTGCTAAGTAGCCCACAAGTAAGGACCCGCCAAACGGCGCACTATATCTTTGGCAAAGCCATTAAAAGTGAAGAGTGGGTACAGCAATGCGACGAGGGCTTCGCCGAATCGGCCCTGGCGCATAAAGCTACCGATCACAATCTGGTGCTGGTCACCCATAGTGGTTGCATTGACCACCTGGAGCGTCAGCTGAATGTCCCTGGTGGTCAGCGCTCCAGCGACTATGCCAGCGCTTTGTTCGTCTCGGTCGCTGCCGATGGGAAACCGAGAATTCTCGGCAAAATGAACGCCGACCAATGGCAAAGGCTACTGGATAGCACAAACAGCTGAGCAGTTGTGCCAGCGAGTCGACACCATCAAACAACTCATAAAGTAGCGCAACGGCGCCAGCAACTGGCAAGATCAGCCTCTGTCCCGCTCAAGAATCTGTCATGCCGCTGCCGCTGATCTACCACGACGACTACAGTCCGGAATTTCCCGCTGATCACCGCTTTCCGATGGACAAGTTCCGTCTGCTGCGCGATCACCTGGTCGACAGCGGCTTGACCAGTGAGCAGGCGCTGCTACGTCCGCAGATCTGCCCCAACGACATCCTCGCCCTTGCCCATGACCGCGATTACATCGAGCGCTATATGAATGGCGAGTTGTCACACGAAGACCAGCGACGCCTCGGTCTACCCTGGAGCGAAGCACTGGCCCGACGTACGGTGCGCGCAGTGGGCGGCTCCTTGCTGGCGGCGGAACAGGCCCTGGAACATGGCATCGCCTGTCACCTGGCCGGTGGCACTCATCATGCGCACTATGACCACCCAGCCGGCTTTTGTATCTTCAACGACCTGGCCGTCATCAGCCATTACCTGCTGGAAGCCGGTCGCGTGCACAAGGTGCTGATCTTCGACTGCGATGTTCACCAGGGCGATGGTACCGCGCGGATTCTCCACGACACCCCGGACGCCATCACGGTGTCCTTGCACTGCGAGCAAAACTTCCCGGCACGCAAGGCCCAGAGCGACTGGGATATTCCGTTGCCACGGGGCATGGGTGACCAGGCCTACCTGAAAGTGGTCGAGGACGCGCTCAACTACCTGTTGCCGTTGTACCGTCCGGACCTGGTGCTCTATGACGCTGGAGTCGATGTGCACAAGGACGATGCCCTCGGCTATTTACAGCTGACCGATGAAGGCGTCGCCGCCCGTGACGAGCAGGTGCTGCGCCAGTGCCTGGGCCGCGATATTCCGGTGGTCGGGGTAATTGGCGGCGGCTACAGCAAGGACCGCCAAGCCCTGGCACGCCGTCATGGCATTCTCCATCACAGCGCCAGCCGAGTCTTGGGTTACTCACAATGACTGTGGAGCTGCCTGTGGATAACCTGAGCGAAAGCCACTGAAGCCCTTTGCCCGCTTGGCTTTGAGACGACTGTACGTTTTTTGCTCAGTGTTTCCACCTGCCCTGCTAGGGTAGAATGCCGGCTCTTTTTCCCAGCTTGCAGCCGACCATGACCGACACCCGTTCCGCCAACCGCCCACACGTTGCCATTATCGGAGGCGGGCCGGCCGGGCTGATGGCCGCCGAAGTGCTCGGCCAGGCCGGGGTCGCAGTGGACCTGTACGACGCAATGCCTTCAGTTGGACGAAAATTCCTTCTGGCTGGCGTCGGTGGCATGAACATCACCCATTCCGAACCTTACCCGGCCTTCGTCTCCCGTTACGCCGAACGCTCTGGCGAAATTGCCGGGTTGCTCGAAGGCTTTAACGCTGATGCACTGCGCCAGTGGATTCACGACCTGGGCATCGAGACGTTTGTCGGCAGCTCTGGCCGGGTTTTCCCCCGCGATATGAAAGCCGCCCCGCTGCTGCGTGCCTGGCTCAAGCGCCTGCGCGACAACGGGGTAGTTATCCACACCCGTCATCGCTGGCTCGGCTGGAATAGCGATGGCAGCCTGCGGTTGGCTTATCCACAAGGCGAACTGGCACTCAAACCTGACGCGACCCTGCTGGCGTTGGGCGGCGGCAGCTGGGCACGCTTGGGTTCCGATGCGGCCTGGGTATCTTGGTTTGTGGATAAAGGCGTGCAGGTCGCACCATTGCAGGCCGCTAACAGTGGCTTCGAGGTGCAGGCCTGGAGCGATCTGCTTAAGGCCAAATTCGCGGGTGCGCCGCTGAAGAACATCGCTCTGAGCCTTGCCGGTCAAACGCCGCGCCTGGGTGAGTGCATTGTCACAGCTCAAGGGCTGGAGGGTAGCCTGGTGTATGCCTGGTCGGCGCAGATTCGTGAGGCGATCAACCGGGCAGGCAGTGCCACTGTGCTGCTCGACCTATTGCCCAATCGCACTGTGGATAACATTCAAGCGGCCCTGGCAAAACCACGCGGCTCGCGCTCAATGGCCAAGCACTTGCACAGTCAGTTGGGTCTGGATGGCGTCAAGGCGGCATTGCTGCGTGAGCTGACCGACGCACAGTGCTTTGCTGATCCGCAATTACTGGCCCAATTGATCAAAGCCCTGCCTATTGTGCTGGTGCGCCCTCGCCCGCTGGATGAAGCGATCAGCAGCGCGGGCGGCGTAGCGTTCGAAGCACTGAACGAGGGCTTGATGCTCAAGCAACTGCCGAGCGTGTTTTGCGCTGGGGAAATGCTCGACTGGGAGGCGCCGACAGGTGGCTACCTGCTGACAGCGTGTTTTGCCAGTGGACGTAAGGCGGGTCTTGGGATTCTGGACTGGCTGAAACGCTAAGGAAAGCCAGCTCCCAGTATTACCGGTGGGAGCCGGTCTTGCCGGCGATGGGCCGCAAGGCGGCCCTAGGCGCTCAAGGCTTACGCTTGCGCGGCCCGGTATTGAACGTCGGCACCTTGCGCACCGGCTTGGCCGCAGGCGCTGCCGCCGGTGCCTCACCGCTGTCCATCCAGCGCCCCAGGCTACGTTTGCTGCTGCTTTCCTTGGGCTTCTTCGGTTTCTTGGGCTTCTTCAGCACCTGACCATTGGCATCGGTCATCGGCACCTTGTGATCAGGAATGAAGTCCGGCTCTTCGTGGCGCGGCAAGGTTTTGCGGGTCAGGGTCTCGATCGCCGACAGCAGCTGCACTTCATCAGCGCACACCAGCGAAATCGCCTCACCGGTATTGCCCTTACGGCCGGTACGACCGATACGGTGGATGTAGTCTTCGGCGACGATCGGCAGGTCAAAATTGACCACCAATGGCAGGTCGTCAATGTCCAAGCCGCGCGCTGCCACGTCGGTGGCCACGAGGATCTGGATTTCCCGCGCCTTGAAACTGTCCAGGGCACGCTGACGCGTCGCCTGGGGTTTGTCGCCATGGATGCCGTCGGCGTTCACGCCCAGGCCACGCAAGCGCTCAACCAGCTGATCGACCCCATTACGGGTCTTGGCAAACACCAGCACCTGCTTCCAGCGCTGCTTGCGCAACAGATGGCTGAACAGCTCCGGCTTGCGCTTCTTGTCCACCGGGACGATCCATTGCTTGACCGTGCTGGCGGTGACGTTACGCGGGCTGACTTCGATGCTCAGGGGATCATTCAGGGTCTGCCCGGCGAGCTGGCGGATCTCGTCAGAGAAGGTCGCCGAGAACAGCAACGTTTGCCGACGGGCCGGCAAGGCGGCATACACGGCGCGCAGTTCTTCGGCAAACCCCAGGTCGAGCATGCGGTCGGCTTCGTCGAGTACCAAAGCCTGCAATTGATTGAACTTCACCGCATTCTGGCGGAACAGATCGAGCAGGCGCCCGGGTGTCGCCACCAACAGATCGATGCCCTTGCGCAGCTTCATCATCTGCGGGTTGATACTCACCCCGCCGTACACTGCGTAGGTACTCAGGGGCAGGTGTTCGGCGTACTCGCGGATGTTGCTGTGGACCTGTTCGGCCAACTCGCGGGTCGGTACCAGGACCAGAGCACGTACCGAGTTACTGGCAACCTTGGCCCCTTCCAGGGTCAGGCGTTGCAACAGCGGCAGGGCAAAGCCTGCGGTCTTGCCGGTACCGGTCTGGGCCGCGGCCATCAGGTCACGCCCGGCCAGCACGGCAGGAATGGCCTGGGCCTGGACCGGCGTCGGGGTGTTGTAGTCCAGGCGCTCAAGCGCGCGCAGCAAAGGTTCAATCAGGCCAAGTTTGGCGAATGTCATGGCAGTACCGTCAGGGGAATTCAGCAATGGCGGCAGTTTACCTTGTTCCGCCAGCACCTTCCTGACAAACCGCTGCCTCGCTCACATGCGCTTGCGGCTTACTGACCACCGTTGTCGGTTTGCGCCACTGTGGCAGGCCAATCAACACCACTGCACCAATGATCACCGCCATGGCCACGCACTCCTCAAAGCCGATCTGCTCACCGGCAAACAGGATCCCCAGCAACACCGCCACAGCCGGGTTGACATAGGCGTAGCTGGTAGCCGCTGCCGGACGCACATGCTTGAGCAAGTACATATAGGCGCTGAAGGCCAGGATCGAACCGAACACCACCAAATACGCCAACGCCCCCCAACCGGCAGCCGTAGGCATCTGGGTCATGCGCTCACCGCTCAGGGCGCTGCCCAGCAGCAAGACGCCACCGCCCACCAGCATCTCTGCGGCACTGGCCATAGGCCCTTGGGGCAACGGCAGGCTTTTGCTCCAGACCGAGCCAAACGCCCACGAGGCGGCGGCAAACAGGATCAACGCGGCGCCCATCGGGCTGGCCTGCAGGTTTGACCCTAGGTTGAGCATGGCAATGCCGATCAGCCCGAGCAGGATCCCAGCCCATTCCAGGCGGGTGTTGCGCTGGCCCCAGAACAAGCCGAACAACAGGGTAAACAGCGGTACGGTGGCCACGGCCAACGCGGCAACCCCGGAGGCAACGCCTGCATGTTCGGCCAGGGTCACGCCCCCATTGCCACAACTGAGCAACAGTACACCGATCACCCCAGCTGCACGCCATTGTGGCCAGGTCGGTGCCGGCACCCCGCGCCAGCGCAAGAAGCCGTACAGCAGCGTTCCGGCAATCAAAAAGCGCACGCCTGCCATCAGGAGCGGTGGCCAGGACTCGACACCAATGCGAATAACCAGGTAGGTCGAGCCCCATACCAGGTACAGCGCGAGAAAGGCGCCGATCAAAACCAGGGGAAAGCGACGAGGGGCAGACATGGGAGGCTCGAATTCTGTTAACGGGAGGTTTAGTTTAGAAAGGCATATGCGTAAACATAAGTTACAAAACCTGTTTAAACGAACCATACACTTTTGAAACAACGGTTCTTCTAACCCTTAACCTTTGATTCAGCATGACCTTGAGAAATGCCATGGACAAGTACGATCGAATACTCCTCAGTGCCTTGCTGGAAAACGGCCGCGCCTCGTTTGCCGAGCTTGCGCGCAAGGTCAACCTGTCTGCTCCAGCAGTCGCCGAACGAGTGGCCAAACTTGAGGCCAGCGGTGTGATCACCGGCTACCAGGCAAAGGTCGATCTGGAGAAAATCGGCTTGCCAATCCAGTGCGTTATTGAACTGCGCTTGGCCAGTCATGGTAATCAGCAGACGTACGAAGAGCTCACCCAGATCCCGCAATTGACCGAATGCCACCGGGTCACTGGCGATCCTTGTGTGATCATGAAGGCCGCAGTGAGCTCAATGCCGGAGCTGGAAGCGTTGATCAACCGCATCGCCCAATTCGGGTTCAGCAAGACCTCGATCATTCTCTCCAGCGCAGTGGAACAGCGCTTGCCGCTGGGCCACCTTGAGCACAACGGCAGAAAAACCTAGCGGTAGGCCTGTAGCGCTTGAGCCACCTTCGCTGCCGGGACCTTCTGCAAACGGCACAGCAACTGGTGGGACACCGCATTGACGCCTTGCGCAAGCAACTGCCCAGCCAGGTGTTGAGCGAGGTTGGCGGCCATTTCCGCATCCGCCATGGCCCGGTGCGCGGTGCCGGTGTCTGGCAAGCCAGCCCAGCGGGTCAGGGTGCCAAGCTTGTGGTTGGGTGCTGTCGGCATCAAGCGTCGAGCCAACAACATCGAACAGGCAAAGTGTTGATTGCGACTGCGACCGATCTGCGCCAGCTCGTAGTCCCAGAACTTCTGGTCGAACGACGCGTTGTGCGCCAGCATCGGCGTTTCCCCGACGAACTCGGCCACTTCGTTCATCACCCGGGCAATCGGCGGGGCGCTGCGCAGCATGGACGTGGTGATGCCGGTAAGGCTCGCTACAAAAGCCGGCACTGACAACCCTGCGTTCATCAGGCTCTGGTAGCGTTCGACGATGCGCCCCTGCTCAAGCATGACCACTGCCACTTCAGTGGCGCGGCAATTGGCCCCCGGCGAAATGCCCGTGGTTTCAAAGTCGATGACAGCAATACGTTCCAAAACAAAACCTCAGTAAAACCTAGTGCCTGAGCAACAGGCCGCCCTCGATGGGCACATAACGACTGGCAGCGCGAATCAGTGAATTGGCGGTCAGGCCTGGAACGCCATAGGCAACGGCTTCGATGCCGTGACGACTGATTACCCGCTCCAGCAACAGGTCAAAATCTCCGTCACCGGACGCCAGCACCACTTCATCGACCCGTGCAGCGGCGTCGATCACGTCCAGGGTGATACCCACATCCCAATCGCCCTTGGCCGAGCCATCGCTGCGTTGAATGTAAGGTTTGAGTTTGACCGTGAAACCGAGGTTACGCAGGATCTGCTGAAACTGCTGCTGCTTGCTGTCGCCGCGATCGATGGCATAGGCCACCGCCTCGACAATCTGCCCATGCTGGCTGATGTCAGCCCAGAGCGCGGCATAATTGAAATGACAGCCATAGGCCTGGCGCACGGTGTAGTAGAGGTTCTGCACGTCGGCGAATACCGCGATCTTCTTCACCGTTTTTCCTCATGGCGCCGCGGCGCGGTTGCCGGCCTCCGCACACCGGGGCCGTTTCGGCGCCCAGTATGCCAGCCTGGAGGCGGTGCGGGTATGTGCGCTCAGACGAAGCTGTCGTCGCCGTCGAAGAAACCGCTGTCATCACTGCCGTAATCAGCGTCCATGAAGCCACCCTGATCGCTGCCGTAGTCACTGTTGTCGGCGGTCAGACGCTGGTCATCATTGCTGCCCCAGCCACCACTGTCGCTGGCAGGTGCAGGCTCTTCCTTGATCACCTCCACCACCTCTTCTGGCTGCGCGTTATGGTTGAACAGGCTGCTAATACCCTGGGCCAGCATGACGCCGCCTGCCACGCCCGCAGCGGTCTGCAGCGCACCCCCAAGGAAACTGCTCGCACCACCGCGTGGTGCCTGGGCAGGCGCTGCGTTAAAACCCTGCTGGCCGGTGAAACCTGGCTGATTGAACGAACGCGACGGTTCACGCCAGCCGCCACGGCTTGAGGCACTGGCCGGCGCTTGTGACTGCAGCGGCTGCGGATCACGAGAGCCACTGCCGAAGATACTCGACAGAAAACCACCACTGTTGCTCGGCGCAGTGGCCGCGACTTGCGCCTTCGCCTGCTTCAGTTCGGCCTGCAGTTGCTTGTTCTGCTCGTCCAGACGTTTGAGTGCAGCCTCCTGAACCAAAATCGCCTGGGCCATGTAATAAGGTGCCGAAGGTTGCTGTTGCAGGTGCTCGGCGATTCGCGCCTGGGCCTGAGCGTCGCGGGGCACGGCTGGGTCTTCGGCTTGCCTGAGTCGGCCGAACAGGCCATCGATCAGGGTTTGTTCTTCACTGTTCATGGGCAACCTCATACAAAAGCCGGGGAATTCAGGTTCACTGAAAATGGGGTGTCTGGGCCGTGGATTCAACACAAGGCGCGATGAAACTTTCTTCAGGTTAAGTGCTAGCTGGGCTAAAGTTACGCCCTGCTTTTTGCCAATACGATATCGACCGATGAATCCGCTCAGTGTTTTGCGTGACTCCCTGTATTTCTTTCGCCGCCACCTGCTGAGCATTGTTCAGCTCTGCCTGCCACTGGTGGTGCTCGAAGCCCTGTTCACCCAGTTGCTCTACCAGCAACTGGGCAAGGACGCGTCACAGGCCTACGGCATGCTCGCCAGCCTGTTGTTCTACCCACTGTACAGTGCCGCACTGATTCTCTACCTCGACACCCGCAGCAACGGTTACACCCCACTCAAGCGCAACCTGCTGGCCATGGCGTTGCGCCTGTGGCCATCGTTTGCCCTGATGGTGATGCTCAGTTCGCTGCTGATCATGGCCGGTGCTGCACTGTTTATCCTTCCCGGCATCTGGGTGATGGTCAACCTGGTGTTCGCCGAGTACCTGCTGGTGCTGCGCGGCTTGCCACCGATTGCCGCGATGCGCGAAAGTTTTCAGATGACCACCGGCAATTTCTGGCGAATCCTCACCTGTATCCTCGGCGTTCTTGCGCCGTTGTGGCTGGTTGATGGCCTGAGCCAGATGCTCGTCCCTGAGCCGTCGCCCTTGCTAGAACTGGCGCTGGACAGCGGCAACAGCTTCTTACAGCTGTTCAGTACCGTGGTGATGTTCCGTCTGTTCATGCTGATCAGCGAGCCTGCCGAGCAGCCGCCAACGTCCTGAGAAGGAAAGTTTTCGGTCTCCAATATCCGCTCACCGGATTTCACAATGCGTGCGCTGCAGCCAAGCGCTGCGCGCACCTCTGAAACCCGAAAGTTGAAAGGATAAGGAAATCACCATGACCGAAACTCATACCACAATGCTGTACGCCGAAGAGATCTCGTCATTTCAAGGCAGAATCTACCTCCTCGACGCCGGACGCAAAATCCCCCTGCGCCTCAGTCAATCTTCTGACAAGTTCACCTGGGGCATCACCCCTGAAAGCGACTGGCTCCAGGCAGGCGGCAAAGAAGAATCACCCGTGCTCAACTTCGTCTTTCATTCCCAGACCGAAAATCGTCTGCACTTCAATATCTCCGGCACAGGGCGAAATGCTGCGAAGAAACTTGGCATCAGCCGTAATGGCTACTTGGGACTGTACGAACAAGCGCAGGTCACGGATTTCTGGAAGTTCGAGCCGTTGGCCTGGACAGAGAACGGGCTGGTGTGTCGCTGGCGCGATCACCAGGGGCATCAGGTCAAAACGATCCTCGATGCCCCTCATCACGAACGAGGAACGTTCTTCCTCCTGAACGTCAAAGATGGTGAAACCCATGAGTTTCTGGTCGAACGAATCGGCTGACGGAATCGTTATGGGCTCATTGCAGTAGTGTACAAACCAGCCATCAGACCAGGTCGCCTGATGGCTGTCCGTCCTTCGCTCTCACCAAGAACGCAAGCTTCAGGTTCGCCGTGGTTTTGCTCGTGCTGTTGCCTCTGCCACCAGGGGATCATCCGGCCAATAGTGTTTCGGATAGCGGCCCTTGAGGTCCTTTTTCACGTCGGCATACGTCGTGCGCCAGAAGTTGGCCAGGTCCTGGGTTACTTGCACCGGCCGACGCGCCGGCGACAACAAGTGCAGCAGTACTTGCTGGCGACCTTGAGCAATGCGCGGGGTGTCGGCCAGGCCGAACAACTCCTGCAGACGCACGGCGAGAATAGGGGGCGTTGCACTGTAATCCAGGCGGATGTTCGACCCCGAAGGCACATTCAAGTGTACCGGTGCCCACTCATCCAGTCGCTGAGGCAAGGGCCAGGGCAGCAGATTCCGCAGGATTGATGACAGGTCGAGTTGGGCGAAATGACTCAGGCGAGTGACTTTACCCAGGTAGGGTTGTAGCCAGTCCTGCAAACTCGCCAACAACGCGCAATCACTCAGGTCTGGCCATTCACTGCTGTTTCCGGCCTGCAGATCCAGCTGGCGCAGCAGCGCCACACGCGCCTGCCATTGGCGCAATTCCGGGGTCCAGGACAGCAGCTCCAAGCCCTTGCGCCGCACCAACGCCAACAGTGCTCGGGCGCGAGCGTCTTCGTCCAAGCCGGTCAACGGCTCCCGGCTGAGCACCAACTCACCGACTTTGCGCTGACGCTCGGCGCGCAGCACATTCTCGCGTTCATCCCAATCGAGGATGTCCAGGCTTCGCACTTGTTCGGCCAGCACCCCGTCGAACAAGGCCGGATCGAACTCGGCGGCCAAATAGATACGTTCCTCACGCTGGCCCTGACGGCTGCCCAGGTCGGCGATCACCAGCCACGGGCACTTCATCAGTGCATCAGGCTCGCCAAACAGCGCCGCACGACCGTTGGCCAAGCGGTACTCAGCACCGCCCGCCCGACGTTGCTGGGCGACACGGTCCGGATAGGCTAGCGCCAACAGGGCTCCCAACCAGCGCGGATGTTCAGGATCGACAACCGCTGAGCGTGCACTGCCACGCAGGTAACCGCGATACTGCCGGGCCAATTGTCGGGCACGCTGCAACCCGCCCTGCCCGCCTTTGCTCGCCCGGGTTTCACCACTGAGCAAGGCCAGGCGGTTGTGCAGGTCTGCGCCCCCACCACGTAGAATATCGCGCTCGCCGAGTAGCGCGGCCACCTCACACGCCATGCCTGCCAGGCCCAAGTCCTGACCACGCAGCAACAGATGGGCGATGCGCGGATGCGCCGGCAGTTCGGCCATGGCCTGACCATGGTCACTGAGGTTGTCTTTACTGTCAGCTTTGAACGCCCCCAGACGCTGCAACAAGTCCAGGGCTTGGGCGAAAGCGGCGGGCGGTGGCTGATCAAGCCAGCGCAGTTGATCAGGCGTTACCCCCCAACGCGATAGCTGCAAAGCCAACCCGGCGAGGTCCGCCTGGAGGATTTCTGCTGTGCCATAAGCCGCAAATTGATCGTGCTGAGCCTCAGACCACAATCGATAGCACACACCGGGCTCAAGGCGCCCCGCACGCCCGGCACGCTGGGTGGCACTGGCGCGAGAAATACGCTGGGTGTCGAGTCGGGTCATGCCGCTGCCCGGATCAAAACGCGGCACCCGCGCCAGCCCAGCATCCACCACCACCCGCACGCCATCAATAGTCAAACTGGTCTCAGCGATGTTGGTGGCCAATACCACTTTGCGTTTACCTGCTGGTGCAGCATCAATAGCCGCCCGCTGGGCATTGAGGTCCAGTTCACCGTGCAAGGGGCACAGGAGCAGGTCCTGGCGATCAGTCAGCGCCTCCTGCAGGTGCTGGTGGACCCGACGAATTTCAGCCTGGCCAGGAAGAAACACCAGCACACTACCCGACTCATCGGCGATAGCCTGCAACACGCAATCAACCACCCGCGGCTCGATGAATTCGCCGGGCTGGAACGGCCGCCCCCAGCGTACCTCGACCGGGTACATACGCCCCTCACTGCTGATCACCGGCGCGTCACCCAGCAAGCTCGACAAGCGCTCGCCTTCGAGCGTTGCCGACATCAACAGAATCTTCAGCGGCGGGTCATCTCGCAGCAGTTCTCGGCCATTGAGGCTCAAGGCCAGAGCAAGGTCAGCATCAAGGCTACGCTCATGAAACTCGTCGAAGATCAGCAGACCAACGCCTTCAAGTGCAGGGTCAGCCTGCAAGCGGCGGGTGAGGATACCTTCGGTCACCACTTCGATGCGGGTAGTGGGGCCGACCTTACTCTCGAGGCGAATTCGATAGCCTACCGTTTGCCCGACCTGCTCACCCAGCTCACTGGCCAGGCGCTCTGCGGCAGCCCGTGCGGCCAGACGGCGTGGTTCGAGCATGAGAATGGTCTGCCCTGCCAGCCATGGCTCATTGAGTAGTGCCAGCGGTACACGAGTGGTCTTACCGGCTCCTGGCGGTGCCTCCAGCACGGTTTCATGGCGCAGGTTCAGCGCTTCACGCAAGGCTGGTATTACAGCATCGATAGGTAACGAAATCATGGTAGCCCTCAAACAATGCGCCGAGTATAACGGCGAACCGAGTCCGGCCTATCATGGTCTTAGCTGTAGATACCGGCTCATTGCCTGTATCTTTGTGGCCCTCATTCCGGAGATTTCCATGCGTATTCCTTCTCGTGTCATTGGCAGCGTTCTGGTTGCCACCCTGCTGACCCAACTGACGGCCTGTGGCACGATCTTCTACCCCGACCGGCGCGGCCAAATTGAGGGCAAGATTGATCCGGTGGTCGCCGCCATGGATGCTATTGGTATCTTGTTCTATGTACTGCCAGGCCTGATTGCGTTCGGTGTCGACTTCGCCACAGGCGCCATCTACCTGCCAGGGGGTAAATCGGCTCAGGTCGCGCCCGAGAAGCTCAACCAAGCGATCAGTGCCGACGGCAAGGTCGACAACCGCAAGCTGCAGGCTATCCTCGAAAGCGAACTGGGCCAGCGCCTGCCGCTGAACGACCCACGTCTGATCATGCATAAGGGCAGCGTTGAACAACTGGCGATGTACGGCCTCAAGCCCACCGCCTGAATTCACAGAGGAAGCTACCAGCAGCATGACACCCTCGGCTGAACATCAACGCCTGCTGCGCTTGGCCACCCGCGCGTCGTTGGCCGTGGCCAGTATCCTGATCCTGACCAAGGCGGTGGCCTGGTGGCTCAGTGGCTCGGTCAGCTTGCTGGCCGGCTTGACCGACTCGGCCCTCGATGGCGTCGCTTCGTTCCTCAACTTGCTCGCCGTGCATTACGCCTTGCGTCCAGCAGATGACGATCACCTTTACGGCCACGGCAAGGCTGAAGCCATGGCGGGAATGGCCCAAGCGCTGTTCATTGGTGTCAGCGCCGTGTTGATTGGTGTGCAGGCAGTGGAGCGTTTGCAGAACCCGCAGCCACTAGGCGACACCGCCATCGGCATTGCCGTGATGCTGCTGTCATTGGCGCTGACTGTGGCCTTACTGATGCTACAGGCCCGGGTGGTACGAATCACCGGCTCCACGGCGGTGCGTGCCGACTCATTGCACTACCGTTCCGACTTACTGCTCAATGCCAGTATCCTGCTTGCCCTGGTACTTGCGCGCCTGGGTTGGCCACAACTGGATGCCTTCTTCGGCCTGGGGATTGCCCTGTACATCCTCTGGAGCGCGCTGCAGATCGCCCGGGAAAGCTCGGCGATCCTGATGGATCAGGCTCTTCCTGGCGATATCAGTGAACAGATGCTGGCGCTGGCCTGCAGTGTGCCCGGTGTACGCGGTGCGCATGACTTGCGCACTCGGGTCTCGGGCAGCCATTGGTTCGTGCAGGTGCACCTGGAATTGCCTGGCGACTTGCCGCTGACCCAGGCCCATGCCCTGTGTGATCAGGCAGCGGCGGCAATCCATGGCAAGTACCCAAAGGCAGAAGTGCTGGTGCACGCTGATCCGGTGCAATAGGACCGTTGTGGAAACCGGCCTTGCCGGCGATGGCATCGGCGTGGTGCCAGTTGTTACGCAGTGCCTGCATCGCTGGCAAGGCCAGCTCCCACAAAAACAGACCAAGGCATCTGCACTTCATGGCCCGACGCAGTCAGTTGACAGTGTACCCGCGACCACTCAAGCAAGCACCCAATGCCCGCCGATAGCTGTCCGCCACCTGGGCCGCCGGTGCATAGCGTGCTTTCGCCGGGTCGAAGCCAGTCCGTTGCACCGCCCAGCGATGGCACTCATAGTGGTCACGGTCGACTTGCTCAGGGTACTGCCCCGTAGCCGGGTAGGCGATCACATCATAACCACCCCTCGCCTGAACCGGCGGGTGGACCACAACGTACTCACGACTGTGCTCCAGATACTGATAAAACGTGCCCGCTGCCTGAAAGAACAAGACATTCCCGACCCACACCTCACGGGCGTTGCGTGGCAAACGTTTAACCCGCGCACCATAAGGCGGCGGCATGTAGCCGTGATCTTGCCGGCCATGGCTTTCATAGCGCCGAGGAATGTCCTGGTAGTAGCCGGTACGCGGATCCTGGGTCTGGTGCACCTCATCCGGGCGCGACTGCAGCGGTGAGCCGCCCTGCTCTTCAGCCAATACCGGCAGGCTGCTGCATAACAAACCTATCCCGAGCAAATGCCAGATAGTCGACTTCATGCTGTTCCTCTGGGCATGTTGAAGGTCGCCTGGGTCAATCGATCAGGCTGTCTGACAAGGGATATCGGCCGCAGAAGTAAAAATCGCAGGCAATAAAAAAGGGAGACCTGAGGTCTCCCTTTGAGAATTTTGTCCGTGCTCGACGCTTGTGACGTCGGCTCACCTCACGCTGTCTTGTGAACAGTGTGTAGCCCGGGGGCCAAGCACAACCCTGTTGGGTTGCTGGCCGCAGCTGCCCCGATAAGGCCAGCTGCACTGGACTGATGTCCGGGCAGTGATTCTGTGTGTAAGCATAGGGCTAGAGCGGCGGCAGAGGATTGCTAAGATTGCTCAATCAAATACCACTTGCGCAATTTTTACCCAAGGATTGATAATTCAACGCAATCGAAACAGAAAAGGCATGTTCCATGAGCAAACTGGACCGCTACGACCTGAGCATTCTTGCCGAATTGCAACGCGATGCGCGTATCTCCAACCAGGAGTTGGCCGAACGCATTGGCCTGTCGCCCTCGCCCTGCTCACGCCGAGTCAAGCAACTGGAAGATGATGGCTACATCGCCCGCCAAGTAGCCTTGCTGGACCGCAAGAAGCTGGGCTTGAGCCTTACGGCTTATGTCCTGATCGGCATGGACCGCCACACCCCCGAGCGTTTCGAAGCGTTCGAAACAGCCATCCGCAACCTGCCCCAGGTGCTTGAATGCAGCCTGGTTACCGGGATGGATGCCGACTATCAGCTCAAGGTTGTGGTGCCGGACATGGATCACTATCAGAAGCTGCTGCTGGGCCACCTGACCCGCATAGAAGGCGTCACCAGCGTGCGTTCAAGCTTTGTGCTTAATCAGGTGCTGGCCAGCACCGAACTACCGCTGACGCACCTGCGTTAGTCAGACCTGCAGCCGAGGCGTATAATTGCGCGCCTCAACTTGCCGGAGAGTATCGATGGATCCTGCGTTGTTCGAAGAGTGGATGATGACCATCCTGGTCACCATCCTGATTGGTTTCATGGGTTTTATCGTCTGGGACCTGGCGAAGAAATCCAAGGCCGGTAAGTTCGGCACTTTCATCCTGTTTTTCGTCCTGGGCCTGGGCATCCTCGCCTTCATCATCAAGAGCGTGGTGATCGGCTACATCGAAGGCGTCTAGCGCCTAGCTGGCACTTCCCGCCACTGCCCTTGGTCAAGACCCTCCAGGGTCCAGTCGCCGATCCGCACCCGAACCAGGCGCAGGGTCGGCAGACCGACAGCGGCGGTCATGCGCCGTACCTGACGGTTACGCCCTTCCTTGATCACCAATTCCAGCCAACTGGTCGGCACGCTCTTGCGAAAGCGCACCGGTGGGTTGCGTGGCCACAGCTGCGGTTCTTCGAGCTGCCGGGCCTGGGCAGGCAAGGTGGGGCCATCGTTGAGGTCGACGCCATCGCGCAAACGCTGCAACTGCTCCTCGCTTGGCTCTCCCTCCACCTGCACCCAATAGGTTTTCGCCAACTTGTGCTTGGGGTCGGCAATGCGCGCCTGTAGCTGGCCGTCATTGGTCAGCAACAGCAAACCTTCACTGTCACGATCCAGACGCCCGGCCGGATAGACGCCGGGAATATCAATAAAGTCCTTGAGTGTCGCGCGCCCTTCGCCATCACTGAACTGGGTCAGGACGTCGAATGGTTTGTTGAATAGGATCAACCGCGGCTCGGCCGGCGGCGCCTTGGGTAGGCGACGCGGGCCGAGGGGTTTGGCCGCAGGTTTACGCGGCTTGGAGCGTGGGGGTAACGGCATGGGGCCTCAGCGGAACGGCGGCTCGTCAAAACTGCGCAGTTTACGCGAGTGCAGCGAATGCAGCTCGGTGCGCAGCAAGTCGAGGGCGGCGATACCGATTTTCAGGTGCTGGCTGACGGCCCGATTGTAGAAGGCATTCGCTGCACCTGGCAGCTTGATTTCACTGTGCAACGGCTTGTCGGAAACGCAGAGCAAGGTCCCATACGGTACCCGCAAGCGGTAACCCTGAGCAGCAATGGTGCCGCTTTCCATGTCGACCGCCACCGCACGCGACAGGTTGATCAGCGGCCGTTCCTGAGCCCAGCGCAACTCCCAGTTACGATCATCGTAGGTCAGCACGGTGCCGGTCCGCAGGCGTTTCTTCAGCTCCTCGCCGCGCTCGCCAGTGACTTGCGCCGCCGCTTCCTGCAGTGCCAATTGCACCTCGGCCAGGGCCGGAATCGGGATATGCGGCGGCACCACCCGATCAAGAATGCCGTCACGACGCATGTACGCATGGGCCAACACGTAATCGCCAATGGTCTGCGACTGCCGCAAGCCGCCGCAGTGACCGATCATCAACCAGCAATGCGGGCGCAGTACCGCCAGGTGGTCGGTGATGTTCTTGGCGTTGGAAGGGCCGACGCCGATATTGACCAGGGTGATGCCATCGCCATCGGCGGCGATCAGGTGATAAGCCGGCATCTGATAGCGGTGCCAGACCACGCCCGCTACCAGCGCCTGGGCCTCACCGTTGTCCATAGCCTTTTCAATGATCACATTGCCCGGCAGCACCATGCGCACGAACCGTGGGTCATCACGCAGGCGTTCCAGGCCATGGCTGACGAACTGGTCGACATAGCGGTGGTAGTTGGTCAGCAGGATCCAGGGCTGCACATGGCGCCAGTCGCTGCCGGTGTAGTGCACCAGGCGGCGCAAGGAGAAGTCCACCCGCGCCGCATCGAACAGTGCCAGCGGCAAAGGATCAACGTTAGCCCAGTCATACAAACCATCGGCGATGCCATCAGTGGCGGCCGACAGATCGGTGCTCGGGAAAACCCGTGCCAGCGCCGCTGCGGTAATGCCGGTACCCGCCAGCTCATCACCCTGTTCGACCACATAGGGATAGGGGATGTTCTGCTGACTGACGCCGACTTCGACAGTGACGGTAAAGTCGCGCATCAGCGGCTTAAGCTGCTCCAGCAGATAGCCACGGAAAGCGCCGGGATGGGTGACGGTGACACTGTAGGTGCCCGGCAACTGAACCTTGGCGTAGGCGCGGGTAATCGCCGGCACCTCACCATGGTACTGATAGGTCAGACGCAGTTCCGGGTAACGAAACAACGCGCGCTCTTCGCCAGTGGGCTCGGTGCGGTCCTTGAGGTAGCGCTTGAGCGCCAGGCTCAAGGCCGCAGTGGATTGCTCGTGCAGGCTGGCCAAACGATCGACAGCCTGCTCGGCGGTTTCTACGACAACGAAGACTTCATCAGTACGGCTCACAATGTACTTCCTGTCTGACATGCATGCGCCCATCTTGCCTATATATTCAGGCAAAGGCACGCATGTTAGAGCGGCCAGTTTGGCGTCGAGCGTGCCACCAGTTCGCCAACATTGATGCCTCGTGGCAGCACGCCATAGACGCGGCCACTACCGCTTAGGCGGCTGCCGATGAACGCATCGCTGACGGTGGCATTGCCGGCCTCAAGCAACAACTTGGCCTGCAGGCCCAAAGCGATGTCTTCGGTGAGCTGGCGGGCGCGGTATTGGATATCACCCGTGTCGGTAAACGCCGCCTTGAGGTTGCCAATGTGCGCGGCCAGCCGGGGATCGCCATGCCCGTCACCCAGCTCATCGAACAAGGCATCCAGCACACCTGGTTCCTTGGACAGGGCGCGCAGCACATCCAGGCATTGCACATTGCCCGAGCCTTCCCAGGTCGAGTTGACCGGGGCCTCACGGTACAAGCGCGGCAGGATGCTGTCTTCGACATAACCAGCACCACCCATGCACTCAGCGGCTTCGTTGATCATGGCCGGCGCACGCTTGCAGATCCAATATTTACCCACCGCAGTTACCAGGCGGGCAAAGCGTGCTTGCTGGGCGTCATCCGGCTGATCAAGGGCATGCCCCATGCGCAGGCTCAGAGCCAGCGCCGCTTCGCTCTCCAGGGCCAGATCGGCGAGGACATTCTGCATCAATGGCTGTTCGGCCAGCAGGCGTCCACCGACCTGGCGATGGGCACAGTGGTGCGCCGCCTGGGTCAGGGCCTGGCGCATCAGCGCGCTGGAGCCGACCATGCAATCGAAACGGGTCATGGCCACCATTTCGATGATGGTCGGCACCCCGCGGCCTTCCTCACCAATCATCCAGGCCAAGGCGCCGCGGAATTCCACTTCGCTGGAGGCATTGGAACAGTTGCCGAGCTTGTTCTTCAGACGCTGAATGTAGAACTGGTTGCGGTTGTCATCCGGGCGATGGCGCGGCAATAAGAAACAACTCAGGCCTTTGTCAGTCTGCGCCAAGGTCAGAAAGGCATCGCACATCGGTGCCGAACAGAACCATTTATGCCCAACCAGTTCGTACGCCTGCCCCGGCCCCGGCGTCCCCACGGGATAGGCGCGAGTGGTATTGGCGCGGACATCGGTGCCGCCCTGTTTTTCGGTCATGGCCATGCCCAGGGTAACCCCGACCTTGTGCCGGTCACCGATGTTGCGTGGGTCGTACTCGGTAGCCAGTACCTTAGGCAGCCAATATTCGGCCAGTTCCGGCTGCAATTTAAGCGCGGGTACGGCGGCAAAGGTCATGGTCAGCGGACAGCCGCTGCCCGCTTCGGCCTGGCTGTGCAGATAGGTCATTGAGGCGCGGGCAACATGAGCACCTTGGCGCGGTTCGGTCCAAGGCAGCGACGGCAAGCCGTGTTCGATGGCGGTGCGCATAAGCTCGTGGTAGGCCGGATGAAACTCCACCAGATCAATTCGGTGACCATAGCGGTCATGACTGCTGAACTGCGGCTTGTGTTGATTGGCCAAAAAACCTGCTGCCATCAACGGCCCGCCAGCCAGTGCCCCGTACGCATCAATCCGAGCCTCAGCCCAGCCTGCCCCATAGTGCCGCGACCATTGCTGCAACGGCAGGTCGATGCGATAGAGGTTGGCGCCATCCAGCGCTGGCGGCTGGTTGGTGACTTCATGGGTTTCAGCGTACTGGTGCAGGTTCATCAGGGGGCCTCCTGGATCTGACGTGACTGAAAATTCAGTGAATCACGCCCCGCCCCCCGGTCAAAGTGACAAAAACGCCTAACTAGCTGCGATTTAGCCCTGGCCTGGCCAGTGCATGCGGTTGGCTCAAGGCCAGACTCAGGCCCAGTTCAAAGCGGCTGCCCTGCCCTGGGTTAGACTCATGTTGCAGACGCGCGCCGATCAGTTCGGCCAGTTGCCGGCAAATAGCCAAACCGATACCCAGGCCACCGTATTGGCGGCTCATCGAACCATCAACCTGGAAGAAACGTTGATATAGCCCCGGCTCGGCCAAACGGTCGAAACCAATGCCACTGTCGCTGACGCTGATGGTTAGACCAAGCAGATCGGGCCCTTGCAAGCGCCCACGAACCTGCAGCATCACCCCACCCTGATGGGTAAATTTGATCCCGTTGTCGAGCAGATAACTGATACAGAGGGCCAGCTTGTGCCGGTCACCAACCAGCATCTCGGGCAAATCGGCTGGTGTGTCCAGTGTCAGGTACAGCCCCTTGCTCAATGCCGCAGCCGCGTACTTGGCACGTAACTCCTGCAGGAGGCTGCGTAGACCAAACGGCGCATTCTGCGCACTCAAACGTCCGGCCTGCAGTTCGGTGAGGATGAGGATGTCGTCGACCATACCCATCATGTCCTGGGCGGCGGAGCTGGCGGTGTGCTGGTATTGAGCCAACTCGCCGCCCATGGGCACGGTCTGCATCAGCTCCAGCGAACCGATCACACCATTCATCGGCGTGCGCAGCTCATGGGTCACGGTGGCGAGGAATTCGTCCTTCAAACGGTTGCTGTTGGCCAATTGCTGGTTGAGCACCTCCAGCGCCCGCCCGGTATCGCGCAAAGCCTGGGCCTGCTGATTACGCATGCTGTTGATGCGATCGGCCAGCGCCAACGACAGCAGGCACACTTCCAACGCCGAGCCGATCTGGCTGGCATACATCGTCAGGAACACATTGGGCAGGTAACCCAACACCATCAACGTGTTGAGCAGCCCCCCGAGCAGGAAGGCTGACCAGGCGATGATAAAGTAACGCGCCACCCGCAGGCCACGCCACCAGGCGTACACCCCGGCAGCGAAGATACTCACGGTAAACACCAAGGCCAGGGCCGTGGCCAGGCGCAGGGCGATGCCGTAACTGCTGATCAGCGACAGCAGCATAACCAGGGCACCGCTGGCCATCAGCACTTTGAGCAGGCCATCGAACGCCCGACTGTGCTGAGCCATTTGCAGGAAGCTACGAGCGAACTGGCAACCGAACAACCCCGAGGCGCCGATGAACAGAGGCGTGGCGGCATTTGCCCACCAGGGGTTGTCAGGCCAGAAGTACGCGACAGCGGCGCCGTTGACCGACACCTGGTAAAGGCCGAAAGAGGCGATATAGAGGATGTAATAGAGGTAGCTGGTGTCGCGTACGCTCAGGTAGATGAACAGGTTGTAGACCAGCATCCCCAGCAACACGCCATAGATCAGTCCGAGGACATACAGGCGTGTCGGCTGCGCTTCCAGATACGCGTCGGTGGACCACAAGGTCAGCGGCGCCTGGACCGAACCTTGGCTGTGCAAGCGTAAGTACGCGGTGGTGGTTTGCCCTGGATTAAAGGGCAACTCGAACAGGTAGTTGTTCTGCTCGATCTGGCGACTGGCATAAGGCAGTGCGTCACCGGTGCGCTGCGCGAGCCGGAAGGCCCCCGTGCTGTCCGGCAGGTACAGCTCCAGATGATCGAGCGGTGGGTAGGCCAGCTCCAGCAACCAGCTGCGCGGCGCGGCGCCAGGCAAGGCGTTGTAACGCAGGTCGAGGCGTATCCAGAACACCGAAGTTGAGTAACCGGCATTCAACACGTCAGAGTGATGGGGGCGGAAATGCTCGCTGAACGACGGGGCGCTCACCTGCGCAATACTGGCATTGCCATCGCGATCCTCAAACACCTGCATCACCCGCCCCAAGGGCAGGCTGCGCGTTGAGTCGTCGAAATCGACCGCTGTGGCCAGGAGTGGCAACCAGCTCAGCACAACAATCAGCAAATAGCGCATACAGCCCCAGCATGGTCTATTCCGGTCGTGTCGCGGTGGCCTCCTGTCCGTTTGAGGTGACGCGATCCGGATTAACCGTTATCGGTTTATTCGAGCACTCTAGCATAGCTTTTCAGGGCTGCCAGAAGCCACTTAAAATTTTAAACAAAAGGCTCTAGCACGGCACTTTCAGCGATTACAAAAACATTTTCCTGACCACTTGATCAAAAAAGCTTGGCGCCGGGGCAGACCCGACAAAAGCGTTTGGTGGTAAGCTCGCGCACCATGAATACCTACAGCTCCCGCCCCGTTGTCCTCTGTCTCTCCGGCCACGACCCCAGTGGCGGCGCCGGCTTGCAGGCAGATATCGAAGCCCTGATCGCCCAAGGCTGTCACGCCGCTCCCGCTGTGACCGCCCTGACCGTGCAGGATACCGTCAATGTCAGTGACTTCCGCGTGCTCGACCGCGAGTGGGTGCTGGCCCAAGCCAACGCCGTTCTTGCCGATTCGACGGTAGCGGCCGTCAAGCTGGGCATGCTCGGCTCACTGGAAATGGTCGACACCGTCGTCGAACTGCTCAGTGCCCACCCGCATCTGCCGCTGGTCTGCGACCCGGTACTGCGCGCTGGCGGCGGTGGCCGCCTGGGCAAGGATGAGGTCGGTTATGCCATGCGCGAACGCCTCTTACCACTGGCAACCATCGCTACCCCGAACCTGCCCGAAGCGCGCATCCTGGCTGAACTGCCTGAAGGCACGGCGGACGAGTGCGCAGAAAAACTGCTGCCTTTTGTCAGACACCTGCTGATCACCGGCGGTCACGGTGACGAGCACGAAATCCACAATCGCCTGTACAGCCGCGACGGTCAGCGTCATACCTGGACTTGCCAGCGCCTGCCGGGCAGCTACCACGGCTCGGGCTGCACCCTGGCCAGCACCCTGGCCGGTCGCCTGGCCCTTGGCGAACAACTGCAAAGCGCCGTACGCTCGGCTCTGGACTACACCTGGCGAACCCTGCGCGATGCCGAACAACTGGGCAAAGGCCAATTTGTGCCGCGTCGCCTGCCCCTGGATTTCTGCTCCTGAGCCCGAGGCCCCTAGATGAAGCTACGCGGTCTGTATGCCATTACCGACAGCCAATTGCTGGCCGGCAAGTTTCTTCCCTATGTCGAGGCCGCCCTTGAGGGCGGCGTGACCTTGCTGCAGTACCGTGACAAAAGCCAGGACGAGGCCCGCCGCTTGCGCGAGGCCGAAGCCTTGGCTGAACTCTGTGCGCGCTACAAGACCCGCCTGATCATCAACGACGATGCCGAACTGGCCGCCCGCCTGGGCGTTGGCGTCCACCTGGGCCAGACCGACGGACCGCTGACACCAGCGCGTACACTGCTTGGCCGCGAAGCAATCATCGGCTCGACTTGCCACGCCCAACTGGAGCTGGCCGAACAGGCCGCCCGCGAAGGCGCCAGCTATGTCGCCTTTGGCCGTTTCTACAATTCTGTGACCAAGCCGGGCGTTCCAGCTGCCGATCTCACTTTGCTGGAGCAAGCCCGCGCCCGGCTCAAACTGCCGATCTGCGTGATCGGCGGTATCACCCTGGACAACGCCGCCCCACTGGTCGCCCATGGCGCCGACCTGCTGGCGGTGATTCATGGCCTGTTCGGCGCCGACAGCACGCAGGAAGTTACCCGCCGTGCCCGCGCCTTCAACGCCCTGTTCGCATCTGCCTGATTGAGAGAGCCCATCATGTCTCGTTCCGAAATCCTGTTCGCCAACGCCCAGAAACACATCCCCGGTGGCGTCAACTCGCCAGTACGGGCGTTCAAGAGCGTTGGCGGCACGCCGCTGTTCTTCAAACATGCCGAAGGCGCCTACGTCACCGACGAAGATGACAAGCGCTATGTCGACTATGTCGGCTCCTGGGGCCCGATGATCCTTGGCCACAGCCACCCCGACGTACTGGATTCGGTGCGCAAACAGCTCGAACACGGTTTGTCCTACGGCGCACCGACGGCCATGGAAACCGAGATGGCCGACCTGGTCTGCTCGATCGTGCCGTCGATGGAAATGGTACGCATGGTCAGCTCCGGCACCGAAGCGACCATGAGCGCCATTCGCCTGGCCCGCGGCTACACCGGCCGTGACAGCATCATCAAGTTCGAAGGTTGCTACCACGGCCACTCCGACAGCCTGCTGGTTAAAGCTGGCTCCGGTCTGCTAACCCAAGGCGTGCCAAGCTCCGCTGGCGTACCGGCGGCGTTTGCCAAGCACACCCTGACCCTGCCGTTCAACGACATCGGCGCCGTCGAGCAAATGCTTGCTGAAGTTGGCCAGGAAGTGGCGTGCATCATCGTTGAGCCGGTGGCCGGCAACATGAACTGCGTGCCGCCAGCGCCTGGGTTCCTCGAAGGCCTGCGCAGCCTGTGTGACAAGCACGGCGTCGTGCTGATCTTCGACGAAGTGATGACCGGCTTCCGTGTTGCCCTGGGCGGCGCGCAAGCGCATTACGGGGTAACTCCGGACCTGTCGACTTTCGGCAAGATCGTCGGCGGCGGCATGCCCGTGGGCTGCTTCGGCGGCAAGCGCAAAATTATGGAGCAGATCGCACCACTGGGCCCGGTCTATCAGGCCGGCACCCTGTCGGGCAACCCGCTGGCCATGGCTGCCGGCCTGACCACCCTGAAGTTGATCAGCCGTCCGGGCTTCCACGATGAGCTCAGCGCCTACACCAGTCGTCTGCTTGATGGCCTGCAGCAACGCGCCGATGCCGCCGGCATTCCGTTCGTCACCACCCAGGCGGGTGGCATGTTCGGCCTGTACTTCAGCGGCGCTGACGACATCGTTACCTTTGATGATGTGATGGCCAGTGATGCCGAGCGCTTCAAGCGCTTCTTCCACCTGATGCTCGAAGGTGGCGTATACCTGGCGCCAAGCGCCTTTGAGGCAGGTTTCACCTCGATCGCTCACGGCGAAACCGAGCTGCAGATCACCCTGGATGCCGCTGAGCGGGCGTTCGCCAAACTCAAGGATTGATCCTGCCGGGGCTGCTTTCGCAGCCCATCGCCGGCAAGGCCAGCGCCCACAGGAATCTGCTGTGGGCGCCGGCGAAGCAGAAAATCGAGTAAAGACTTTGTAAGGTAGGCGTTGCTTATCCCATAATGTGCCACCAGACACTTTGGCCGCAGCTTTGCAGAGGTAAGTCGATCCCCATGAACCGCACCGGCCGCGCCCTCGCCCTGGGCTGCCTGTTGCTTCTTCAGCCCCTGCTGGCCTTGGCAGGCGGTAACTCGTTGCTGATTCCAGCAGCGGGCCGCTGCACCCTCAATTCCCAGCCTGAAGACCTGCCCCAAGCCTTGGCCACCTGCCAGAAGGCGGCGCAGGAAGGCGATGCGCAAGCTCAATACGAGCTCGGTGAGTTCTATTACGAAGGCACCAACACGCCACGCGACCTCAAACAAGCCCTGAGCTATTTCGAGCAAGCCTCGCTACAAGGCCATGCCCAAGCCCAATACCGCCTGGGTAGCATGTTCTTCAAGGGTGAAGGTGTTGCGGCCAACAACGTGCAAGCCTACATCGTGCTGAAAATGGCCGCCGTCAACGGTGCCGAAGAAGCCCTGGACCTGGCTGACGAAGTCTCCGAGCAAATGCCGCGTGAAGACCTGGAAGTGGCAACCCAAGTACTGGGACAGATCTTTCGCAAGTACCTGCTGGAACTGCAGACCGCCGAAGGACGCACGCCCTTCTCGCCACTTCCCTGAAACGCCGGCTTATTTTTCCGGCATCGGCATCGGGAACGGCATCACGTTGCTGACACCTCGGGCTTCACTGATCTTTGGCGTGCCCAAGCGCTCGACCTCATCAATACGCACGATTGAGTGCATCGGCACAAAACTGCGCACCACACCTTCAAACTGCGCCTTGAGCTTTTCTTCGCTCGGATCGACCACCACCTGAGTGCGTTCGCCGAACACAAATTCTTCAATTTCAAGAAAGCCCCACAGATCACTTTGGTAGATCTGCTTGGCATACATCTCGAATACCTGGCCCTGGTTGAGAAAGATCACTTTGTAGATCGGAGCTTCGCGTTTGGTCATTTCGGCGGGGACAGCCACAGGTTGTAAAGAAAGGGCAAACTATAACATAGCGCCCAGACCGAGAACGCTAGGATCCATCGCTCCAGCCCCCTATAATGTGCGGTTCTTCGAATTACCTGATGATCTCCCATGGCCAAGAAGCTTTATATCGAAACCCACGGTTGCCAGATGAACGAGTACGACAGCTCGCGCATGGTCGACCTGCTGGGTGAACATCAAGCCCTGGAGGTCACTGCGCGTGCCGAAGACGCTGACGTGATCCTGCTCAACACCTGCTCGATCCGCGAACGCGCCCAGGACCGGGTCTACTCCCAGTTGGGCCGCTGGCGCGAATTGAAGGACCTGAAGCCGGACATGGTCATCGCCGTCGGCGGCTGCGTAGCCAGCCAGGAAGGCGAATCGATTCGCAAGCGTGCGCCGTATGTGGATGTGGTGTTCGGCCCGCAGACCCTTCATCGTCTGCCAGAAATGATCGATGCCGCACGTACCACACGCTTGCCCCAGGTTGACGTGTCGTTCCCGGAAATCGAAAAATTCGACCACTTGCCCGAGCCGCGCATCGATGGCCCAACCGCCTATGTCTCGGTCATGGAAGGTTGCAGCAAATACTGCACGTTCTGCGTGGTGCCCTATACCCGTGGCGAAGAAGTCAGCCGCCCGTTCGATGATGTGCTGGCCGAAGTCATCCACCTGGCCGAAAACGGCGTGCGCGAGATCACCCTGCTGGGGCAGAACGTCAACGGCTATCGCGGCCAGACCCACGATGGCCGCCTGGCCGATCTGGCTGAGCTGATCAGGGTCGTGGCTGCCGTCGACGGAATCGACCGCATCCGTTACACCACCTCGCACCCGCTGGAATTCTCCGACAGCCTGATCCAGGCCCACGCTGAAGTGCCGGAACTGGTCAAGCACCTGCACCTGCCGGTGCAGTCGGGCTCTGATCGCGTGCTCGCAGCGATGAAGCGCAACCACACGGTCCTTGAGTACAAGTCCAAGCTGCGCAAGCTCAAGGCTGCGGTGCCGGGGATCTGCATCAGCTCTGACTTCATTGTCGGCTTCCCGGGTGAAACCGAGAAAGACTTCGAGCAGACCATGAAGCTGGTGGCCGATGTCGGTTTCGACTTCTCCTACTCCTTCGTCTACAGCCAGCGGCCGGGCACCCCAGCCTCCGACCTGCCGGACGAAACCTCGGAAGAGGTGAAGAAAGAGCGGCTCAAGGCATTGCAACATCGCCTGGATACCCAAGGTTTCGAGATCAGCCGACAAATGGTTGGCACCATCCAGCGCATCCTCGTCACGGATTACTCGCGTCGCGACCCCGGCCAACTGCAGGGGCGCACCGAGAATAACCGTATCGTCAACTTCCGCTGCGACAATCCCAAGCTGATCGGCCAGTTCGTCGACATCCAGATCGACGATGCCCGGCCCCATTCGCTGTTTGGTTCGCTGGCACATTGACCTGTCCTGCCGGGCCTGATTGCAGGCCCGGCGACCCTTGATCGTTTCAGCGCTTTCGCCCTGCAGCGGCTAGGGTTATCCTTGAGACCATCTCCATTGCCGTTGGGCGGCTGAAAAACGACCTTGAACGCACCCATAGAACCTCATCGTTTCATCCTCGAGCCTTTCGAGGCCCATCGCTTCGCCAATCTGTGCGGGCAGTTCGACGAGCATTTGCGCCTGATCGAACAGCGTCTGGCCATCGAAATCCGCAACCGCGGCAATCAGTTCGAACTGATCGGCGAACCCAAACACACCTCCTCTGCCGAGCAACTGCTGCGCCGTCTCTATCGCGAGACCAAGGCCACCGAGCTGTCGCCGGAAATGGTGCACCTGTTCCTGCAGGAATCTGCGGTAGAACAACTGGAAAACCCAGCCGTCAACGAAGTCAGTGTTTCCCTGCGTACGCGCAAGGGCATGATTCGTCCGCGCGGGCTGAACCAGCAGCGCTATGTGAAGGAAATTCTCGGCAACGACATCAACTTCGGCATTGGTCCGGCCGGTACTGGCAAGACCTACCTCGCCGTCGCCTGTGCTGTCGATGCGCTGGAACGTGAACAGGTGCGACGCATCCTGCTGGTGCGCCCTGCGGTCGAAGCGGGCGAGAAACTCGGCTTCCTGCCGGGCGACCTGGCCCAGAAGATCGACCCGTATCTGCGCCCGCTGTACGACGCGCTGTACGAGATGCTCGGCTTCGAACACGTCGCCAAGCTGATCGAGCGCCAGGTGATCGAGATTGCCCCGCTGGCGTACATGCGTGGCCGTACCCTGAACAACAGCTTCATCATCCTTGATGAGAGCCAGAACACCACGGTCGAACAGATGAAGATGTTCCTGACCCGTATCGGCTTCGGCTCCACCGCGGTGATCACCGGTGACATCACCCAGGTCGACCTGCCGCGCGGGACCAAGTCGGGCCTGGCGCATGTGATTGACGTGCTCAAGGGCGTGCCGGGCATCAGCTTTACCCATTTCCAGCCCAAAGACGTGGTTCGCCACCCCTTGGTGCAACGTATCGTCGAAGCGTACGAGCGCTTTGAGAACCACCAAAATGACATCAGCGAAGGCAACAAACGCGATGCTTGAGCTCGATCTGCAGCTGGCAAGTGATGCCCCTCACCCCACTGAAGAGCAGTTCCGCCAATGGTGCGAGCTGGCCCTGCGCCAGCGCACTGCCGACTCGGAGTTAACCATTCGTCTGGTTGATGAAGCCGAAGGCCGCGAACTGAATCACACCTGGCGTGGCAAAGACTACGCCACCAACGTTCTGTCCTTCCCGGCCGACGTACCCGATGAGCTACTCGACATTCCGCTGCTCGGCGACCTGGTGATCTGCATCGCCGTGGTCGAGCGCGAAGCGGCCGAACAGGGCAAGTCGCTGGAGGCCCATTGGGCGCACCTGGTTATCCACGGCTGCCTGCACCTGCTGGGCTACGACCACATCGAAGACGATGAGGCCGAAGAAATGGAAGCACTGGAACGAGAGTTGCTAGCGGAATTGGGTCATCCAGACCCTTACGCCGACGACGAACACGACGTACCCCACACTGATATCTGCAAGGATCACGAGTAACCGCCATGAGCGAAGATCGATCGAGCAACGGGCAAAAGTCCTGGTTAGGCAAACTGACCCAGGCTTTTGCCCATGAGCCGAAAAACCGCCAGGAGCTTCTGGAGCTGCTGCGCGAAGCCCATCAGAACAAGCTGCTCGACAGCGAGGCGCTGACCATTGTTGAAGGCGCCATCCAGGTAGCCGACCTGCAAGTACGCGACATCATGGTGCCGCGCTCGCAGATGATCAGCATCAAGGCCACGCAGTCGCCACGCGAGTTCCTCCCAGCTGTGATCGACGCTGCGCACTCGCGCTACCCGGTGGTTGGCGAAAGCCATGACGATGTCCTTGGCGTGTTGTTGGCCAAAGACCTGCTGCCGCTGATCCTCAAAGAGAACGGCGACAGCTTCAACATCAAGGACCTGCTGCGCCCGGCCACCTTCGTGCCCGAGTCCAAGCGCCTGAACGTGCTGTTGCGCGAGTTCCGCGCCAACCACAATCACATGGCCATCGTCATCGACGAGTACGGCGGTGTGGCGGGCTTGGTGACCATCGAGGACGTGCTTGAACAGATCGTCGGCGACATCGAAGACGAGCACGACGTCGAAGAAGACAGCTACATCAAGCCGCTGCCTAGCGGCGACTTCCTGATCAAGGCTCTGACCCCGATCGAGAACTTCAACGAGTTCTTCGACAGCCAGTTCTCCGACGATGAGTTCGACACCGTTGGCGGCTTGGTCATGAGCGCCTTCGGTCACTTGCCAAAGCGTAACGAGACCACTGAAATCGGCCCGTATCGCTTCCGCATTCTCAACGCCGACAGCCGCCGGATACACTTGCTGCGACTGACCCCTATCACCCGTTAAGGACAACCATGCGCTGGATCACCCGCCCCGGCTGGCCCGGTAACCTGCTGGCCGTGGCGGCCGGTGCAATCACTACCCTGGCCCTGGCGCCGTTCGACATTTGGCCACTGGCATTGCTGGCCGCCGGCCTGTTCTACCTTGGCCTGCGTGAGCTCAGCCCACGCCAGGCCTTGGGCCGTGGCTGGTGCTTCGGTTTCGGCTTGTACGCTGCCGGCACCAGCTGGATCTACGTCAGTATCAATACCTACGGCGGCGCCACGCCACTGCTGGCGACGGTTTTGCTGGTGGCGTTCTTCGCGGCCATCGCTTGGTTCTTCGCCCTGCCCGCCTGGATCTGGGCGCGTTGGCTGCGCCGCAACGAGGCCCCCCTGGCCGACGCCCTGTGCTTCGCTGCCTTGTGGGTCGGTCAGGAAGCCTTCCGCGGCTGGTTCCTCACCGGTTTCCCCTGGCTCTATTCCGGTTACAGCCAGCTTGACGGTCCGCTGTCCGGCCTGGCGCCGGTCGGTGGTATGTGGCTGATCTCCTTCTGCCTGGCCTTGTGCGCCGCCCTGCTGTGCAACTTGCCACGTTTACGTGAGCGCAAGTCGTTCCTGGCCGTAGCCATCGTCCTGTTGCTGGCGCCCTGGGCTGTGGGCCTGGCCCTGAAAAACCATGCCTGGACCGAACCTGCCGGCAAACCACTGACCGTGGCTGCGCTGCAAGGTAATGTCGAGCAGGAACTGAAGTGGAACCCGGAACACGTCAACGCCCAACTGGCCTTGTACCGGGACATGAGTTTCAGCTCCAAGCCGGTCGACCTGCTGATCTGGCCGGAAACCGCCGTGCCGATCCTCAAGGAACAAGCCCAAGGCTACCTGGACATGATGGGCAGCTTCGCCGCTGACCGCCATTCGGCGCTGATCACTGGTGTGCCGATACGTGAGGTGGTGCATCAGCAACGCCGCTACTACAACGGCATTACCGTGACTGGTGAAGGCGACGGTACCTATCTGAAGCAGAAGCTGGTGCCCTTCGGTGAGTATGTACCGCTGCAGGATATGCTCCGCGGGGTGATCGCCTTCTTCGACCTGCCAATGTCGGACTTTGCCCGCGGCCCAGAAGACCAGCCACTGCTGCAGGCCAAGGGCTACCAGATCGCGCCGTACATCTGCTACGAAGTGGTCTACCCGGAGTTCGCCGCAAGCCTGGCAGCCCGTAGCGACATCCTCCTGACCATCAGTAACGACACCTGGTTCGGCACCTCGATCGGCCCCCTACAACACCTGCAGATGGCCCAGATGCGTGCGCTGGAGGCCGGACGCTGGATGATTCGTGCCACCAACAACGGCGTCAGCGGCCTGATCGACCCCTTTGGACGCATCACCGCGCAGATCCCGCAGTTCGAGCGCGGCATCCTCTACGGTGAGGTGGTGCCAATGCAGCAGCTCACGCCGTACCTGCAATGGCGCTCCTGGCCACTGGTGATTGTCTGCGTACTGCTGTTCGGCTGGGCCCTGCTGGCCAGCCGGATCGCCAAGACTGTTTAGTAGAAGAGCCGGTAACCGAGCAGGCCAATTGCCTCATTGAGCAATTGGCCGCTCTGCCAGATCGCCTTGCTTTCCGGCAGCCAGCCGCCAAACGGGCGCGCGTGATCGCGGCCGAGAAAGCCCACTGGTGCTGGCACCACAGCAAATCCTGCGCGCTCGAAGCTCCAGCGTGAGCGCTGCATGTGCCAGGCTTGAGTCACCACGACCACCCGTTTGATACCCAGAGGCAACAGCATCTCGGCGCTCATCTGGGCATTCTCCCAGGTGGTACGGCTGCGCTCTTCCTTCCAACGCACACTCACGCCCAGGTCACGCTGCAGCGCATCGGCCATCAACTGTGCCTCGCTGGGCGGCGTGCCGTAGTGCAAGCCACCGCTGATTAACAACGGCAAGCCTGAGGCCTTGGCCAGTTGCGCGGCGTAACGCAGGCGCTCCATGGCAACACCCGTGGGCTGATCAACGAAATCCCAGGCCGGATCGCCGCGCTCACGCCCAGCCCCCAGCACCACAATGGCGTCTGCCTGCTCGGACAGGCGCGCCCATTGTTCATGACTCAGGGCAGGCTCGGTTTCCAGCACACGCGCTGAGCGCTCGACGACGATCGGCAGACTCATCGCCCACAAGCCACCCAGGCCCAGGACAAAACACAGGGCTGACAGTCGCGGCCAGGAACGGCGAAGCCACCAGGCCGCAATCAACAGCAGGAAGAGTACGCCAGGTGGCAGAAGCAATTGTTTGATGAAATAACGAATTGGCACAGGTCACCTCCATGGAGGTGCGCAGCCTAAGAGGATCGGCACCTGGCAACAATAGTCAGATGCCGATCATCTTATTTTTTGCAAAGGGGGCGCACTCCGCATTGCGCCTGGGAATCCGAACGGCTATTTGAATTGCAGCGTCCTGGATTTTGCCGTGGTGGTGGAGCGCGTCTTATCCTTGAGCCAGACGACTCTGGCCGACGGTGGCGGCTCCGCTGTTAGCTGTGCGCCAGCGCATCCATGCCTGCCCTCTGGAAGAGCATCCAGATAGGCTTTGATTACATCGAATTCAGCGCGGCTCAAGCCACGCAGTTCCAATTCAGCAGGCACTTCATCGCGTAACCGAACGGAGGTTCTGGCAACATCCAGGGCGAGCCCCAGACGATCGATCAACCGTTCGTAAAGCTCCGGTTTCGTTACTTGTAACTGCGACTCTCCCATCCGTTCACCTCATTGAAGATAAAATATCTCCCCCCAACAGTGAGCTTAGCGTCACTCGAAAAAGCAGCAGGACGCTGCGACCAACGGCCCGCAGCGGCTCTGGCAGTGCAATCAGGGTTTCCCTCGATGGACAGGGGTCATGTATGCTAGGCCGTTCACCATTTTGACACCGGATTGCCGATGCAGCGTTTTTACGCTGCCTGGATAAGGTCTCCCATTTCTCAGCGCAAAGTAGCCATGCACGAACTCTATCAGCCCCGCGAAATCGAAGCCGCCGCCCAGACCTACTGGGACGAGCGAAAGTCTTTTGAAGTCAGTGAACAGCCAGGCAAAGAATCCTACTATTGCCTATCGATGTTCCCGTACCCGAGCGGCAAGCTACACATGGGCCACGTGCGCAACTACACCATTGGTGACGTGATCGCACGTTACCAGCGCATGCAGGGCAAGAATGTCCTGCAGCCAATGGGTTGGGATGCCTTCGGTATGCCGGCAGAAAACGCCGCGATGAAAAACAACGTCGCGCCGGCCAAGTGGACCTACGAAAACATCGATTACATGAAGACCCAGCTCAAGAGCCTGGGCCTGGCCTTCGACTGGTCGCGTGAAGTCACCACCTGCAAGCCGGATTACTACCGCTGGGAACAATGGCTGTTCACTCGCCTGTTCGAAAAAGGTGTGATTTACCGTAAAAACGGTACCGTGAACTGGGACCCGGCCGACCAGACCGTACTGGCTAACGAGCAGGTCATTGACGGCCGTGGCTGGCGTTCGGGCGCGCTGATCGAGAAGCGCGAAATCCCGATGTACTACTTCAAGATCACCGACTATGCCGACGAGCTGCTGGAAAGCCTCGACGAGCTGCCGGGCTGGCCTGAACAGGTCAAGACCATGCAGCGCAACTGGATCGGCAAGTCCCGTGGCATGGAAGTCCAGTTCCCCTACGATCAGGCCAGCATTGGCCACGCCGGGGCACTGAAAGTCTTCACCACCCGTCCGGACACCCTGATGGGCGCCACCTATGTGGCCGTTGCCGCCGAGCATCCGCTGGCCACTCAAGCCGCTCAGGGTAACCCCGAGCTGCAAGCGTTCATCGATGAATGCAAGAGCGGCAGCGTCGCCGAAGCCGACGTCGCCACCCAAGAGAAGAAAGGCCTGGCCACTTCGCTGTTCGTCGAACACCCGCTGACCGGCGAAAAACTGCCGGTATGGGTCGCCAACTATGTGCTGATGCACTACGGCGATGGCGCGGTAATGGCCGTGCCGGCCCACGACGAGCGCGATTTCGAGTTCGCGAAAAAGTACAACCTGCCGTTCAAGGCCGTGATTCGCACCAGCCTTGGCGACCAAGTGGCTGCCGAATGGGATGCTGCTTGCGGCGAACACGGCGTGCTGATCAACTCCGGTGAGTTCGACGGCCTGGATTTCCCAGGTGCTTTCGATGCCCTCGAAGTGGCCCTGATCAAGAAAGACCTCGGCAAGTCGCGCACTCAGTTCCGTCTGCGCGACTGGGGTATCAGCCGTCAGCGTTACTGGGGCTGCCCGATCCCGATCATCCACTGCCCATCCTGTGGCGATGTGCCGGTCCCTGAAGACCAATTGCCCGTCATCCTGCCAGAAGACGTGGTACCCGATGGCGCCGGTTCGCCACTGGCGCGCATGCCAGAGTTCTACGAATGCACCTGCCCGAAATGCGGCACAGCGGCCAAGCGCGAAACCGACACCATGGACACCTTCGTTGAGTCGTCCTGGTATTTCGCCCGCTACGCCTCGCCGAACTACGAGGGTGGCATGGTCGATCCGAAGGCTGCCAACCACTGGCTGCCGGTAGATCAGTACATCGGTGGCATCGAACACGCCATCCTGCATTTGCTCTACGCACGCTTCTTCCACAAGCTGATGCGTGACGAAGGTCTGGTCACCTCCAACGAGCCGTTCAAGAACCTGCTGACCCAGGGCATGGTCGTTGCCGACACCTACTACCGCGTTGCCAGCAACGGCGGCAAGGACTGGTTCAACCCAGCCGACGTAGAAGTCGAACGCGACGCCAAGGCCAAGATCATCGGCGCCCGCCTGAAAACCGACGGCCTGCCGGTCGAGATCGGCGGCACCGAGAAGATGTCCAAGTCCAAGAACAACGGCGTTGACCCACAGGCAATGATTGATGCCTACGGCGCCGACACCTGCCGCCTGTTCATGATGTTCGCCTCGCCGCCCGACATGAGCCTGGAATGGTCCGACTCCGGTGTTGAAGGCGCCAACCGCTTCCTGCGTCGCGTCTGGCGCCTGGCCCAGGCCCATGTGACTCAGGGTCTGCCGGGCAAACTGGACATTGCCGCCCTGGACGACGCCCAGAAAGTGATCCGTCGCGCCATTCACGCGGCGATCAAACAGGCCAGCACCGATGTCGGCCAGCACCACAAGTTCAACACCGCCATCGCCCAGGTGATGACCCTGATGAACGTGCTGGAAAAAGCTCCGCAAGCCAGCGAACAGGATCGCGCCCTGCTGCACGAAGGCCTGGAAACCGTCGCCCTGCTGCTGGCGCCGATCACCCCGCACATCAGCCATGAGCTGTGGCAGCGCCTGGGTCACCAGGATGCAGTGATCGATGCCGGTTGGCCTGTACTGGACGAAAGCGCCCTGGTTCAGGACAGCATCGTTCTGGTCATCCAGGTTAATGGCAAGCTGCGCGGACAGATCGAAATGCCGGCCAGCGCCAGCCGCGAAGAAGTCGAAGCCGCCGCTCGCACTAACGAGAACGTACTGCGCTTCACCGAAGGCCTGAGCATCCGCAAGGTCATCGTGGTGCCGGGCAAGCTGGTCAACATCGTCGCCAACTGACAGGAATACCGGCCCGCATGAATGGCGGGCCGGTGCACAGAATCGGCCCACAAGGGAGCAACAAGATGATCAAACGCAATCTGCTGGTAATGGGCCTGGCCGTGATGCTCAGCGCCTGCGGTTTCCAGCTGCGTGGTACCGGCACCACTGAAATGGCCATCAAAGAACTGGACGTCAGCGCGCGCAACGCCTACGGCGAAACCGTGACCCAGCTGCGTCGAGCCCTGCAAACCAGCGGCGTCAACGTTCACACCGGCGCACCCTACCGTCTGGTGCTGACCAACGAAGCAGAATCCCAGCGTGCAGCCACCTATGCTGGCGGTTCGGGCAGTGCTGAGTACGAACTGACCACGGTGCTGAGCTACAGCATCAATGGCCTGAACGACACCAACCTGCTCAACGACAAGCTCGAAGTGCGCAAAGTCTACGTGTACGACGGCAACAACATCACCGGCGCCGACCAGGACTCCACCCAGACCCGCGAAGAAATGCGTCGCGAGCTGGTACAGAACATGCTGGTACGCCTGCAACTGCTGACCCCAAGCCAGCTCGACCAGCTGCAGGTAGAAGCCGATGCCCGCGCCAAGGCCGAAGCCGATGCTCTGGAAGCGGCCCGCCGCGCCCAGGACGAGACGCCTCAGCAGTCGCCCCTGCAACTGCCCGCCAACTGAGTTTGAACGGGGCACTTCGGTGCCCCGCATGCGCCCATGAAACTCGCCCCCGCCCAGCTCAACAAGCACCTGCAAGGCAGCCTCGCTCCAGTCTATGTGATCAGTGGCGATGATCCGCTGCTGTGCCAGGAAGCCGCCGACGCCGTACGTGCCGCTGCCCGCCAGCAAGGTTTTGACGAACGCCAGGTGTTCAGTGCCGACGCCAACTTCGACTGGGGTACCCTGCTCCAGGCCGGTGCCAGCCTGTCATTGTTCGCCCAGCGGCGCCTGCTGGAACTGCGCCTGCCTTCTGGCAAGCCCGGTGATAAAGGTGCTGCGGCACTGATCGAATACTGCTCGCGCCCCGCTGAGGACACCCTGCTGCTGATCAGCCTGCCCAAGCTTGACGGCAGTGCGCAGAAGACCAAGTGGGGCAAAGCACTCATTGAGGGGCAACAGGTCCAGTTCATCCAGATCTGGCCGGTCGACACCCAACAACTGCCACAGTGGATCAATCAGCGCTTGGCTCAGGCCGGGCTATCGGCTCAGCGCGACGCCGTCGACCTGATTGCCGCGCGCGTCGAAGGCAATTTGCTGGCCGCCGCCCAGGAGATCGAGAAGCTCAAGCTATTGGCTGAAGGCAATCAGATCACTGTCGAAACCGTGCAAGCGGCGGTGGCCGACAGTGCGCGTTTCGATGTCTTCGGCCTGGTCGATGCCATTCTCAATGGTGAGGCTGCGCATGCCCTGCGTATGCTCGAAGGGCTGCGCGGCGAAGGCGTTGAACCACCGGTAATTCTCTGGGCCCTGGCCCGGGAATTGCGCCTGTTGGCGAGCCTTGCTCAGCAGTACAGCCAGGGCGTGCCGTTGGACAAGGCCTTCAGCCAGGCGCGCCCACCGGTCTGGGATAAGCGCAAACCCTTGATGAGTAAAGCCTTGCAGCGCCATTCAGCACAGCGCTGGAGCCAGTTGTTACAAGATGCTCAGCGCATTGATGCGCAAATCAAGGGTCAGGCACAGGGCTCGCCCTGGACCAGCCTGGCGCGCTTATCATTGTTGATGGCGGGACAGCGCCTAGCCTTGCCAGCAGAGTGAATCTATCGCGCGTCTTCACTGGCCCCGTAGCCGCTGCCGTAAGGCTGCGATCGGGCGTGAAACGGCCGCAAAACCAGGCACCACAATCCGTCAGGTCCAACGAGGTGCCCGAGTTGCGACTGCTCTGCAGCCGATCGCAGCCTCGTGCCTCGGCAGCAGCTACAGCACGTGGTGCTCCACACGCAACTTGCCCCACCATGACTTCGCCCTTATATTGCGCAGCAACACCCACCCAGCAGGATTCCAGTCATGAGCAAAAAACCCGCAAAGCCCGGGCCCAACAAGGCCAAATCAATCATCGCCCAACCCCTGTTCCGCAGCCGCCAGGAACGAGCCGGCAAAGGCAAAGGCAGCTACCGCCGCGAAGCCTTCCAATCGAGAGATTGGGAGGCTTCTTACTTTTTGGCAGCATAAAAGCAAGAAATCGACAGGCATGGTATGGTCGTCACCTGACCTGAAATACCTGGACCTGTGCATGCCCCTTTGTCTTTCCCATCGCTGGCAACCTCGCCAGCTGATCGCTGCCTCCAGCCTCATCTTGCTTGTCGCCTGTGCGGAAAAACCCACCGCCGCCGATGCGTTGCCGCTGGCACCTGCCCAGCCTGCTCCGGTCGTGACCGTGCCAAATCCGGCGATCGACACCAGCACTGAAATTCAACCGTTACAAACCTTTGCGCAGTGGCAAGCGAGCTTCCGTCAGCAAGCCTTGCAAGCCGGCATCAATGCCAGCCTCTTTGACCGCGCCTTCCTCGGAGTCACGCCCGACATGGATGTGATCAAGGCTGACCGTAGCCAGCCAGAATTCACCCGGCCAGTCTGGGAATACCTCGACGGCGCACTGTCACCACTGCGCGTGCGCAACGGTAAAGCACTGCTGGAAAAACATGCCGAGCTGTTGGGCCAGATCGAACAACGCTACGGCGTCGACCGCAATGTGCTGGTCTCGGTCTGGGGCATGGAAAGCAACTTTGGCCAGTTCCAGGGCAGCAAATCCGTGATCCGTTCGCTGGCAACCTTGGCCTATGAAGGTCGGCGCCCACAGTTCGCCCAAGACCAACTGATCGCGGCCCTGCAGATTCTGCAGAACGGCGACATCCAGCCGGAGGCCATGCGCGGCTCTTGGGCCGGCGCTATGGGCCAGACTCAGTTCATCCCGACCACCTATAACACCCATGCGGTGGACTTCGACGGCGACGGCCGCCGGGATATCTGGAACAGCTCTGCCGATGCCCTGGCCTCCACCGCCCATTACCTGCAAAGCTCGGGCTGGAAACGCGGTCAACCCTGGGGCTTCGAAGTCCAAGTACCTGGCGGCTTCGACTACTGGATCGCCGACGGCGCGCAGCGCAAGACTGTCGCCGAATGGATGCAGTTGGGCCTGAAGCTACCGGCCGGAGTACGCCTGCCAGCCGGTAGTGAGCAGCTTTCTGCTGCCCTGTTGCTGCCCGCCGGTTATCGCGGTCCAGCGTTCCTGGTGCTGGATAACTTCCGCGCGATCCTCAGGTACAACAACTCGTCGTCCTATGCCCTGGCCGTCGGCCTGCTCGGTCAGCGTTTCGATGGCTCGGGCTACATTGCTGGCGGCTGGCCAAAAGACGATCTGCCCCTGAGTCGCAGCGAGCGCGTCGAGCTGCAGACACTGCTCAGTGCCAAAAACTACGACGCGGGCACCGCCGATGGCATTATCGGCGCCAACACCCGCAAGGCCATCCGTACTGCGCAGCAAGCGTTGGGGTGGCCGGCAGATGGCTATCCAACCCATAAGCTGCTGGACAGCCTGCGTCAGCCATAACAAAAACGCCCCGGTTACGGGGCGTTTTTTATTGTGCGAAGAGATCCTGCTGCAATCGCAGGCAATGCTGATCAGCATCCAGATGAACCTGCGCACCCAACGGCAAGGTGAGATTGGGATCGCAATGGCCACTGCGCCAACCGGCCAGCACCGGTATTTGCAAGGGTTCGAATGTTGCCTGCAACAACGGCCTCAGCGCCTCTACCTTCAATCCGGCAAAGTCCCCTACCAGCACACCGCGCAGCCCGTCAAACCTGCCAGCCAGACGCAACTGGGTCAACAACCGGTCGATGCGGTACAGCGGCTCGTTAACATCCTCGATAAACAGAATGCCATCGCGGCAGTTGAGTTCTGCTGACGTACATAAGGTTGCACAGAGCATCGCCAGATTGCCGCCCATCAGCCGCCCTGACGCAGCGCCAGAAACGATTGTGCTCAGCGGGTATCTGGCTGGGTGCTGGAAGCTGTCACCAGACTTCAACCGCCCGCTGAGCTGCTCGAAGAGCGAAGACACACTTGGCTCCTGCTTGTTTGCCAGCAACTCCGACTTGAGCATCGCGCCATGGAAGGTCACGAAACCGGCATGCCGGGCAATCGCATTGTGCAGCGCCGTGATATCGCTGTAGCCCACCAATGGTTTGGGATTACTGCGCAGCAGCGCATAGTCGAGCCCTTCCAGCAGACGCATGCTGCCGTAGCCACCGCGAAGACAGATGATGGCGTCGACATCGGTCGCCGCGAACGCCGCATGCAGGTCCGCCAGGCGCCGCGCATCACTTCCGGCCAAATAGCCCTCGGCTTCGGTGACCCCGGGATAGATCCGGCACAGGTAGCCACGTGCTTCAAACCACTTAATGGCCGTGAGCGTATCAAGCTGGGCAGGCCCAGCTGGGGCGATGATGGCGATACGACCGTTGTCAGGCAGTGCCTTGGGCAGTTTCGAGCTGTCTGCGTACAGACTGGGTTGATGATCGCAGGGAAGGTTCATCCAGACGACTCCTTGTATGGACATGAGCCCCAACGCTATGACGGTTGACGCTCAAATAGCGCGTGGAACAACTGCCAGAAACAAAAAATGCCGATGCCGCTGGCAAGCGGACATCGGCATTGTACAAAGCCAGGATCAGAGCTTGATCTTGGCCTCGTGCGCCTGCTGGTCAGCATGGTACGAAGAACGTACCAGAGGGCCGGACGCGACGTTCTTGAAGCCCATCTTATAACCTTCTTCGGCGAACCAGGCGAAGGTGTCCGGGTGCACGAAGCGCTGCACCGGCAAGTGGCTGCGCGACGGCTGCAGGTACTGCCCCAGGGTCAGCATATCGATGTTGTGCTCGCGCATGCGGTGCATCACTTCGATCACTTCTTCGTCGGTCTCGCCCAGACCCAGCATCAAGCCAGACTTGGTCGGTACGTGCGGCACCAGTTCCTTGAACTTCTGCAGCAGGGTCAGCGACCACTGATAGTCAGAACCCGGACGCGCGGCCTTGTACAGGCGCGGGACGGTTTCAAGGTTGTGGTTGAACACATCCGGCGGGGTTTCGGCGGTGATGGCCAACGCCACGTCCATCCGCCCACGGTAGTCAGGCACCAGGGTTTCCAGTTGGACACCCGGCGACAGCGCGCGGATCTCACGGATGCAGTCAGCAAAGTGCTGGGCACCACCGTCGCGCAGGTCGTCGCGGTCCACCGAGGTGATGACCACGTACTTAAGGCGCAGGTCAGCGATGGCCACCGCGAGGTTCTTCGGCTCGTCGACGTCCAGAGGCTTCGGACGACCGTGACCCACGTCGCAGAACGGGCAACGACGGGTGCAGATGTCACCCATGATCATGAAGGTCGCGGTACCACCGGAGAAGCACTCGCCCAGGTTCGGGCAGGAGGCCTCTTCACACACGCTGTGCAGCTTGTGCTTGCGCAGCAGTTGCTTGATACGGTCGACTTCCGGCGAAACCGGGATACGCACGCGGATCCAGTCAGGTTTTTTCGGCAGCTCGTCGGTGGGGATGATCTTTACCGGGATACGCGCGACTTTTTCCGCGCCACGCAGTTTGACACCCGCCTCGACCTTGGGCCGTGGTGCTGGTGTCACACTTTGCACTGGTTCTTGCACAACAGTAGTCATATTCAGAATATTCCGCCCGTAAGGGTCGTCTGCTCAGCATAGTCGAGGTGCTTGACCAGCTGCCCGCGCAGCCTTGCCCTTACCTCAGAGAGTTCGATCGAGCCTGCCTGATCGCGCAGCTGGGTCATAGCCAGCCCCGCATACCCGCAGGGGTTAATCCGGCGGAATGGCGCAAGGTCCATATCCACGTTCAAGGCAAGGCCATGGAACGAACAGCCATTGCGAATCCGCAAGCCGAGGGAGGCAATTTTCGCCCCGTCGACATACACGCCAGGCGCATCCGGCTTAGCCGCTGCCTCGACGTCATAACTGGCCAGCAACTCGATCAGGCAACGCTCGATCCGGGACACCAGATCACGCACGCCAAATCCAAGCCGGCGAACATCCAACAACAAGTAAGCCACCAGTTGGCCGGGACCGTGATAGGTCACCTGGCCGCCCCGGTCAGTCTGCACCACCGGAATATCGCCTGGCACCAGCAGGTGCTCGGCCTTGCCCGCCTGGCCCTGGGTGAACACCGCAGGGTGCTCAACCAGCCAGACCTCGTCGCCGGTTTGCGGGCCGCGCTGGTCGGTAAACCGGCGCATGGCCTCAAGTACTGGCTCGTAGGGCAACAATCCCAGATCGCGAAAGCCGAGGCTTGTCGGCATCACAGCACCATTTTTACGATGCCGGTGGCACGCAGGGCACTGTTGATATTGTGCAGCTGCTCTTCGCCAGTGGCGACGATGTGCAGTTGCACAGTGGTGTACTTGCCTTCCTTGCTCTGGCGTTCAGCCAGGGTGGCGAGGTCGACCTCGGCATATTTCTTGAGGATTTCGATCACCATGTCCTTGAAGTGGACCACGGTGTCACCGATCACCTTGATCGGGTAATCCGCGCAAGGGAATTCGATTTTGTGCGACTTATCAGCTTCGGTCATGGCAATAACGGCCTCGTAAGCCGTGGCAACAACAACGCCCCCGCGTGTGTTGGCGGGGGCGTGGCAGGTCACGATATCAGTTGAACAACCCGTAGAAGAATAGCCGAATGCTATCCCACACCCGACGGAAGAAACCACCTTCCTCGACGCCGTCCAGCGCGATCAGGTCGGCACTGTGTACAACGTTGTCATCCAGTTTGACTTCCACTTTACCGATCACGTCACCTTTGGCGATGGGCGCGGTCAGTTGTGGGTTCATGGTCATGCTTGCAGCCAGTTTCTTCAATTGGCCTTTAGGCAAAGTCATGGTCAGGTCTTGGGCCAGGCCTGCTTTGATCTGGCTCTCGGCGCCTTTCCAAACTGGCGCCTGGGCCAGCTCAGTACCCTTCTGGTAGAAGGTCTGGGTTTCGAAGAAGCGGAAACCATAGGTCAGTAGCTTCTGGGTTTCAGCAGCACGCGCTTGCTCGCTGTTGGTACCGAAGACTACGGCGATCAGACGCATGCCATCACGCACGGCCGAAGACACCATGCAGTAGCCCGCTTCGTCAGTGTGACCGGTTTTCAGGCCGTCGACGGTCTTGTCGCGCCACAGCAGCAGGTTGCGGTTAGGCTGTTTGATGTTGTTCCAGAAGAACTCTTTCTGCGAGTAGATCGCATAGTGAGCAGGGTCTTCGTGGATGATCGCGCGTGCCAGCACGGCCATGTCATGGGCCGACGAGTAGTGCTCAGGGTTCGGCAGACCGGTCGGGTTCATGAAGTGGCTGTTGCTCATGCCCAGATCAGTAGCCGTCTTATTCATCATGTCGGCGAAAGCGTCTTCGCTGCCGGCGATGTGCTCGGCCAGGGCGACGCTGGCGTCGTTACCCGACTGGATGATGATGCCGTGCAGCAGGTCGCTGACGCTGACCTGGGTGCCGACCTTGATGAACATACGCGAACCGCCAGTGCGCCAGGCGTTTTCGCTGACGGTCACCGGATCGTTCTCACCGATCTGCCCACGACGGATATCCAGGGTCGCAATGTAAGCGGTCATCAGCTTGGTCAGGCTGGCCGGCGGCAAACGCTCGTCACCATTGTTCTCGACCAGGATGTTGCCGCTGGAGGCTTCCATGAGCACGTAGGACTTGGCTGCCAGTTGCGGCGGCGACGGCATCATCTGCTCTGCGGCGAAGGCCGCAGGGGTGATCATCAGCGGTACAAGCAGGCAAAGGCGTTTGGCAAAGCTGGTTATGTTCATCCGTCTCTCGAAATGGCTAATGGGCTCATGCCCTTATGGGCAAAACGTCTTCAGGCGCAGGGCCTTGCGAGCAAAACGGCCATTGTACATGGCTGTTCCGCCCGCTTACATGACAAACCGACCAGTCCCCCCGGTCAGTCTGCCGTGACAACTTTTGGCTGGCCAAGATTGGCCAGACGCACACTGTCCTGCATCTGCTGGGCTTCGCCCTGGCTGTTGATCGGCCCCAAGCGGACCCGGTGCAGGGTCTGCTGATTGCGCACGATCGAACTGATGAAGACTGGCGCGCTGACCATACCACTCAACTTTGAACGCAGCAGTTCAGCTGCATCCGGGTTGGCGAAGGCGCCGACCTGCAAGTAAAGACCATTGCTGGCCTGACTAGCATTACTGGCGATCTGCACCGGCACTACTGCCGCGGCATGCTGTTGCGGCGGCGGTGTCCATTGCTCGACGGTGCCGGTACTGGCAGACAAGGCCTGGGTCTGGGCAACCTGCGGCTGATCCAGCACCATCGGCGCTGGCTGGCCCCGCTGGGCCCACCATTGTTTCGGGTCGATACCCTCGACACGCACCCGCGCCGTACCGGTTTCGGCATATCCGAGCTTTTTCGCCGCTGCGTAAGACAGGTCGATGATGCGGTCCGAGTAGAACGGTCCGCGGTCGTTGACCCGCAGGATCACGCTGCGATGGTTGTCGAGGTTGGTAACTTTTACGTAGGCCGGCAGTGGCAGGGTCTTGTGCGCCGCGCTCATGCCATAGAGGTCATACACCTCACCATTGGCCGTGTTCTGCCCGTGGAACTTGGTGCCATACCAGGATGCCGTGCCTTCGGCGCGGTAGTTACGCGAATCCTGGATCGGAAAGTAGGTCTTACCCAACACGGTGTAGGGGTTGGCTTTGTAATTACCGGTATGCACGGTCGGCGTCGCGTCGGGGATCTTCGAGACATCGACATCCCACCACGGCGCGCCATCTTTGTGTGCGCGGTTGATGTCCAGGCCCGGCTTGGCACGCACCACATTATTGCTGCTTTGCGGCGTCGGCTTGCTCGAAGAACAGCTGACCAGCAACAGCCCCATGGCCGCACAACCGATCAGTTTCACAGATGTAGCAGAAAACATTCCGCGCATTACTTGGCGCCCCGTGCTTGAACCAGCAGGTCCGATAGCTGATGTACCGCCATCGCGTACATCACGCTGCGGTTGTAGCGAGTGATCGCGTAGAAGTTTTTCAGGCCCAGCCAGTATTCGGGGCCGTTGTCGCCTTCGAGCCGGAAAGCGGTGACCGGCAGATCATCGCGCAGCGCATCATGACTTGACCAGCCCAGTGCCCGCAACTCCCCGACCGTCTTGACCGCGTCAATACCGGGGGTCAGGCCTTCATCGATGCGATCGCCCGTCGCCGTGGCGCGGCTAACCACTTGCTCACCGGCAACCCAGCCATGGCGCTTGAAGTAGCTGGCGACGCTGCCAATGGCATCGTCCGGGTTGTTCCAGATATTGATATGACCGTCACCATCGAAGTCCACCGCGTAGGCGCGAAAGCTGCTGGGCATGAACTGCGGCAAGCCCATGGCACCGGCGTAAGAGCCCTTGAGGGTCAATGGGTCGACCTGCTCTTCGCGGGCCAGCAGGAGGTACTCGCGCAACTCTTTGCGGAAGAAGTCAGCACGTGGCGGGTAGTCGAAGCCCAAGGTCGAGAGCGCATCGATGACCCGATAGTTGCCAGTGTTACGGCCAAAAAAGGTTTCAACGCCGATGATCGAGACGATCACCTGGGCGGGAACACCGTACTCCTGTTCGGCACGGGCCAGGGTCGCCTCGTGCTGACGCCAGAAGTCCACACCACGGGCGACCCGAGCATCGGTGAGGAACATCGGGCGGTAGTCCTTCCAGGGCTTTACCCGCTCAGCCGGACGAGAAATGGCATCGAGGATCGACTGCTTGCGCTTGACGTCGCGAAACACATCCATCAACTGCTCATCGGCAAAGCCGTAATCGCGGGTCATCTCAGCGACGAACTCAGCCACCTGCGGCGAGCCGTCATAGTCCCCGGCGGTCGCTTGCTGGCCACCACCAAGCAGGCCAAGCAGGCCTACCCAGGGCGCACAACGAGCAGCCCAGCCACGCATTGCTTGCATGTAATTCTTCACCTTATTCAAACTTGCGCAATCCATTTGCGATGCGTATGGATCGACATCAAAACTCCAAACGCTGACAGCAGCGTCACCAACGAAGTTCCGCCATAACTAATGAAAGGCAGCGGCACACCCACCACGGGCAACAAACCGCTGACCATACCGATATTGACGAATACATAAACAAAAAAAGTCATGGTCAGGCTGCCGGCCAGCAACTTGCCGTAGAGCGTCTGTGCCTGGGCGGTAATGACCAGGCCACGACCGATCAGCAACAAGTAGATCAGCAACAAGGCACAAATACCGACCAGACCAAACTCCTCGCCGAGCACGGCGATAATGAAGTCGGTGTGGCTTTCCGGGAGGAAGTCCAGGTGCGATTGAGTGCCGAGCAGCCAGCCCTTGCCGAACACGCCACCGGAACCGATGGCCGCCTTGGACTGGATAATGTTCCAGCCAGTGCCGAGCGGATCGCTTTCCGGGTCGAGGAAGGTCAGCACGCGCTGCTTCTGATAGTCGTGCATGACGAAGAACCACATCGCCACCGCCACCGGTACTGCAGCGGCGATTACACTGACAATCCAGCGCCAGCGCAGCCCCCCCATGAACAGCACGAAGGCGCCCGAGGCGAGAATCAGCAGCGCCGTACCCAGATCAGGCTGGCGCACGATGAGGATGAACGGCACGCCAATCATGATCAAGCTGATCATTACATGCTTGAGGTGCGGCGGCAGCGAGCGCTTGGCCAGGTACCAGGCGATGGTCGCCGGCATGATGATCTTCATGAACTCCGAGGGCTGGAAGCGGATCACCCCGGGAATGTTGATCCAGCGCGTGGCGCCCATGGCGTTATGGCCCATGACATCCACCACCACCAGCAGAATCACCCCGCAGACATAGGCCAAGGGCACCCAGCGCGCCATGAAACGCGGTTCCAACTGGGCGATGACGAACATCGACACCAGGCCGATGCCGAAGGAGCTGGCCTGCTTGAGCAGCAAGTCCCAATTCTTGCCACTGGCCGAATAGAGGACGAACAGGCTACCGGCCGCCAGGGTCAGCAGCAAAATCAGCAAAGGACCGTCGATATGGATGCGCTGTAGGAAACTGGCGCGGCGGCGCATCACATCCTCGCTGGAGAGCATGCGATCGAAATTACTCATCACGGGGCCGGTTCCTGGACAATGGACGGGTTGGCGAATTCAGGCTTGAGACGGCCGTCGGGGCCGAGCAACCAGGCATCCATGACCTGACGCACCACGGGTGCGGCAACCCCGGAACCGGACTCGCCGTTCTCGACCATCACCGACACCACGATTTTCGGGTTTTCGGCCGGGGCGAAGCCGACGAACAGTGCATGGTCACGGTGACGTTCCTGCAGTTTGTTTCGGTCGTAGCGCTCACCCTGCTTGATCGCCACTACCTGGGCGGTACCACTCTTGCCGGCAATCCGGTACTGGGCACCGATCGCCGCCTTGCGCGCAGTACCGCGGGCACCGTGCATCACCTGCTCCATACCGTGAGTGACCTTGTTCCAGTCGGACTTGTCACGCAGGACGATGTCTTCCATCGGGTTTTCATCCACCGGTGGCTGACCTTCGATGGTCTTGGCCAGGTGCGGGCGGTACCACTTACCCTTGCTGGCGATCAGTGCGGTGGCCTGGGCCAGTTGCAACGGCGTGGTCTGCATGTAGCCCTGGCCGATACCGAGGATCAGGGTTTCGCCCGGGAACCAGGCCTGACGGCGAGTGGCGCGCTTCCATTCACGTGAAGGCATCAGCCCCGGCGACTCTTCGAACATGTCCAGCGAGACCTTCTGGCCGATACCGAAGCGGTTCATGTAGGTAGACAGGCGATCAATGCCCATCTTGTGCGCCAGGTCGTAGAAGTAGGTGTCGTTGGAACGCATGATCGCCGTGTCGAGGTCGACCCAGCCGTCACCGCTGCGGTTCCAGTTACGGTACTTGTGATCGTAGTTGGGCAGTTGGTAGAAGCCAGGATCGAAGACCCGGCTCGAGGCGGTCACCACACCACTGTCCAGGCCGGCAATTGCCACCGCTGGCTTGATCGTCGAACCTGGCGGGTACAAGCCACGCAGCACACGGTTGAACAGCGGCCGGTCGATCGAGTCGCGCAGCTCAGCGTAGGCCTTGAAGCCGATACCGGTGACAAACAGGTTAGGGTCAAAACTCGGCTGACTGACCATCGCCAGCACTTCGCCAGTATTGGGATCAAGCGCAACGATCGCACCACGACGCCCAGCCAATGCAGCCTCGGCGGCTTCCTGCAACTTGATGTCCAGGCTCAGGACAATGTCCTTGCCAGGGATCGGGTCAGTGCGTTTGAGCACCCGCAACACTCGGCCTCGGGCGTTGGTCTCGACTTCTTCGTAACCGACCTGACCATGCAGTTCAGGCTCGTAGAAGCGCTCGACGCCAGTTTTACCGATATGGTGCGTGCCGCTGTAGTTAACCGGGTCGAGGGTTTTCAGCTCTTTCTCGTTGATCCGCCCGACATACCCGACCGAGTGGGCAAAATGCGCACCCTGCGGGTAGTGCCGCACCAACTGGGCCACCACCTCAACACCAGGCAGACGGAACTGGTTCACGGCAATCCGGGCAATCTGCTCCTCAGTCAGCTCGAACAGGATCGGCACCGGCTCAAACGGCCGGCGTCCCTGACGCATACGCTTTTCGAAGAGCGTGCGGTCATCTGGCGTCAGCTCGAGTACTTCGACGATCACGTCCAGCACCTGTTGCCAGTCGCCAGACCGTTCGCGGGTCATGCTCAGGCTGAAGCTTGGCCGGTTGTCGGCGATGATTACCCCGTTACGGTCGAAAATCAGCCCGCGGGTCGGAGGGATCGGCTGCACATGCACCCGGTTGTTTTCCGACAGGGTCGAGTGATAGTCGTACTGGATCACCTGCAGGTAATACAGGCGCGCAATCAGCACGCAAATCAGCAAGACGATCGCCACGGCACCGACCACGACGCGACTGCGCACCATACGGGCGTCTTTCTCGTGATCCTTGAGGCGAATCGGCTGCGTCATTGAAAGGCTTACAGGTTCATTTGTGGTAAGGGTGCCCGGACAGCACGGTCCAGGCGCGGTACAGCTGTTCGCCGATCAGTATCCTTACCAACGGGTGCGGCAGGGTCAGCGGCGACAGCGACCAGCGCTGCTCAGCACGCGCGCAGACTTCCGGCGCCAGCCCTTCCGGGCCGCCGACCATGAAGTTCACGGTACGCGAGTCCAACCGCCAGCGGTCCAGCTCGACCGCCAGTTGCTCAGTACTCCAGGGCTTGCCATGGACCTCCAGGGTGACAATCCGTTCCCCTGGCTGCACCTTGGCGAGCATGGCCTCACCCTCCTGACGAATCAGGCGGGCGACATCGGCATTCTTGCCCCGGGTGTTGAGCGGAATTTCCACCAGCTCCAGCGACAGCTCCGAGGGCAGGCGCTTGGCATATTCATGCCAACCGTCCTCAACCCACTTGGGCATGCGCGAGCCGACCGCGATCAGACGCAGACGCACGAGCCTTCCTTATTCCCGATCTTTCAGCTTGTCTGAAAAGTCGTGGGTGTTTTCCGGGCTGTGGTGCTTGCCATCGGCAGCGCGGCTCTGCTCGGCCCCCATCCACAGACGCTCAAGGTCGTAGAACTGACGGGCAGCGGCGGTCATCATGTGCACGATGACGTCGTTGAGGTCGAGCAGCACCCAGTCGCTGTCGCCCTTGCCTTCTTCGCCCAGTGGCTGCACGCCCTTGGCCTTGACCTGCTCACGGACCTTTTCCAGCATCGCGCTGATCTGGCGGTTGGAGGTACCAGTGGCGATGATCATGTAATCGGTCAGGCTGTGCTTTTCTTTTACGTCGATGACCTGGATGTCCTGGGCCTTGACGTCTTCCAGGGCGGACTTGGTCAGTTCGACCAGCTCTTCGGGGCTGACGTTGTGTTTTTGCTTGGTCATATAAAACTCATTCAACTCAATAGTATGAGGCGCTTCTCAGCACCCTCAGTTCGGCGCACGGTAAAGGTTGTGCGCATCGATGTAGGCCAGTACTGCGTCCGGCACCAGAAACCGCACCGACTTGCCGCTGGCCAGCAGCTGTCGGATCTGCGTGGCTGACACCGCAAGCGGCGTCTGCCAGACGAATGCAATATGTCCCGCCGGCCCAATCAGGGCCTGCGGATCACTGACTGAGCGTGCGGCCAACAGGTTGCGCAGGGCATCCGGTGGCTCGACGTCGGCATCCGGGCGTTGCAGCACCAGGATGTGACAGTGTTGCAGCAATTCTTCCCAACGGTGCCAACTGGGTAGGCCGCAAAATGCGTCCCAGCCCAGCAGCAGAAACAGTTGCTCCGAAGCGGCCATTTCGGCACGCATCAACTCAAGCGTTTCGATGGTATACGACGGTGTTTCGCGCGCCAGTTCTCGCGCATCCACCGACAAGGTCGGCACACCCTCTACCGCGCAGCGGACCATTGCCAGCCGGTCCTGCGCCGATACCTGCGGCGTGTCGCGGTGCGGCGGGCGGGCATTGGGCATCAGCCGCAGCTCGTCCAGCGCCAGCACCTCGGCCACCTCAAGCGCACTGCGCAGGTGACCGATGTGTATCGGGTCGAATGTCCCGCCGAGCACGCCGACGCGCCGGGCGGGCGACATCGTCATGACGTTGGCGAGCGTTTTGCGCTCGGCCAAGTCAGATCGACTCCTGCCCACGCAGTTGACCGTCGCCGATCACCACGTACTTTTCACAGGTCAGGCCTTCCAGACCAACCGGGCCGCGAGCATGCAGCTTGTCGGTGGAAATACCGATTTCTGCGCCCAGACCATACTCGAAGCCATCGGCAAAGCAGGTCGGGGTGTTGATCATCACCGAGGACGAATCGACCTCAGCAGTGAACTGACGGGCCTGGCCCTGGTGTTCGGTAACGATGGAATCGGTGTGGTGCGAGCCATAGTGATTGATGTGTTCGATGGCCTGGTCCAGGCCGTCGACGACACGAATCGACAGGATGGCTGCGAGGTATTCGGTGTTCCAGTCTTCTTCTGTCGCGGGTACCGCCTCGATAAAATGCCGGGTACGCTCACAACCACGCAGTTCGACGCCTTTTTGCCGAAATTGACGGGCCATTTCTGGCAAAAACTCCGCAGCGACCGATTGATCCACCAACAGGGTTTCCATCGCCCCGCAAATACCATACCGGTAGGTTTTGGCGTTGAACGCAATGCGTCGGGCCTTGTCCAGCTCGGCATGTTCAGCGACATAGACATGGCAAATGCCGTCCAGGTGCTTGATGACCGGCACCCGCGCATCACGGCTGATGCGCTCGATCAGGCCCTTGCCACCGCGCGGTACGATGACATCGACATACTCCGGCATGCTGATCAGCGCGCCTACCGCCTCGCGATCGGTGGTTTCCACCACCTGCACCACCGCGGCTGGCAAACCAGCCTCAGCCAGGCCGCGCTGAATGCAGGCGGCGATGGCGCGGTTGGAGTGAATGGCCTCGGAGCCACCGCGCAGGATGGTCGCGTTGCCCGACTTCAGGCACAGACTGGCCGCATCAATAGTCACATTCGGCCGCGACTCGTAGATGATCCCGATCACACCCAGTGGCACCCGCATCTTGCCGACCTGAATGCCCGAAGGCCGGTAGCTCATGTCGCGGATCGCCCCGACCGGGTCTGGCAGGCTGGCCACCTGACGCAAGCCGACGATCATACCGTCGATACGTGCAGGGGTCAGCGCCAGGCGCTCGAGCATGGCCGGTTCCAGGCCATTGGCGCGGCCAGCGGCCAGGTCCAGCTCGTTGGCGGCAGACAGCTCGGCGCGGGCGGCGTCCAGGGCATTGGCCGCGGCCTGCAGCGCACGGTTCTTCTGTGCGGTACTGGCGCGGGCGATGACGCGGGCAGCCTGACGGGCAGCGCGACCCAGGCGGGTCATATAGTCAAGAACGGACTCAGTCATGGGCTCAGTGTCTTGGCGAAGGGGAAATCGGCTGATTATAACTGGCACGTCGCCCCGCGCCCAGCGGTGACAGGCGGATGGTCGAAAACAGTCTGAGATTGCAGCATTTAGGCCCCCACCATGATCGGATGACGACTGCTTGTTCAGCCTCGATTAAGAGAGAAATTGCTATCATCCCGACCTGACCACCGTGAAACTGCCAGCATGCCTGACTCAGCCCCCTGCCCCGACCGGGCTTTGCCCGACAGCTTTTTCGACCGTGACGCCCAAGTGCTGGCCAAAGCCCTGCTGGGCAAGATCATCCGTCACCGCCAAGGCCCCTATTGGCTGTCGGCGCGGATCATCGAGACCGAAGCCTATTACTGCAGCGATAAAGGCAGCCACGCCTCACTCGGATACACAAAAAAACGTAAGGCGTTGTTTCTTGAAGGCGGTCACATCTACATGTATTACGCCCGTGGCGGCGACTCGTTGAACTTCAGCGCGCACGGCCCTGGCAACGCAGTGCTGATCAAATCCGCCTTTCCGTTCGTTGACGCCATCTCCGATGCCAACAGCCTGGCACAAATGCATGTGAACAACCCTGACGCCAGCGGCCAACTGCGCGCTGTCGAGCGGCTGTGCGCCGGGCAGACCCTGCTGTGTAAAGCCTTGGGCCTGAAAGTGCCACACTGGGACGCCAAGCGCTTCGATCCTGAGCAATTATTCGTCGAGGATTGCCGAATCAATGTGAAACACATTATTCAGACAACCCGTCTAGGCATCCCCACTGGCCGCGACGAACATCTGCCCTACCGTTTTGTCGACGCCGAGTTTGCCCGTCACTGCACGCGGAACCCGCTGCGCCGTGGCCAAGTCGAAGGTCGCGACTACTTTTTACTGACACAAGGAAACTGAGACGATGGGCCAATGGCTCGACAGCCTTACCGGTTGGCTAGGCGCCAACCCGCAATGGCTTGGCTTGGCGATTTTTCTGGTGGCCTGCGTGGAGTGCCTGGCAATTGCCGGGATCATTGTGCCGGGTACCGTATTGCTGTTCGCCGTCGCCGTTCTGGCAGGCAGCGGCGCGCTGTCGCTGGGCGAAACCTTGCTACTGGGTTTCTTTGGCGGCCTGCTGGGTGATGCTATCTCCTACACCCTGGGGCGCAAGTTTCACCAAAACATCCGACGCCTGCCCCTGTTGCGCCACCACCCAGAATGGATCGGCGGCGCCGAGACTTATTTCCAGCGCTATGGCATTGCCAGCCTGCTAGTGGGGCGTTTCATCGGCCCGCTACGGCCGATGCTGCCAATGGTCGCCGGCATGTTCGACATGCCTCTGCCGCGCTTTATCGCCGTCAGCCTGCTGGCTGGCGCCGGGTGGTCGGTCGCCTATCTGCTGCCAGGTTGGGCCACGGGCGCGGCGATGCGCTTGCCACTGCCCGAGGGTTTCTGGCTCGACGCCGGCATAATCGCCGCAGGCTTGGCGCTGCTGCTGGGCATCAGCATCAACTGCAGCTTACGCAGTATGCGTGGCGGCACCCGCGTGATTGCCGGCCTCAGCTTGCTCACCCTGGCCGCGCTGTTTTTTGGCTGGCCGTATTTGCATGAGTTCGATCAAGGCTTGATGACGCTGATCCAGGAGCATCGCAGCAACGTCATCGACGGCAGTGTGGTGCTAATTACGCGCATGGGCGATTTTCGCACGCAGTTTTTCCTCGGCGCCTTGCTGACCGGCCTGTTGCTGCTGGCGCGGCAATGGCGTCCGGCGATTTTTGCCAGCGCCACGCTGATCGGCACGGCACTGGCCAATGGCAGCCTGAAATGGCTGTTCGCCCGCGCCCGCCCAGAAGTACTGACAGACCCTTTGACCACCTACAGCATGCCCAGCGGTCACAGTTCGGCAGCCTTCGCGTTTTTTCTGACCCTGGCGGTACTGGCCGGACGCGGCCAACCGACACGCATGCGCCTGACCTGGATCTTGCTGGGCTGTTTGCCAGCGCTGGCGATTGCGCTTTCGAGGGTGTATCTGGGCGCTCACTGGCCAACCGATATTCTCGCTGGCGCCATGCTCGCCTGCTGTATCTGCGCCACCAGCCTGACCCTGATCCAGCACCGCGAGCCGCTCACCGCGCTGCCATTGAAAGCCTGGTGGCTGATTTTGCCGGCCTGTGTCGCCCTGCTGGCGTTTTTCAGCCTGCACTCGCTGCCACACGCCCTGCTGCGCTACCAATACTGAAGCCTCAGGCGAACAGCTCGCCCTGCAGTCGATCAAGCAACGCCTGAATGGCATCCAGGCGTTGCTGTGGAGAATCGATGGCCAGCAGGTCGAGTTTGTCTTCTTCGACAAAGGGCAGCAAATAAGCCAGTTGGTTGGCCAGCGATTGCTGACCAACGACTTCGCCAGGCATGTCCAGCGCCGCCACCATCGGGTGCTCGCCCAATGCTTTGAGTAGCGCCAGCAAGTCGTCGTCCTGATCACGCAATGGCCTATCGGGCTGCTCCTGCAACCATTGCACTTCGGCAAGCAGCAGCTGATCTTTCTGCACCTGCGCCTGGTCCACGCGGAACCGTCGGGTACCCTCAACACGAATGCCCAACAAGCCGTTGTCTTGCTGCTGGAAATCGCGAATCAGCGCCTCGCAGCCGATTGAGGCATAGCCCTCGGGCGCTTTGCCGACTTGCTCGCCCTCCAGAATGCAGACCACGCCAAACCCGCCCCCCTGTTTCATGCAGCGGCCGATCATGTCCAGGTAGCGTGCCTCAAAGATCTGCAAGTCAAGGTAGCAGCCTGGAAACAACACGGTATTCAGCGGAAACAGGGGTAACGTCATTGCAACTCCTCAAGCAACCAGGCTAACCGCCAGCGGCAGGAACACCGCTGTGGCAACCCCCATCAGGCTCATCGCCAGGGCCGCGAAGGCCCCGCACTCATCACTTTCCTGCAGGGCCACCGAGGTGCCCACCGCATGGGCCGTTACCCCCAGGGCCATGCCCCGCGCTTCCGGGCTGTGTACGCCGAACCGCGACAGCAAGCCAGGACCGAAGATTGCGCCGATCACCCCGGTGATCAGGACAAATACGGCAGCCAGCGCCGCCACGCCACCGATCTGCTCAGCGACCAGCATGGCAATTGGCGAGGTGACGGACTTGGGTGCCATGGTCATCAGGATCATGTGCTCGGCGCCAAACCACCAGCCCAGCAACAAACAGGCGCCGGTCGCCACCACCCCTCCGATTACCAGCGTAGTAAAGGTCGGCCAGAACAGCTGGCGAATACGCCGCAGATTAAGATAAAGCGGCACTGCCAAGGCCACCGTTGCCGGCCCAAGGAGGATGCTCATGATTTCGGTGCTTTTGCGGTACTCGCTGTACGTCAGGCCACAGGCAAGCAGTACGCCAATGACCGCCAGCATCGAGACCAGTACCGGCTGAAGGAAGATCCAGCGGGTTTTCTCATAGGCCGCCAGTACCAATTGATAGGCACCCAGGGTGATACCGATACCAAACAACGGATGATGAACGACAGCGTCCAGTGCGCCACTCCAATCCAGACTCATGGCTGCTCCTCACGCTTGCTCTGCCGGGCGATGAGTTTTTGCATCAGCACGCCGACAAACACCAAGGTGACCAACGCCGAGATCACCAAGGCACCAGCAATGGCCCAGAAGTCGGCAGCGATATCGGCGGCGTAAACCATCACCCCAACCGCTGGCGGCACCAGCAGCAACGGCAAGTAGCGCAGCAGGCTATTGGCCGCTTCACTCAATGGTGCGCCCACTTCACCGCGCACCATGAGAAACACCAGCAGCAGCAAAAGGCCAATGATCGGGCCAGGCAAAATCGGAACAAACAAATGATTGATCGCCGTCCCAAGCAATTGAAACAACACCAGCCAGGTCAAACCACGCAACAGCATAACTCTCTCCTTCGGGCCTGGCGGCCATTATAAGCACGCTAACGACCTGCCTATAACCTGATATTCGCTCCAAACATGCCATCTTGACCGCGTTAAGAAGGCGTGGTGATCTTAGGCTTTCGAGCTTGCCGTCGTCATAACAAAACCAAAGACAATCTGGAGAGTCACGATGCCCTTTGTACCTGTTGCAGAGCTTTCGCAGTACGTTGGAAAGGAACTGGGATGTTCCGAATGGCTGACCATCGATCAAGCGCGAATCAACCAGTTTGCCGAAGCCACAGGTGACTTTCAGTTCATCCATGTGGACCCGGTGAAGGCAGCACAAACGCCATTTGGCAGCACTATCGCGCATGGCTTTCTCACCCTGTCGCTGATTCCGAAATTGATGGAAGGCATTTTGGTGCTGCCTGAAGGCCTGAAGATGGTGGTCAACTACGGCCTCGATAGTGTGCGCTTCATCCAGCCGGTCAAGGTCGACAGTAAGGTCCGCCTCAAGGTTGGCCTGACCGATGCCACTGAGAAAAAGCCCGGCCAATGGCTGCTGAAAATCACCGCCACCCTGGAAATCGAAGGCCAGGAAAAGCCTGCTTACATTGCCGAGCCGCTGACGCTCTGCTTTGTCTGAACCTACCCGCTACTGAAACAGCCGCTGTGGCTGTTTCAGCCAGCACATTGTGCGGCATACTCGGGGCATCACCCGCCCGGACCCCGCCATGCGCCCACTCGTCCCCCTTGCCCTGACCTTGCTGCTCGCCGCCTGTGGCGATGGCGAGCCACTGTCCCCACCTGACGCCCGCCTGCCCGATGGCGGCCGCTTCCGGGGCGAGGTGGTCAATGGCCTGCTGCAAGGTGAGGGACGCATCGACTACCCCAATGGCAGCTGGTACGCCGGCAATTTCCACAATGGCCAGTGGCACGGTCAGGGCGAGTGGCATGGCAGCAATGGCGAGATATACCGCGGCCAGTTCCAACAGGGCCTGTTTCACGGCCAAGGCACCCTGAATACACCGGGCAGCAGCTATACCGGTAGCTTCAAGGTCGGTCGCCGGGAGGGTGAAGGCACCCTGAAAGAAAACGGCCTGGTGTATCGCGGCCAGTTCAAAGACGACCAATACAATGGCGCCGGGCAATTGGAGCTGGACGATGGCAGTCAATACCAAGGCCTGTTCGCCGGCGGCAAACCCAATGGCGAAGGTATTCGCAGTGACGCCAGTGGTAACCAGTTCAGTGGCCATTTTGTTAACGGCCAGCTCGAAGGCAGTGGCACCTTCAACAGCGCCGAAGGCGACCAGTACATCGGTGCCTTTCGTGACAATCGCCTGGAAGGCCGGGGCCGCTACGAGAGCAGCGAAGGCGATGTCTGGATCGGTCAGTTCAAGGACGGCACACTCAATGGCAAAGGCGAGCTGATCGGCGCCGACGGCAGCCATTACAAGGGCAGCTTCAACGATTGGCGTTTCTCTGGCAAAGGTCGCTTGCAGCTAGCCGATGGCAGCCTCTACGTCGGCGGTTTCGACAACGATACCTACCAAGGTCAGGGTCGCCTAACGTTAACCGATGGCAGCAGCCAGAGTGGCTACTGGGACAAGGGCCAGCGCGTGCGCGATGAAAAAGGCCAGCTGTTACCGGACCCTCTGGAGCAGGCTCTGCTCAATCAAGGGCCGCTGCTGGCGCAGGCGCTAGCCAAGATTCCGGCGTCAACACCCCCCATAGAGCTGTATAGCCTGGCCTTGGCCGGTGATGGCAATCAAAGCGTATTCTTGCGCGAAGTCGATTATGTCAGCAGCCTGCTCAAGAGCCGCTTCGGTGCTGTCGGTCAGGTCAAGCTGGTCAATCACCGTGACCATCTGCAAGACCGGCCCTTGGCAACCCGCGAAAACCTTACCCGCGCGGCACGCACGCTGGCCGAGCGTAGCGGCCCTGAAGATCTGGTGTTTATTTACCTGACCAGCCACGGTAGTCATGAACACGAGCTGGTGCTGGACGTACCGCGCCTGCAACTGGCCGATTTACCTGCCGATGCCCTCGCCAGCGCCCTGGCCCCCCTGAAGGAGCGCGATAAGGTTATTGTTATCTCGGCCTGTTACTCAGGCGGTTACATTGACGCACTGAAAGACAACAAGACCCTGATCATGACCGCCTCGCGCGCCGACCGGGTGTCTTTTGGCTGTTCTGAAGAGGCTGATTTCACCTATTTCGGCGATGCCTTGTTCGCCCAGGCGCTGAACCAGACCGATGACCTGCGCCAAGCCTTTGACATGGCCCGCGCCAGCATCGCCGAACGCGAGGCTGCGCAAGGATTCGAAGCCTCCGAACCACAAATCTGGGCGCCAAGCGAAGTACTGGCGCATTGGCAACGTTTGCGCCAACAGCAAGCGCGTAAAGCGCTGCAGAGTAGTGCAGGCAAGCACGCAGAGCATGCAAAAAGTACCAGTAACCACTAAGCTGACTGTATCAAGGGAGAGACATCATGTACTTGACGCCTCAGCATATCTTGCTTGCCGGAGCCACCGGACTTACCGGTGAACATTTACTCGATCGGTTGCTCAATGAGCCTACCGTGAATCGAGTGCTGGCCCCTACCCGACGCCCACTGGCCGAACACCCGCACCTGGAAAACCCGGTTGGCGATCCGGCGGTGTTCCTGCCGCAACTGGCCGGCCGCGTCGATATCGCCTTCTGCTGCCTGGGCACCACCATCAAACAAGCCGGCTCCGAGCCTGCCTTCCGCGCCGTCGACCTGGACATGGTCGTGGCCTTTGGCAAGCGTGCCCGGGAGATGGGCGCGCGCCACCTGCTGGTGGTCAGTGCGTTGGGTGCCGACCGCAGATCGCCGGTTTTCTACAACCGGGTCAAGGGTGAGATGGAAGCAGCGCTGAAGGCCCAGGATTGGCCGCAGCTGACCATTGCCCGACCTTCTTTACTGCTGGGCGACCGGCCTGAGCCACGACTGGCCGAGCGCGTTGCCGGCCCATTGTCGAAGCTGATTCCCGGAAAGTACCGTGGCATTGAAGCCTGCCAACTGGCCCGCGCGCTGTGGCGCTTGGCGCTGGAAGAGCAAGATGGCATTCGTATTGTCGAATCCGATGAACTGCGCAGGCTCGGCAAGTAAGGACACCGTAGCCGCTGCCGAGGCACGAGGCTGCGATCGGCTGCAAAGCAGACGCAATTGGGGTCATGGCCGCTCCGCGCCCAATCGCAGCCTGGCGGCAGCGGCTACGGCGACCTACAAACCACCTGTTGCCTGAAAGCCGATCCCCAACGCCGTCAATACCGACAACGGCAACAACAGGGTGTCGAGCAGCATACTGCCCGGCAGGTCCAACCCCGGATAACGCGGCGCTTGCGCACCAAAGCGATCCATCGGGCAACAGCCACCCTGCATCACATACCAGTCCAGCCGGGTGCCACTGTAGACCAGCGGCGCTCCCGGCTTGGCGGCATCCAGCGTACGCACCGTAGCGCAACCGCTAACCAGCAACCCCAGCAGCGCTACACCCAGCAGTCGCTTCATTCATCCGCGCCGAAGTGATGCTCACCCCAACGCGGCAGCATGTCCTGAGGAATGTTCAATAGGTTGAGAATCCGCGCCACAACAAAGTCGATCAAGTCGTCGATGGTCTGCGGCTGATGATAAAAGCCAGGTGCTGCCGGCAAGATCACCGCGCCCATGTTCGACAACTTGAGCATGTTCTCAAGGTGAATGGTCGAAAAGGGCGCTTCACGCGGCACCAGGATCAACTGCCGACGCTCTTTGAGGGTGACATCGGCAGCGCGTTCGATCAGGTTGTTGCAAGCCCCGGTGGCAATCGCGGACAACGTGCCCGTGGAACAGGGCACCACCACCATTGCCGCCGGCGCACCAGAACCGGATGCCACTGGCGACATCCAGTCTTCCTTGCCATACACACGAATCTGCCCGGGGGCAGCGCCGGTGTATTCGGTCAGAAAGGCCTGCATCATCTGCGGTTTAGCCGGAAGCAGCACATCGGTCTCGGTCGACATCACCAATTGCGCCGCCTTGGAGATCAAAAAATGCACCTCGCGGTCTTCGCGCACCAGGCAATCGAGCAGGCGCAGCCCATACTGCGCCCCCGAAGCCCCGGTCATGGCCAGAGTGATGCGTTCCGGCCCGCTCATTTCAACGCCTCGGCGAGCTTGCCGTGCAAGCCGCCAAAACCACCGTTGCTCATGATCACCACCTGAGTGCCGGGCTTGGCCTGGCTCTTGACCCGCTCAATGATCGCTTCAAGGCTGTCGGCGACAATCGACGGCACCTTGCATTCGGCAGCGGTGGCGGCCAGGTCCCAACCCAGGTTAGGCGGTGCATACCAGATCACCTGATCGGCGTCGTTGACACTCTCCGGCAAGCCATCACGGTGAGCGCCCAGCTTCATCGAGTTGGAGCGTGGCTCGATCACAGCGATCAGCGGTGCATCGCCGATGCGCTTGCGCAGGCCGTCGAGGGTGGTGGCAATTGCTGTCGGGTGGTGCGCAAAGTCGTCATAGATGGTGACACCCTGCACTTCAGCCACCTTCTCCATGCGCCGTTTGACGCTCTTGAACGCGCTCAGTGCGGCAATACCCATGGCTGGCACCACACCGACATGGCGAGCGGCGGCCAGAGTGGCCAGGGCGTTGGCGACGTTGTGCTGACCGGTCAGCTCCCACTCGACCACACCTTGGGTTTCGCCCTCGAAGCTGACTTCGAAGCGCGAGCCGTCGGCGCTGAGCAGTTTGACCTGCCACTGCCCGCCTTCGCCGGTGGTTTGCACCGGGGTCCAGCAGCCCATCGAAATCACCCGCTCCAAGGCTTGCTCAGTGGTGGGATGAATCACCAGGCCTTCGCTTGGAATGGTGCGCACCAAATGGTGGAACTGCCGCTCGATCGCAGCCAGATCAGGGAAAATATCCGCGTGATCAAACTCAAGGTTATTGAGGATCGCCGTGCGCGGGCGGTAGTGAACAAATTTCGAGCGTTTGTCGAAGAAGGCGCTGTCGTATTCATCGGCCTCGACCACGAAGAACGGCGTGCCGCCCAAACGTGCCGACACCGAGAAGTTCTGCGGTACGCCACCGATCAAGAAGCCCGGACTCATGCCGGCATGCTCCAGCACCCAAGCCAGCATACTGCTGGTGGTGGTTTTACCGTGGGTACCGGCCACCGCCAGCACCCAGCGCCCTTGCAGGACGTGATCCGCCAGCCACTGCGGGCCGGAGACATAAGGCAAGCCTTTGTTGAGCACATACTCGACTGCAGGGTTACCGCGCGACAGCGCGTTGCCGATGACCACCAGGTCAGGTGCCGGGTCCAGCTGAGCGGCGTCATACCCCTGGGTCAGCTCGATACCCTGGGCTTCAAGCTGGGTGCTCATGGGTGGATAGACATTGGCGTCGGAGCCGGTGACCCGATGCCCGAGTTCTTTGGCCAGCACTGCCAGAGAGCCCATGAAAGTGCCGCAAATACCAAGAATATGAATGTGCATTATCGACCTCGCAAAACGTCGAGGCAGGGTAGCCCAGGGCGCAGGAATTCGCATCCTGTGTTTCGCTCAAAGGCTACGGGCGATACCGTGTTTGCGAAGTTTTCGATACAAGGTATTGCGACTGACCCCCAACTGCGCGGCGACATGGGTCATGTGCCAGCGATATTGTTCCAGAATAGCGAGCAACGCCATGCGCTCGGCATCCTCCAACGGGAATTCACTTTTGCCCTGTGGCAGCGGCGCTGCGACGACAGCCCCATTGCGCACGATAGGCGGCAGATCACGCTGCTTGATACAGCCGTCATCACACAGCGCCACCAAGGTGCGCAAGACGTTGCGCAACTGACGCACGTTGCCCGGCCAGGCAAACCCCAGCAGCGCATCCCGCGCGCCTGGCTCGACACTGATCGCCTGATCGCCCGCCTCCTCAGCGAGGATGAAATCGAGCAATTGGGTTTTATCACTGCGCTCGCGCAGGGCTGGCAGTTCGATTTCCAGGCCGTTGAGGCGGTAATAAAGGTCTTCGCGAAAACTGCCATCCTCAACCCGTTCGAGCAGGTTGCGGTGGGTGGCACTGATGATGCGCACGTTGACGGCCTGTGGCTCGCCGCCGATCGGCACCACCATACGATCTTCCAACACCCGCAGCAGGCGGGTCTGCAAGGCCAGGGGCATGTCGCCGATCTCATCGAGCAGCAAGGTGCCGCCGTCAGCCTGTTGCAACTTACCGCGCATACCCTCCTTGCGTGCACCGGTGAAACTGCCACCGCGATAACCGAACAATTCGCTCTCGATCAGGCTTTCCGGAATGGAGGCGCAATTCAAGGCTACAAAAGCCCGCTCGCGACGCTCACTGGCCTGATGCACAGCCTTGGCGAAGGCTTCCTTGCCACTACCGGTTTCACCATTTATCAGCAGCGGCACGTCACGCTCGAACACCCTCACTGCACGACGAAACTCATGTTGCAGTTGTGGATCGAGCAGGCAGATCGCCCCCGCTTTCTCCCCCTTGGCGGCCGGCTGCGGGGTTGGCAACGAAGGTTGCAGCGGGGAGCGCACCTGGCCACGCACACTGGCGAACAGCAAGCGACCATCACGGGTGCGTAGCGGCCAGCTGGTATTGGCTTGTACGGTGGCACGGCTGAACAGCTCATCCACCGCACAATCGAAGAACATCTCCACCGGCTTGCCCAAGGCGCCGCCACGAATGGTGCCGAGCAAATTCAGCGCACTCTGGTTCACAGCGCAGATCCGCCCCTCGCCATCGAACGCCAGCAAGCCTTCACTGAACAGGCCCACCGATTCGGCCTGCAGGTGAAAGCGCAGCAACCATTGATTCTCGAAATAACGCAGGAAATAACAGCTCTCGATCATCTTCGCCGAGAGGTTGACCAGGGCCATGGTGTGGAACTGGCTCTGGCGTGAAACATCCGGACGCGCCGAAGAAACATCCAATACCGCCAGCAGCTCGCCATGTGGGTCGAATACCGGGCTCGCCGAGCAGGTCAGGCCGGTGTGCCGGCCACGGAAATGTTCGTCTTGATGGATGGTCAGTGCCTGACGCTCGACCAGACAGGTGCCAATACCGTTGGTCCCCTCGCGCGCCTCGCTCCAGTCCGCCCCCAGCCACAGCCCGGCGCGCTCGAAGATACGCCGCTCGGTCGGTGCCGTGACGCAATTGAGGATCACCCCGCGGGCATCGGTCAGCAGCACCGCATGCCCGGCGCCGGACAACTGCTGGTGCAGGCTGTTCATTTCGTTGCCGGCAATCTGAAGCACCTGCTGCAGGCGCTCGCGGCTTTCCAGCACGCGGCCGTGCTCGAGGACCGTCGGCGCCATGCTCTGCGCCGGGTCCAGATGGTAATCCTCAAGGCAACGCAACCAGGAGCGGGCAATCGACGGATCACTGCCAGGCCCATGCATCTGCGCCTTGCCCTGGGTCACCGTAAGGACTTGCCGGGCGTGCCGGCTGAGGTGATTGTTCTGCACTTTTTATTGTTCTCCCCAGACGAGTCAGGCCCAGCATCCTCCACCCGTCCACGCATTGCAATGCCGGTTCGACCGCTCAGTCACGGCCTGTGCCATTAACGGTACAAAGTGTCACCCGTACTGTACCGCCGCTGCCACAGCCCTCCCCTTCAAGGGCTGCAAAACCCCCGCAACCCATTGATTTACCTAGCCCTGGCAACAGTGGCCCAAGCCTTGCTCTATGCTTTAACTATCCTCCCAACAAACAAAATAGCCAGGAGACACACCATGCGTTACGCACATCCCGGTACCGAAGGCGCCAAGGTTTCCTTCAAGAGCCGTTATGGCAACTACATTGGTGGCGAGTTCGTTGCGCCGGTCAAAGGGCAGTACTTCGAAAACACTTCCCCGGTGAACGGCCAACTGATCGCCGAATTCCCACGCTCCACTGCCGAAGACGTCGAAAAAGCCCTGGACGCGGCCCATGCCGCCGCTGATGCCTGGGGCACCACCTCGGTGCAGGCACGCTCGCTGATCCTGCTGAAGATCGCCGACCGCATCGAACAGAACCTCGAACTGCTGGCCATTACCGAGACTTGGGACAACGGCAAAGCCATCCGCGAAACCCTCAACGCCGACATTCCCCTGGCTGCCGACCACTTCCGCTACTTCGCCGGCTGCCTGCGCGCCCAGGAAGGCGGCGCCGCTGAAATCGACGGCAATACCGTGGCTTATCACATTCATGAACCGCTGGGCGTGGTCGGACAGATAATCCCGTGGAACTTCCCGATCTTGATGGCCGCCTGGAAGCTCGCGCCAGCCCTGGCCGCTGGCAACTGTGTGGTGCTCAAGCCCGCCGAGCAGACCCCGCTGGGCATCAGCGTGCTACTGGAAGTGATCGGCGATCTGCTGCCACCGGGCGTACTCAACGTAGTTCAAGGCTATGGCCGCGAAGCCGGTGAAGCCCTGGCCACCAGCAAGCGTATCGCCAAGATTGCCTTCACCGGTTCCACCCCGGTGGGCTCGCACATCATGAAATGCGCTGCCGAGAACATCATCCCGTCGACTGTGGAACTGGGCGGCAAATCGCCGAACATCTTCTTCGAAGACATCATGCAGGCCGAGCCTTCGTTCATCGAGAAAGCGGCCGAAGGCCTGGTGCTGGCGTTCTTCAACCAGGGTGAAGTGTGCACCTGCCCATCGCGGGCTCTGGTACAGGAATCGATCTACCCAGCGTTCATGCAAGAGGTGATGAAGAAGATCAAACAGATCAAGCGCGGCGACCCACTGGATACCGACACCATGGTCGGCGCCCAGGCCTCCGAGCAACAATTCGACAAGATCCTCTCCTACCTGGAAATCGCCGAGAAGGAAGGTGCCGAGCTGCTCACCGGCGGCAAGGTGGAAAAACTCGAAGGCAGCCTGTCGACCGGTTACTACATCCAGCCGACCCTGCTCAAGGGCACCAACCAGATGCGTGTGTTCCAGGAAGAGATCTTTGGCCCAGTGGTCAGCGTCACCACCTTCAAGGATGAAGCCGAAGCCCTGGCGATCGCCAACGATACCGAATTCGGTCTCGGTGCTGGCGTCTGGACCCGCGACATCAACCGCGCCTACCGCATGGGCCGCGGCATCAAGGCGGGCCGCGTGTGGACCAACTGCTACCACCTGTACCCGGCCCACGCCGCGTTCGGTGGCTACAAGAAGTCCGGCGTCGGCCGTGAAACCCATAAAATGATGCTCGACCACTACCAGCAGACCAAAAACCTGCTGGTCAGCTACGACATCAACCCACTGGGCTTCTTCTAACCCGCAAACAGAGCGGTCCCCGCACGGGACCGCTCTGGCTCGCTTCCTGCAAGACCATCACCACAGGAACCGGCACTCGCCGGTGACGATAAAAAAAACAGGTGAACCCTATGCCAAGCGATCAATCCGGCAGCGTGCCGGCAGGCTCCTCTGTTGACTTCGAAAAAGTCGGCCACGATTACTTCCAACAACGTGAACTGAAAAAAGGTGCCGCAGGCTGGGTCCTGCTGGTAGGCCTGGGCGTTGCCTATGTGATTTCCGGCGACTACGCCGGCTGGAACTTCGGCCTGGCCCAAGGCGGCTGGGGTGGCATGTTCCTCGCCACCTTGCTGATGGCCACCATGTACTTGTGCATGTGCTTCTCCCTGGCGGAACTGTCGTCGATGATTCCCACCGCCGGTGGCGGCTACGGCTTTGCCCGCAGTGCGTTCGGGCCCTGGGGCGGGTTTCTGACCGGCACGGCAATCCTGATCGAATACGCCATCGCCCCGGCCGCGATTGCCGTGTTCATCGGTGCCTATTGTGAGTCGCTGTTCGGCATTGGCGGCTGGATGATCTACCTGGCCTTCTACATCATCTTTATCGGCATCCACATCTTTGGCGTCGGTGAAGCGCTGAAGCTGATGTTCATCATCACCGCCGTGGCGGCGATTGCCCTGGGCGTGTTCCTGGTCGCGATGGTGCCGCACTTTGATGTGAACAACCTGTTCGACATCGCCCAGACCGATGCCGCTGGCGCCAGCAGTTTCCTGCCGTTCGGCTATGTCGGAGTGTGGGCGGCGATCCCCTATGCCATCTGGTTCTTCCTCGCGGTCGAAGGCGTGCCGCTGGCCGCCGAAGAAACCAAGAACCCCAAGCGTGACCTGCCTCGCGGTCTGATTGGCGCCATGTTGGTGCTGCTGGCCTTCGCCCTGCTGATCCTCGTGGTCGGCCCTGGCGGCGCAGGCGCCGACGCACTGAAAAGCTCGGGTAACCCGCTGGTTGAAGCACTGTCCAAAGCCTATGGTGGTTCGACCTGGATGGGCGGTTTCGTCAACCTGGTGGGCCTGGCCGGCTTGATCGCCAGCTTCTTCTCGATCATCTACGCCTACTCGCGGCAGATCTTTGCCTTGTCCCGCGCAGGCTACCTGCCACGCAAACTCTCCCAGACCAACAAGAGCAAGGCGCCAGTGCTAGCGCTGGTGATCCCCGGGATTATCGGTTTTGGCCTGTCGCTGACCGGCCAGGGTGACCTGCTGATCCTGGTTGCGGTGTTCGGCGCTACGCTGTCTTATGTACTGATGATGGCCGCGCACATCACCCTGCGGATCAAACGCCCCAAAATGGAGCGCCCATACCGCACGCCGGGCGGGATCTTCACTTCAGGCGTTGCCTTGGTGCTGGCGTGCATCGCCGTAATCGCCGGCTTCCTGGTTGATCCACGGGTGGTGATTGGCGCTGCGATCATCTACGGCGTACTGATTGCGTACTTTGCGTTCTACAGCCGGCACCACCTGGTCGCCGGGACACCGGAAGAGGAATTCGCCGCGATCCAAAAGGCCGAACAGGCCCTGCACTGATCAACGCCACCTGCGCCGCAGGTTCGGCCTGCGGCGTTCTGGAGATTCTGTATGGCAAGTTTTGTACACACGGCAGGTCAGCAGACCTACCGCTTCGACAGCCTCAAAGACGTCATGGCCAAGGCCAGCCCAGCGCGCTCGGGTGATTTTCTCGCCGGCGTGGCAGCCAGCAACGATGGCGAACGGGTTGCCGCGCAGATGGCTCTGGCGGACATCCCGCTCAAGCACTTTCTCACTGAAGCCCTGATCCCTTACGAAGACGACGAAGTTACCCGCCTGATCATCGACACCCACGATGCCAGCGCCTTCGCTGCCGTAAGTCACCTGACCGTGGGCGGGTTGCGCGACTGGTTGCTCAGCGACCAAGCCGATGAAGCCAGCCTGCGCGCCCTGGCGCCAGGGCTTACGCCAGAGATGGCCGCCGCCGTGTCAAAGATCATGCGCGTGCAGGACCTGGTACTGGTGGCGCAAAAGATCCGCGTGGTCACCCGTTTTCGCGGCACCATGGGCCTGCGTGGGCGCCTGTCGACCCGTCTGCAGCCCAACCATCCGACCGATGATCCGGCCGGCATCGCCGCGAGCATTCTCGACGGCCTGCTCTATGGCAATGGCGACGCCATGATCGGCATCAACCCGGCCACTGACAGCATCGCTTCAATCTGCGCCCTGCTGGAAATGCTCGATGCCATCATTCAACGCTACGACATCCCCACCCAGGCCTGTGTACTGACCCATGTGACCACCTCCATCGAGGCGATCAACCGCGGCGTACCGCTGGACCTGGTGTTCCAGTCCATCGCTGGCACCGAAGCGGCCAACGCCAGTTTCGGCATCAACCTCAATGTCCTGCAGGAAGGCTACGACGCCGGCCTGAGCCTCAATCGCGGCACCCTCGGGCAGAACCTGATGTACTTCGAAACCGGCCAAGGCAGTGCGCTGTCGGCCAACGCCCACCACGGTGTCGACCAGCAAACCTGCGAAACCCGCGCCTATGCCGTGGCCCGGCACTTCAAACCGTTTCTGGTCAATACCGTGGTCGGTTTCATCGGCCCGGAATACCTGTACAACGGCAAGCAGATCATCCGCGCCGGCCTTGAAGACCACTTCTGCGGCAAACTGCTCGGCGTACCGATGGGCTGCGACATTTGCTACACCAACCATGCCGAAGCCGACCAGGACGACATGGACATGCTCCTGACCCTGCTGGGCGTGGCCGGGATCAACTTCATCATGGGCATCCCCGGCTCCGACGACATCATGCTCAACTACCAGACCACCTCGTTCCACGATGCCCTCTATGCCCGCCAGACCCTGGGCCTGAAACCGGCACCGGAATTCGAAGCCTGGCTGGCACGCAATGGCATCTTCACCCAAGCCGATGGCCGCGTGCGCTTCGGTGACAACCTGCCACCGGCGTTCCGCCAGGCCTTGGCACAACTGGGATAAGCGAGGCGAGCATGGACAACACCCCACAACCTGACAACGGCGCCAACCCTTGGTTGGAGCTGCGCCGCCTGACCCCCGCACGCATTGCTCTGGGCCGCACCGGCACCAGCTTGCCGACCGGTGCCCAGCTGGATTTTCAGTTCGCCCATGCCCAGGCCCGTGACGCCGTGCACCTGGCCTTCGATCACCAGAGCCTGCGTAGCCAGTTAAGTGAGCGCCAGCGTGACAGCTTGCTGCTGCACAGCGCCGCCGCCGACCGTGACAGCTACCTGCAGCGCCCGGACCTGGGTCGGCGCCTGCACCCCGACTCGGCGCAACAACTGCGCGAGCACGCCCAGGCCAATCCTGGTGGCGTCGACCTGGCGATTGTCATCGCCGATGGCCTTTCGGCCCTGGCCGTACACCGCCACACCCTGCCCTTTCTGACCCGTTTTGAAGAACAGTCTGCCGCCGACGGCTGGTCGACTGCACCGGTGATAATGGTGGAACAAGGCCGAGTGGCCGTGGCCGATGAAGTGGGCGAGATACTCGGGGCGAAGATGACCGTAATCCTCATCGGTGAGCGCCCGGGCCTGAGTTCACCGGACAGCCTCGGCCTGTATTTCACCTACAACCCCAAAGTCGGCCTGACCGACGCCTACCGCAACTGCATCTCCAACGTGCGTTTGGAGGGGCTCAGTTATGGCATGGCTGCCCATCGCTTGCTGTACCTGATGCGTGAGGCCTGCCGCCGGCAACTGTCTGGGGTAAACCTCAAGGATGAAGCACAGGTGCACAGCCTTGAGTCAGACGCCGATGCGCCGAACAAAGGAAACTTCCTGTTAAGCAAACCTTGAACGGGCATTCAATTCGTAGATTGCACTTTCTAATTACCTTCAGGCAGCATCTGCCGAGGCTGCCGGCGATAAGCCGCAAACTCCCATGGACCCTGAGGCCTGCTTATGCGGATCATCAAAGCAACCCTGGAACATCTGGACCTGCTTGCCCCCCTGTTCGTCAAATACCGTGAATTCTACGGACAACTGCCCTACCCGGACTCCTCGCGCAAATTCCTGAAAAAGCGTCTGGAGCGCGGCGAATCGGTGATCTACCTAGCCCTGCCAGACGATGACGACAACAAGCTGATGGGTTTTTGCCAGCTCTACCCGAGCTTCTCATCGCTATCGCTCAAACGCGTGTGGATCCTCAACGACATCTACGTGGCCGAAGATTCCCGGCGCATGCTGGTTGCCGACCACCTCATGCGCGAAGCCAAGGCCATGGCCAAAGAAACCAACGCCGTGCGCCTGCGAGTCTCCACCAGCAACGACAACGACGTGGCGATGAAGACCTACGAGTCCATGGGTTTTCGCGAAGACAACGAGTTCAAGAGCTACATCCTGCCCATCAACTCGGATTGAAGCCTGACGCTGAACCTGTGGGAGCTGGCGGCAGCCTGCGATAGGCTGCGCAGCGGCCCCATTGGCCTTGACTGACTGCTGGGCTGATACCTGAAATCCGCCGCTACAAACTGCGCAGGCACAATCTCGTCGCCGCCGTATAATGCGCCTCCTCAAAATGTGTGAAACTTTACCCACTACTCGGGTAGCGGCTGATCGCATTCGCACGACCAGTCAATCGCATGCCCTCGACCGGGTTCAAAGAACACAGGTGCTGTACATGGACTTCAACCCGCTGGACCTTATTCTGCATCTCGACACCTACCTCGATTTGCTGGTCAACAACTACGGCCCATGGATCTACGCGATCCTGTTTCTGGTGATCTTCTGCGAGACCGGTCTGGTGGTCATGCCGTTCCTGCCGGGCGATTCCCTGCTGTTCATTGCCGGCGCGGTTGCTGCGGGTGGCGGCATGGACCCGGTGTTGCTCGGTGGCTTGTTAATGGTGGCGGCGATCCTCGGTGACAGCACCAACTACATCATCGGCCGCACAGCGGGCGAACGCTTGTTCCGCAACCCCAACTCGAAGATCTTCCGGCGCGATTACCTGCAGCAAACCCACGAATTCTATGAGCGCCATGGCGGCAAAACCGTGACCCTGGCGCGTTTCCTGCCGATCCTGCGCACCTTCGCCCCGTTTGTCGCTGGCATCGCGAAAATGCATTACCCACGTTTTCTCGGCTTCAGCGTCGCCGGCACCGTGCTCTGGGTCGGTGGCTTGGTGACCCTTGGCTACTTCTTCGGCAACGTGCCGTTCATCAAGCAGAACCTGTCGCTGATGATCGTCGCGATCATCCTGCTGTCGCTGGTGCCGATGATCGTTGGCATCGTGCGCAGCCGCCTGCACCGCACCGCCAAGGTCAACTAAGCCCTGGCCATGTGGTCACTGAACGCCTGGCGTCGGCGCCGCACACTCGCCCGTCATCCCGTCGACCCGCAGCGCTGGCAGCGGGTTCGCCAGCGGCTGCCGATACTCGACGGCCTGAGCGCCGACGAACACCAGCGGCTACTGGAAGCTTGCGTGCTGTTTCTCGATGAAAAGCACCTGAGCCCCTTGCCCGGAGTCGAACTGGACGGTGAGCAGCGCCTGTTCCTCGCCGCTCAGGCGCAATTGCCGTTGCTGCACCTGGGCGAGCTGAACTGGTACCAGGGCTTTCACGAAATCATTCTCTACCCCGACGACTTCCTCAGCCCCCAGCGCCATCGCGACGCCAGCGGCGTGGAACATGAATGGAATGGCGAGCACAGTGGCGAAGCCTGGCAACAAGGGCCGGTGATCCTCGCTTGGCCGGGTGTGCTGGCCAGCGGGGGCTGGGAAGGCTACAACCTGGTAATCCACGAACTGGCGCACAAGCTCGACATGCTCAACGGTGACGCCAATGGCCTGCCACCGCTGCACAACGACATGCGCGTCAGCGACTGGGCGCAGGCCATGCAAGCGGCCTATGACGACCTCAATCGTCAGCTGGATCGCAACCCGGATGCCGAAACCGCCATCGACCCTTATGCGGCGGAAAACCCGGCGGAGTTTTTCGCCGTCACCAGCGAATATTTCTTCAGTGCCCCGGACCTGCTCAACGAGGCTTACCCGTCGGTGTACCAGCAACTGTGCGGTTTTTACCGCCAGAACCCACTGACGCGCCTGCAGCAATTGCAGCACAACCACCCCGGCTACCAGCAGTCGCCCGAGTAACACTGCCGGACATCAGGGCGGGCGTGGCAAGCACGGTGGAATGTGCCTATAATCGCGACCAATTTTTGGCCAAACATGGGGGCACTGCCCAATGAGCTACAGCAAGATTCCGGCTGGCAAAGACCTGCCGAACGACATCTACGTCGCCATCGAGATTCCAGCCAACCACGCCCCGATCAAATACGAGATCGACAAGGACAGCGATTGCCTGTTCGTTGACCGTTTCATGGCCACCCCGATGTTCTACCCGGCCAACTACGGTTACATCCCCAACACCCTGGCTGACGACGGCGATCCGCTGGACGTGCTGGTTGTTACGCCATACCCGGTTGCCCCAGGTTCGGTTATCCGCGCCCGTCCGGTTGGCATCTTGAACATGACCGACGACGGCGGCGGCGACGCCAAAGTCATCGCCGTACCGCACGACAAACTGTCGCAGCTGTACGTTGACGTCAAAGAGTACACCGACCTGCCAGCGCTGCTGATCCAGCAGATCGAGCACTTCTTCGCCAACTACAAGGATCTGGAGAAGGGCAAGTGGGTCAAGATCGAAGGCTGGGATGGCGCTGACGCCGCTCGCGCCGCGATCACCAAGTCGGTTGCTGCCTACAAAGGCTAAGCAAACCGCAATAAAAAAGCCCCGACCTGGTCGGGGCTTTTTATTGCTGTAGCCGCTGCCGCCAGGCTGCGATCGGGCGCGAAGCGGCCGCCTATCAGGCCCATCAGGGTGACAGGATGGCGGCTGCTACGCAGCCGATCGCAGCCTTACGGCAGCGGCTACGGCTTGTTCATCCCCAACCCCACATCATCAATGATCGCCTTGGCGAACCCGCTGAGGTAATAGGCTGCCAAAATCGTGTCTTCGTCTTTATCCGTGACACCGATCAAGATCAGCTTATGCACACACCCAAGCAACGTTGAGGCCTCTTCCAGCGCGTAGTCGCAAGGCACGCCGGGTGAAATTCGAAACAGGTCCACAGGAGGATCCTGACTTCGAATGAAGCTGGCGACCCCCACCGTCTCGTCATCCTTTGTATTCATCCCATCACTCCTCTATCCATGCCTTGCAGCTTGCTCAGCGCATGCTCGACCAACGCTCTAGCCATCTCCGCCGAATGCAGCACATTCACCAGCATGCCCTGGCCAGGTTCATTGGCGTGGGCGCGGCAGAATTCGTCGGTGGTTTCGTGGATGCCACGCAGTAGCTCACTGGCGAAGGCGAGGGAGTCAGGGGGGATGAGGTCGCTGTGGATCGAGAAGTAGGGACTGGTGACGAGGGGGCTAGGTGGATCGGGGACGATCTTTTTCATGGCGTAACTCCTAGGATCAGACAGGAGCCACCTCCCAGTCCCTCTCACAGGATTAGGGTGGCAGCCGCACGCGGGGTGAGAGACCGGAGACCTAGGAACCCGGCCAGACTAAAGTCTGCCCGCGCACGGCTGCCATAACATCGCTGCCAATAGGTCAAAGACGGGCTCTCACACCCGGTCGCCAAAACGACGACCCGAGGAAGTTAGCCCTCATGCATCTTCCCAGCAACCGGGAAAAGGCGGCAGCGTGCGTAGGATAGTTCCGAAACTCGCAAACTCTGAAATTTTTCGCCTGATTCCTGCGCGGCCAGCAAATGAAAACTCCTACTTCACCTAGGAAAATTTCTGTAAACCCATGCCATTTCACGCCTTGAAAATGAACACTCTGTTTATGGTTCAGACCGCTCAAGCCCGCTAGACTCGGGCCTCATGAATACATCCGGTGATCGTCTTAAAAACCTACTGCACGAGTGCAACCTTTCGCCTTCGGATTTTGCCGCCCAGCGCCAGGTCACCCCGCAGCACGTCAACAACTGGTTCAAACGCGGTGTGCCCTTGGCCCGTCTCGATGAAATTGCCGAGCTGCTGTGCGTGTGCAGCAAATGGCTGCGTACAGGCGAAGGCCCCAAACACCCCACCCCCTTACCGCGCTTGAACGCGGCACCACGCATACCGGGTACAGAACCGGCGGACCCAAGCCTGCTGGCTGCCCACACCCACGAAGATATTCAGTTGCCGTTCTACAGCATGCAATCGCGGCAACTAAAACCCATCGACAACCGCTACCTGCGCCTGCCTGCATACGCCCTTGACGCCCTCGGCGTAGACCCAGGCCTAGCCCTGTGCCTGAGCATGCCCGCAAGCAACATGAGCCCCTTGCTGCCGCGCGGCACCACCTTGGCCATCGACACCGGCCTTACGCGCATTGTCGAAGGTGAACTCTATGCTTTGCTGCACAACGGCCGGTTGCGCATCCACAGCCTCAGCCAGCGTGCCAATGGCACCTTGCGCTTGCACAGCCATGACAGCGACCAGCACCCGACTGAAACCTACAGCCCGGCGCAGCTTAAAAACCAGAAGCTGAGCGTGTTGGGTTGGGTGTTCTGGTGGGGGCATTTGCGTGACAGCCGCCCGTATTGAGCGGTGGCGGGTGATTTTTTGCTGGGCATCTGGCGTGAGAGCCAGTATGCTACGCCGCACATTTCGCCCCGGCTGCTTAGCACGCCAGCGGGCCTGGCGCGGCAACACATTGCCTGTCTGCCACCTCCCGGCCCCAGCGCCGGAGCAACGATTTTAAGGCGGTTGCGGCTTACCATAAATTAGCCAAGACCGTCCCCTAGGAGCCGGCCACAAGCCGGCTTTTTAATGCCTGAAATCTTTCCCCTTTCTCAGTCCCCCTCAAACACCACCGGCTTCATCGCCGCCGTATTAACCTTCAGCGTAAACACATCCGGCCGCGCATAGTGCCCGCACACATCAAAGTCCAGGTTGCTGGCCTGCCCTTCAGTCAGGTCGATTTCAGCATAAAGAATCGTCTCCTGATCAAACACCGGCCCAGCCAGCACTTGCCCGGCGGCACTGACGATCATGCTGCCACCGTGCATGATGTAGTCGCCCTCACCCGCCGCCAGACCGAAGTCCTCTCGATAGGACGCCGGATACTCACCCAGGGTGATCGCCTGACACGCAGAAAGCACCGGCACACGCCCTTCCAGGGCGATGTGCACCATCGATGCAGCCCAGGTCGGGCGGTCGTCGGCGGTAGGCGCGCAGTAGATTTCGGTGCCCTGGGCGTACATCGCCTGACGTAGCGCCGGCATGTAGTTTTCCCAGCAGATGACCGTACCCAGTTTGCCAAAGGACGTGTCCACCGGAGCAATGCTTGAGCCATCACCAAAGCCCCAGATGATGCGCTCCTGCCCCGTTGGCATGAGTTTGCGGTGATAACCGGCCACGCCCCTGCCCGGCGCCAGGGTCACGGCGGTGCAGTACAGGGTCCGGCCCAGGCGTTCGATGATGCCCATGACCACATGGACCCCGGTTTCGTTGACCACCTCGCAAAGTCCCGCCAGTTCGGGGCCGTCCAGGCTGACCGCGCCCTGCACATAGCGCAGGTACTGGGCCCGGCCGAGGTCACTGCGGCTACCGACGACGGTGCCGAACGCGGCACCTTTGGGGTAACCGCCGAGAAACGCTTCGGGGAACACCGCCAGATCGGTGTCTTGACCGGCAGCGTCGCGGATCAAGCCGGCCGCTTTCTCGGCACTCAGTTGTGGCTCGAACGGAATGGATGAAGCTTGAACAACTGCAACCTTGATCATGTGTCTTCCCTTAATGATGTTGAAGATCGGCGTTAACCACGGGTGATGTCGCGGTCCTTGGTTTCCGGGAGCAGCAACCAGAGCACGATGAAGCAGATCGCCGACACCACCGCCAGGTAGGCCGCCGGGATGTTCGGGTTGTGCGTGGCCTGGATCAGGGCGACGGCAATGAACGGGCCGGGGCCCGCCAGCAGCGCCAGGGCGACGTTGTGGCCAACAGCAGCACCAGTGGAGCGGATCGAGGCCGGGAATACTTCAACCAGCAGCACGACATCCATCACGGCGGTAATTGCGACCAGCACGGCCATGATCACCAGCCCCAGCAGAATCGCGGCGAAGCTGCCGGTGTTCATCAGCAGAAACACCGGGTAGGCCAACAGCGTCAGGCCCGCAGCCGAAGCCAATACCAGCGGACGACGACCGAAGCGATCGCTCAGACGGCCGACCAGCGGGTTGAACAGGGTGTAGAGCACCAGGGCAATACTGCACAGCCACAAGGCGGTAGATTTGCTCAGGCCAACCGTCTGGGTCAGGTGGGTGTTGGCGTAGGTGATGAAGTAGTACAGCGAGACGCCGAACAAGGCGGAGAAAGCGAACGAGATGACAAAGGCGCGCTGCTTGGCCGGGCGCGATACCTGCTCCAGAGAATTGGTCGCACGCTTATGCTCCAGCGCTTCATAGACTGGCGTATCACCGAGTTTGCGGCGGATGTACATGGCCACACCGGCCATGATGATTGAAGCGACAAAAGGTACGCGCCAGCCCCACTGCATCAGGTCGGCTTCTGACAGCGTCGCGTTGATGATGGCAGCGATCGCCGTGCCGCACAGAAATGCCGCGCCCGCAGTGCCGGTGATTACACTGGCAGCGGTCGCCCGGCGGTTGGCCGGTGCACTTTCGACGATGTAGATACCGGCGCTGGACCACTCGCCACCAACCATCATCCCTTGCAGAAAGCGCAGCGTGATCAACAGGATCGGAGCGGCAATGCCTATGGTGGCGTAGTCGGGCAACAGACCGATCAAGGTCGTCGCCAGGCCCATGCCGAACACGGTAATGATTAGCACCGCACGGCGCCCCAGCTTGTCACCGATTGGCCCCAGCACCACGGCGCCCAAGGGGCGAGAAAGAAAGCCCACGGCAAACACCGCCAATGACGACAACAGCGACACACCGGGCGCAGTGGAAGGAAAAAACAATTGCCCGATCACCGCGGCGAAATAGCCGTAGATGGCAAAGTCAAACCACTCCATGAAGTTGCCAATGCCGACGGCGATGGCCCGTTTGCGCAGCTCTGCCGCGTCGCTTGATGAGGCTGCAGGCTCACCCTGTTGCGCTTGCACTATCGAATCTTGCATCCCGAGCCACCTGTTTATTGTTGTGTTTAAGCCCTTCGAGATTAAGAATGTTGAGGCAAATTAATCAAACGAATACTAGAGATGACCATGATTAGTGTTGCTAATATCAGCAGAGTCGACCTCAACCTGCTCATCGTTTTCCAGTGCTTGATGAATGAGCGCAGCGTGACCCGTGCAGCAGCCGTGCTGCATGTCACCCAAGGGGCGGTAAGCTCCTCGCTAAAGCGGCTGCGTGAACAATTTCACGACGAGTTGTTCATTCGTACCGGCACCGGCATGGTGCCGACGCGGCGGGCGCTGGAGATCGCGCCCAAAGTCACCGAGGCGTTGACCGCGATCACCGCCATTGTCGAAAAACGGCCACAGTTTTCCGCCGAATCCTCCACTCGGGTGTTCAACATCGCGCTGTCGGACGACATCGAAAGCTATCTCTCGCCACGCCTGGTGAACGAGGCGAAGGCCCGCGGCCTTTCAGTGAAGTTTGCCTTTCACCAGAGCAATAGTTCGCTGTGGAAAACCTCGCTGGCGGACACGGACATCGACCTGGTGCTGTGTTCAGAGCCCAAGGAGCTCACTTCGCACTACAGCTCACAAGTACTGTTCTCTTCGTCTTACTCATGCTTGTACGACGGCCCGCGGCTCAATCTGAAAAGCCCACTGACCCGTGATGAATACCTCAGGCATGAGCATGTGCGGATCTCCTACGATGGTCGTCGGGGGTTTGTTGATGACCTGCTCGAAAGCGAAGGCGTCGCCCGCCGGGTTTCGGCCTCGTTCACCCACTTCAGTGGCGCTTTGGCGACTCTGGTACACAGTGACGTGATCGCCACCTTGCCGACGTTTGCCGCCCTTTCTTATGCGCGCATCGCACGCTTGACCGTAAGCCCGGTGCCCATTTTCGTCCCGGCCTTTCGCGTGTTCATGGTCTGGGATGTGGAACACAACGACGACCCGCACAACCGCTGGCTGCGCAGGTTTATCATCGACACGACGCAAGAGCTGCAGCGCGGATCAATCACCCCCACCTGAGCCTAGACACGGGTCAATGCCACTACATTGACATCAATGCTATTAGCCTCGAGACTCGCCGCTTCTCCAAGATCCTCATTGAAATGGAACGCTACATGAGAAATCTACTTGCAGTCGCTTTGGCCGCCGTCGTCCTTACCGGCTGCAGTGCCGAAATCGACAACGCGGAAGTTGTGACTAGAAACGGCTTGATCTACAAATACGCAGACGCTGACCCCTTCAGCGGCAAAGTGCTGAATATGCCAATAGGCCTGCCAGGCCTCACAGCCTTGTGCAATTCTGAGGTAGAAAAGGGACGCTTCAGCGGCAAAAGCGAATGCTCCTTTAACGGCAAAAAGGTTTACGAGGTCGAATACCTTGCCGGTAAAAAGAACGGTACCGAAGCCGTTTTCGATGCCACATCAGGTGCCAGGGTGTCGGTCAAAAACTGGAAGGATGGCCGCCAGGATGGGGTCACAGAAGCGTTTGAGAACGGTGTACTGGTTCATCAGCAAAGCTTCAAGAATGGCCAGCCGGATGCACAGGAAACCCGCTGGACCGCCGACGGCAGCAAGGTGATCACTGAGCTCACCTGGAGCAACGGCAAGAAACTCAGCGGTTATGAGACCGACTCAAACGAGACGTCGAACTATGCCAACGGCCAGCTTCACGGCGCACAGATCAAGTACGGCTACTTGATCGGCAGCCTGAAACAATACGTGGCGGCAGAACTGAACTACAACGACGGCAAGCTGGATGGCGTTCAGAAGCAGTACAAGAATATTCTGCACACCAACATTGTTCAGCAAGAGTCCGAGATCAACTACGAGAACGGCACTGCAGTTTCCGGATGGTTCCGGCAATTCAGCACACCGGATGGCAAAGTACTGCAGGAAATAAAACTCGTACGCACCGAGGAAGCTGAAGATGAGGATTTCTACAGCGGCTATCCGGGCAACCTCGTACCCGACGGCGTCATCCAGTCGTACAACCCACAAACCGGCCAGCTGGAAGGCGAAGAACGCTGGGTCAATGGCGTGAGAGAAACGCAATCATCCGTGCTTTCCACTGTTGCTGCAGTGTCTGCCGAGACCTGCCAGGATGCCTGGATGACTGCGTACCGCGCAGAGGTCGGCGAAGAAGCGATGATCACCCACGACCAAATCGGTGAATGGGAACAATGGTGCGCCGAAGGCAAGATGCCGTAACCGGCACTGCTAAGCGGGCATGCAATGAGGGCGGCTCAAGGGCCGCCCTCATTGCTTTACAGCATGTCCCCCACACGCTCAGCCCTTGACGCACACCAGCTGGCGCAAGGTATGCACGACTTCCACCAGCTCACGCTGCGCCTTCATCACCGCATCAATGTCTTTGTAGGCCATGGGAATCTCATCGATCACGTCTTTGTCCTTACGGCATTCGACATGCGCGGTGGCGCGTCTCTGGTCTTCGAGGGTGAACTGCTTTTTCGCTCGGGTGCGGCTCATTGTCCGCCCTGCACCGTGGCTGCAGGAGCAGAATGAATCTTCATTACCCAGGCCACGGACGATAAAACTCTTTGCGCCCATGGAGCCGGGGATGATGCCCAACTGGCCTTTCTGCGCCGAGACCGCGCCTTTGCGGGTGACCAGAATATCCTGGCCGAAATGGCGCTCACGCTGCACATAGTTGTGATGGCAGTTGACCGCCTCAAGGTTGGCATCAAACGGCCGCCCTATTACCTGGCGTGCTGCGGCAATCACCGCCTGCATCATCAACGCACGGTTCTGCCGGGCAAAGTCCTGGGCCCATTCGACTGCTTCGACATAGTCGGCAAAGTGCCGACTGCCTTCTTCGAAATACGCCAGGTCTTTGTCCGGCAGGTTGGCGATGTGCTGACGCATGTCAGCCTGTGCCAGCTCGATGAACAGGTTGCCGATGGCATTGCCGACGCCACGAGAGCCGCTGTGCAGCATGAACCAGACGCGGTCGGCTTCATCCAGGCAGACCTCGATGAAATGGTTGCCACCGCCCAGCGTGCCCAGGTGTTGGCGGTTGTTGGTCTTTTCCAGTTGCGGGTACTTGCCGGTAATCGCCGTGAAGCGCGTGGCCAAGTCCTTCCAGGCGTGGTCGGCCTGCGCCGGGACCTTGTCCCAGGCGCCCTGGTCGTGACGGCCGAAGGTCTTGCCGTGCGGCACGGCTTTCTCGATGGCGCTGCGCAGGCGGTGAAGGTTGTCGGGCAGGTCACGGGCAAGCAGTGAAGTACGTGCGGCAATCATGCCGCAGCCGATGTCGACACCGACCGCCGCCGGGATGATTGCCCCGAGGGTCGGAATCACGCTGCCGATGGTCGAGCCTTTGCCCAGGTGCACATCCGGCATCACCGCCAGATGCTTGAAGATGAAGGGCATCTTCGCCGTGTTCATCAGTTGCTGACGGGCCTCGTCTTCCACCGGCACGCCCTGGGTCCAGAGCTTGATCGGTTTACCACCGGCCACTTCGAGCAGGTTCATCGCACACCTCTGAATTGACACACGCCGATATACAACCTGAAACACAATCCGTTCGAGAAAATTTACAGTACACCAGACAGCAACTAAGGTGTATTTAGAGGACCGAATCGCGACTGGCAGTATGCCAGCCGACACATGCTGAGCAGGTGCCCTTCGGCATCTGGATTTGCCTCTTTTCGAGGGTGGGAAGACGACTCCATGGGGCCCCGCAAGCCAACCCGGAGTCGTCCCCACCTCTCCTTTTCCCGCCTTTACTGCAACTTCAGCTGCGTGCGCAGGTAGTCATTGAGCCCAGCCGCACTTTTGCGATAGCCGTCCGCTGTCAGGTGCACCAGATCGCCCCGTGCCAAGCCTTGCGCCTGCCAAGCAGCAATCGAACACTGCCCGCCCATATAGGCCTGCCAATCCCAGAACAGCGCATTGGCCTGTTTAGCGGCCTCACGCTGGATGCGGATGACGGCCGCCAGCTGTCGCGGCTGACGTGCTGCACAACTGCGTGCCTTGCGCTGCTTGATCGAGTCGGGTGGTCCGACGACCAACACCACAGCCCGCGGCATGTCACGGCGCAGGCGCGCAAGGGTGTTTTTGAGCTGGGTCTGATACAAGCCCAAATCCAGGGTATCGTCGAACGCTTCGTTGGTGCCGTAGGCGAGAATCACCAGATCTGGGCGCAGCAACTTGAGCGTGTCCTGCCAGCCAGGCTGCCATTTGTCCTGAACCTCGAGCCGAGCGCCATTGATGCCCAGGGCTGAATAGATCACCCCGGCATTTTTCTGCCCCTGCAGGTACCAGCCACCCAATACTGTGCCGGGGCGGCTGTCGAGGGTCAGGTCCAGCGGTAAGCCGACATTGTTCACCACCGGGCCAAAGCGCCATTGGCCACCGGTGGCTGCCAGTAGCCGACGGTTCTGGCCACGCGGGTCCCGCATGAGCAGGCTGGTGCTTTCCCGGGCCTGGTACAAAGCCGACACCCGATAACGCTGACTACTCGGCTGGCGTGCCTCGATGCGCACAGCGGGTTTTGCCACCAGTGGCACCGACAGATAGCCACCGAGGGGAAACTGCGCACTCTGCTGGTTGCGCGCCGACACCAGCTCCCACTCGCGCTTGGCCGCTTTGAGAATCACCTGGTCATAGCGCGTGCCGGGCACTGGCGTGGCGCTAACCAGGCCGATGCCGCCATCGCCATAGCGCGCCTGCAGCAAGCGGCGCATCTCACCGCTGAACAGGTCGGCAGCGGTATGCGAATCGCCAAACTGGACGATCGTGACCGGCGCACGGTTGGCGCCCTTGAACTTGCCGGCCAACACCGCCAGGTTGCCATTGCCCTGGCTTGCCACAGGCTTGGCCGGGGCATGGACCGGCCTGGCCGTGGTATTGACCGCCGCCACCGGGCTACAGCCCGGCAGCGTGCAAATCAGCAGGGCCAGTCCAAGAATGTTGTGCAGTTGACGCATCAGTGTCCCGTAACAGTGAGGCCCGGGAAGGCGATCAGCGAGAGTATCTGTTCGGCGATCAGCTTCTGCCCGGTAATGGTGAAATGGATGCCGTCATCGACCCGAGTCTTGACCCGTTTGCCCTGGCTGTTTTGCAAGGTATAGGAGAACGCGTCGTCCTGGTAACCCAGCACCGGGTTGGCCGAGAGGTAATGTTGCTGATAGAGCCCGACCTGCTCCTGGTACAGGCCGCTGAGGTAGGCCATGGCACTGGACAGTCGCGGCTTCTGCATATTCGGCGGACCGACCCAGATCACCTGTACCTGATGCTCACGGGCTTGATCCAGAATGGCATCGATACGCTGGCGGTAGGCAGTCTCCCATTCCGGCGACTTGAAGCGCAGGAATGGCTTGCCCTTGCCCTGGGGCATGTCCCAAGGATCGTTAGGGCCGAGGAAGATCACCATCAGGCGTATATTGGGGGAGTTCTCCAGGGTGCGGGCCACAGTTTGCGGCCAGTTGAAGAAACCTGGATATGCCAGCCCGGTGCTCTGCCGACTGAGGTTGACGCTCTTGATCTGATAGCGCTTGCGCAGGCTGTTGGACAGATGTGGGGCGACCCCTTGCATCAGCGAGTCCCCCACCAGAAACACTTCGTCACCTGCGGCGAGGGAGACCACGGTGGCAGACGGCAACGGGTTTGGGGATACGGCTGCAGCAGGCTTTGTCGGCGTCGCGGCCACAGCCGGAGCAGCCACCTTGGCCGCTATCGGCTTGGGCGCCACGACGGGCGGCGCGCCATGCGGTGCCTCCAGGTTCACTGGAACGACGGGCATAGGCGCTGGCAATGCAACGCTGTCGACCTGTGCCACCGCCGTACGGCTTTGCTCCAGACTACCGACAAAGCTGTCTCGGGCGGCGCCCAAGGCCTGGGTCAAGTTGCCGCCCAAGCGCCAGGCCGGGCTTTGTCCAAGTACCGGCAGCTCGCAGCTCTGGTGGTACTTCTGCTGGCAATAGAGGCTGATCGAGTCCTGATTCAGCCAGAACAGCAGCACCGTCGTCAGGACTATGCCGTAGAAGGCTTTGGCCGCATCCAGTTGCACGCGCAACAGCTGGCCGGAATTAGAAGCTGGCATAGATGAACCCCGGCACGCCCGACTGCGAAGCGAAGATAACCAACGACACGAACACCCCGAGCGGAATCGGATAGAACTGCCAGGGCAAACGGGTGGTAGCGGCAAACAACTGACGTAGCAGGGCCAGCACCTGCGGATAGACTGCGACATACAGCACACTGGCCAACAGCAGCAGACCAGTCGCCGAGAACAGCCCTTCAATGCTCAAGCCACCAATGCCGGCGAGCATGTCCATAGCGTCATCAAGGGTGCTCGCGCGGAAAAAGATCCAGGCAAACGCGACGTAGTGGAAGGTCAGCAAACGCGCCGCCAGCCCAGCCCCAGGCCAGCGCATGGGCTGCGGCAGGACATACGTGGACGCCTTGTAAAGCGCCAGCCCGATACCGTGCAGCGCGCCCCAGATAATGAAGTTGATGCTCGCGCCATGCCACAAGCCTGAAATCAGCATGGCCAGCAGCATGTTCAGGTTGCCACGCCAGACACCCTGGCGGTTGCCGCCCAGCGGGATGTAGACATAGTCGCGGATGAAAAGCGACAGGCTGATATGCCAGCGCCCCCAGAACTCTTTGAGGTTGTGCGCGGCATAAGGGGCGTTGAAGTTGTCCGGTAGGCGAAAACCCAGCAACAAGGCAATCCCGGTGACCAGGTTGGTGTAGCCACTGAAGTTGAAATAAATCAAAAAGCTGTAGCCGTAGACACTCAGCAGGATCTGTTCCGGCGAGTAACCACCTGGGGTTTCGAATACCGGGTCGACCCATTCGCTGGCCAGCCAGGCACTGCAGAAAAACAGTTTAACCACCGCCAAAGCGATCAGCCCCAGCGCCCGCTGGGGCTCTAGTACCTGGCGGATCGCCTGTGGACGGATCTGCGGCAGCATATGCGCAGCACGATTGACCGGGCCGGCGACCAAGCTGGGGAAAAAGGCCAGGTACAGGGCCAGGTCCGGCAGACTCGCCGAAGGCATTTCGCGGCGGTTGATCGACACCAAGTAGCTAACCGAATGAAAGGCGTAGAACGACAAGCCAATCGGCACCAGCACTTGCAACACCGGCAGCGATACATCGAATCCGGCACTGGCCAGCGCACCCTGCACGCCAGCCACAAAGAATTCTTGATACTTGAACAGGTAGAAGCAGCCCAAGACCAGCAAGAGCACCAACAAATAGCTGAAGCGTCGCCCGGGATACCGTTCACCCAGCCGGCCAAGCAAGTACACCAGCGCGGTATAGCCGAGCAGAACATACAGGGAATTGAGGCTGAAACTGGCCACCAGGCCATAGCTTGCCGCGAGCAGTAGCGCGTTCTGCAGCCGAACGCTCCAGCACAAGCTCCAGTAAAGGACGAAAAACAGGGTGAAGCTGAGGCCAAACTCGATCGAAAGGAAGCTCACAACGTAGTCCATTACGTGACATCAGATAAAGGAGGCTCTACCCACAGGAACCCCGCGAGCTAAAGCGGCCGCGATTATGGCAGAGAGCCACAACCCCCCACAATGCAAGCCTTGCAGGAAAATCAAGCGTAAGCCGTCAGTCTTTATGCAACAGAATGCGACGAAAGATCCGACCGCTCGATTTGCTCCCCCCGCCCCGCTCTGCTAGTGTCGCGCCGTTTATACCGCCACCGAGACAGCCGCCATGGCCCGAAAAAAAGCCTCTATTGATTTCGAGCAATCCCTCGCCGACCTGCAAGCGCTGGTCGAGCGCCTGGAGAACGGTGAGCTGTCGCTGGAAGACTCGCTGACCGCGTTCGAGCAAGGCATCAGTCTGACCCGTGACTGTCAGAGCGCCTTGGTCCAGGCCGAGCAAAAGGTTCAGGTACTGCTGGAACGCGACGGTGAACTGAAGGCTGAGCCTTTCGATGCGGAACAGGCAGAATGATTACCGACTATCAGGCCAACTGCCAGGCTCGGGTCGATGCGGCCCTTGAACAACTATTTGTTGCTCCTTCTGCAGAGCTGACCCGCCTGTACGCTGCCATGCGTTACAGCGTGATGAACGGCGGCAAGCGTGTACGCCCGCTGCTCGCCTATGCGGCCTGCGAAGCCCTCGACGTTGCGCCTGAGCACGCCAATGGTGCGGCCTGTGCCGTCGAACTGATCCATGCTTATTCACTGGTCCACGACGATTTGCCGGCGATGGACGATGACGACCTGCGCCGTGGCCAGCCGACAACCCACAAGGCCTTTGACGAAGCCTGCGCGATTCTCGCCGGTGACGGCTTGCAGAGCCTGGCGTTCAGCGCCCTGCTCGATCCGCAACTGAGCCCGCAGGCGGACAGTATCCGCCTGGCCATGGTCCAGACCCTGGCCCTGGCTGCAGGTCCGGCTGGCATGGTCGGTGGCCAGGCTATCGACCTTGGCTCGGTGGGGATCAAGCTTGATCAGCAAGCCCTTGAATTCATGCACCGGCACAAAACCGGCGCCCTGATCGAAGCCAGCGTCAGGCTCGGCGCCCTGGCCAGCGCTCGCGCCGATCACGCGCAGCTGCAAGCCCTGCAGGCTTACGCTCAGGCGATCGGCCTGGCGTTCCAGGTTCAAGACGATATTCTCGATGTCGAGAGCGACACCGCCACTCTGGGCAAACGCCAGGGTGCCGATATTGCCCGAGACAAACCGACCTACCCGGCACTGCTCGGGCTCGATGCAGCCAAGGCCTATGCGCTGGAGTTGCGTGATCAGGCCCTGGACGCATTGCGTCCGTTTGGCGCAGCAGCCGAGCCGTTGCGCGAGCTGGCCCGCTACATCGTCGAGCGACGCAACTAAGTCGCTTGGTCCGGCCTCATCGCCGGCAAGCTGGCTCCCATAAGAGCCCGCGTTGAACTATTACTGTGGGAGCCGGCCTTGCCGGCGATAGGGATCAAAGCCCCCACTCAATGGGCAGCCATTACCGCAATAAGGTAAACTGCCGCCACTTCATATCTATAACGATTCGCCTGATGCCCACGACGTTTCAAGAGATCCCCCGCGAACGCCCGGTCACGCCGCTGCTCGACCGTGCCGATACGCCTGCCGGCCTGCGTCGGTTGGCTGAAGCCGACCTGGAGAACCTGGCTGACGAACTGCGCCAGGAGCTGCTCTATACCGTTGGTCAGACCGGCGGGCATTTCGGTGCCGGCCTGGGCGTCATCGAGCTGACGATTGCCCTGCACTACGTTTTCGACACCCCGGACGACCGGCTGGTGTGGGACGTCGGTCATCAGGCCTATCCGCACAAGATCCTCACCGGTCGCCGCCAGCGCATGAACACCCTGCGCCAGAAGGACGGCCTGGCCGCCTTCCCGCGTCGCGCCGAGAGCGAGTACGACACCTTTGGCGTCGGTCACTCCAGCACCTCGATCAGTGCTGCCCTGGGCATGGCCATCGCCGCCCGGCTGCAGAACAATCCGCGCAAGTCGATTGCCGTGATCGGTGATGGCGCGCTGACAGCCGGCATGGCCTTCGAGGCGTTGAACCACGCCCAGGAAGTCGATGCCGACATGCTGGTGATCCTCAACGACAACGACATGTCGATCTCGCGCAACGTCGGTGGCTTGTCCAACTACCTGGCCAAGATCCTCTCCAGCCGTACCTATTCGAGCATGCGCGAGGGCAGCAAAAAGGTCCTCTCGCGCCTGCCAGGTGCCTGGGAAATCGCCCGCCGCACCGAAGAGTACGCCAAGGGCATGCTGGTGCCTGGCACCCTGTTCGAAGAGCTCGGCTGGAACTACATCGGCCCGATCGATGGCCACGACCTGCCAACCCTGATCACCACCCTGCGCAACATGCGCGACCTCAAGGGGCCGCAGTTCCTGCATGTGGTGACCAAAAAGGGCAAAGGTTTCGCCCCGGCAGAAGTCGACCCCATTGGCTACCACGCCATCACCAAGCTTGAGCCAGTCGACGCACCGGCCGCAGCGCCGAAAAAAGCCGGCGGCCCGAAGTACTCGGCGGTGTTCGGCCAATGGCTGTGTGACATGGCTGCCGCTGACCAGCGCCTGGTCGGCATTACCCCGGCGATGAAGGAAGGCTCAGACCTGGTGGCCTTCAGCGAACGCTATCCGGATCGCTACTTCGATGTAGCGATTGCTGAACAGCACGCGGTCACCCTGGCTGCCGGCATGGCCTGCGAAGGCGCCAAGCCGGTGGTGGCGATCTATTCGACGTTCCTGCAGCGCGCCTACGATCAGTTGATCCATGACGTTGCCGTACAAAACCTGGACGTGCTGTTCGCCATCGACCGTGCAGGTCTGGTTGGCGAAGACGGCCCGACGCACGCCGGCAGCTTCGACCTGTCCTTCTTGCGCTGCATCCCCGGCATGCTGGTGATGACCCCTAGCGACGAGAACGAGCTGCGTAAGATGCTCAGCACCGGCCACTTGTACAACGGCCCGGCGGCCGTGCGTTACCCACGCGGCAGCGGCCCGAACGCAACCATCGACAGCAGTCTTGAAGCGCTGGAAATCGGCAAGGGCGTGGTTCGCCGCCAAGGCAGCAAAGTTGCCCTGCTGGTATTCGGTGTGCAGCTTGCTGAAGCCCTCAAGGTTGCTGAAAACCTCGATGCCACGGTCGTCGACATGCGCTTCGTCAAACCCCTGGATGAAGCCATGGTCCGTGAAATGGCCACCAACCATGAACTGCTGGTGACCATCGAAGAGAACGCCATCATGGGTGGCGCCGGTGCTGCGGTCAGTGAGTTCCTGGCGCGCGAAGCCGTGCTCAAGCCGGTACTGCACCTAGGCCTGCCAGACGTTTATGTCGAACATGCCAAGCCTGCACAGATGCTGGCTGAGTGTGGCCTGGACGCTGCCGGGATCGAAGCGTCGGTGCGTCAGCGGATGCAACTGCTCGGTCTTTGATCTTTCGGGGGCCGGTTGGGCCTCATCGCTGGCACGGCCAGCTCCCACACATTCGGTATGCACTGAACCTGTGGGAGCCGGCAATGCCGGTGATAGCGATGGTACTGCCCATGAAATTCTTTCGCCTCACCCCGCTACTGCTGTGCCTGCCGACCTCCGCCCTCCTCGCCGACCCGATCGACCGTGACAGCGCCCTGAAGCTGCCCAATACCCTGATCAGCGCCAACCGCCAGGTCGAAGACCGCACGCAAACCAGTGCGGCCAACACCGTGTTTACCCGCGATGACATCGACCGGCTGCAGCCCTCCAGCGTCACGGATCTGCTGACCCGCGTGCCGGGTGTTCAGGTATCGCGCACAGGTGGGCGCGGCAGCCTGCCTGGTATTTTTATTCGCGGTACCAAGTCTGCTCAGAGCCTGGTTCTGGTCGATGGCATGCGCATCGCCAACACGTCCTCCGGCGACAGCGGCCTGCAATTTCTGAACATTGACCAAGTCGAGCGCGTAGAGGTGTTGCGCGGCTCGCGTTCAGCCATCTACGGCAGTGATGCCATCGGTGGGGTAATCCAGATTTTCACCCGCCGCGCAGACAAACCCGGCCTGCAGCCACGTTTGCACCTGGGCGCCGGCAGCAACCAGACCTGGCAACGCGATGTTGGCCTGTCTGGCGGTGATGACCGCACCCGCTTCAACCTCGCCGCTGGCCTGGAAGAGAGTGCGGGCATCGACGCAACACGCGAATCCTATCCCGCCAACGCTGATCACGACGCCTACCGCAACAAGAGCCTGAGCCTGAACCTCAGCCATGTCGTCAGTGAGTCGCTGGAGCTGGGCCTGAACCTGCTCGACAGTCGCGGGCGCAGTGAATACGACAACCTGTTCGGTGATGGCAGCGAGCCTTACACTGACTTCACCGTCAGCAGCGTCGGCACCTATGCCGACGCACAGCTCACGGAAACCTGGCACTCGCGCCTGGAACTGGGGCATAGCGAAAACCGCGACACCAAGCGCGACTCGTTACAGGCGGGTGGTAGCGAGTTCAATACCTACCGCGACGCCATCAACTGGCAGAACGACCTCAGCCTTGATGAGCGCCACAACCTTTTGCTGGGTGGCGACTGGTATGAAGACCGCTTGCATGCCAGTACCGATTTTGACGAAGACAGTCGCTGGAACCGAGCAGCCTTCGTCCAGCATCGCTACAAGGGCGACAGTTTCTCGACAGAATTGGGGGTAAGACGCGACCAGAACCAGCAGTTTGGCGGGCAGAACAGTTGGAGCGCGAGCCTTACTGTGCCGATCAATCCCGATAACGACCTGCTGTGGTCCTATAGCGAGGGCTTTCGGGCGCCCACGTTCAACGATCTCTATTACCCGGATTTCAGCAACCCCGATCTCAAGCCTGAGCGTTCAAAGAGTTACGAGCTGCAATGGCGCAGCCGGTTGAGCGAGTCCTCACAGCTGGAGGCTTCGCTATACCGAACGGATCTTCGCAACGCGATCACCTTGGGCGACAACTTTATTCCGCACAATGTCGGCTCGGCCCGAATCAACGGCTTCGAAGCCAGCTTGCGCCAGGACTGGTTTGGCTGGCAAAGCAACCTGGGCCTGTCACTGATTGATCCACGTGACCGCGATTCAGGGCACACCCTTGAACGCCGCGCGCGCCGTACACTGAGCCTGGACCTGGATCGGCAGTTTGATCGCCTGGGCCTGGGTGCCAGTTGGCAAGCGGTCAGTAGCAGTTATGCGGATGCGGAAAATGAAAGGAAGCTCAGTGGCTATGGCTTGCTAGGTTTGCGCAGCAGCTGGGCACTCAGCCGTGAGATCCGTTTAGAGCTAAAGGCCGAGAACGTATTGGACAAGACCTACAGCCGTGCGCAATACAACTATGGAACCGAATACGCGGACTACCGCGAAGAAGGCCGCACCTGGCTGCTCGGCATCACCTGGACGCCGGCGCTTTAGCCTCAAGCAGGCGACACAACTGCGCCGTCGCGTCGATCATCTGTCCACTGGGCCGCTCCAGGCCCTTGTCCGGCACCTGCAACAAACGCCCATCGCGCACTGCATTGACCTGTGGCCAAGCCTTCCAGGCGTCCAGCTGAGCCTGGTCGGGCGCCAGGATCACTTGTGGATTGCGCAGCAGCACCGACTCCAGGTTGACCTGCGGCGCTGGCACTTTCAGCTCGGCAAACACGTTGCGCGCCCCGCACACTGCCAGGGCATCGCTGACAATCTGGCCGCCACCCACGGTGTACAAGGGTTTGTCCCAGACTTGATAGAACACCTGCAACGGCTGCTCACGGTGATAGCGCTCACGTAACGCCTGTAACTGCGATCGCAACTGCTGGGCACGCACTCGCCCCTGCTCGGCGCGCCCCAGCTGCACGCCGATGGCTTCGATCTGTTCGATCAATTCATCGATACCATGGGGTTCGGCACTGTAGGTAGGGATCCCCAGGCGCTTAAGCTGGTCACGCTGGGCAGCTGGCACACTGTCCGGCCAGAGCAGCAACAGGTCAGGCTTGAGGCTGAGCAATCGCTCCATGTCGATCTGCCCGTAGCGCCCGACCGAAGGCACCTGGGCCAAGGCTGGCGGACGCTCGCCGCCATCGAGCACCCCCACCAACAGATCAGCGGCGTGTAACTCGACGACAATTTCCGACAGTGAAGGCGCCAGGCTGACCACCCGCGTGGCAGCTGTCAGCGGCGCGGCCAGCAACAGCAATATCAGCAGGCAAATGCCACGCATCAGCCCAGCTGACGCGGAATACGGTAGAGGTAGAGCAGCACCAGGCTCGAAATCGCCAGGAGGATTTGCGGAACCGCCTCCAGGCCGACAAATACCGACAAGGCCGATACCCAAGCGGGCAGGCAGGCAAATAGCATCCCAATGCGCCGGACACGCGCCAGTTCAATCCAGGCAGCGGGCTCGGCATCAGTGTTCAGGGCTTTCTGGGTAGCGATCAGCGCACGCTTGTAGGCACCGAAGCGCGGCAGGCTAAGAAACATCGAGGCCACACCAGCGATGAACATCGGCATGGCCAGGATCGGGATCAGCGCCTGCAGGTCGCCGAAGGCCCAGGCAAACACCAGCAACGGTGCCAGTGCCACCGCCAGGTACTGCCACCAAGCCAGCTCCAGCCGGCGCCGCACTTGCGCGCGGGTCACGCCCGACCGGCCTCGCCCTGGTGCTCGTTACCCATCATATGGCCGAGCTTGCCGGCCTTGGTGGCCAGGTAGTGCTTGTTATGCGGGTTATGACCGGTGTGCAGCGGTACACGCTCGGCGACCGGGATGCCCATGCCGGTCAGTGCTTTGACCTTGCGCGGGTTGTTGGTCATCAGTCGCAGTGACGTGACCCCCAGGTGTTCGAGCATTGGCTGGCACATGCCATAGTCACGCTGGTCGGCAGCAAAGCCCAGGCGCTCGTTGGCCTCGACAGTATCAGCACCACCATCCTGCAGCTCGTAGGCGCGGATTTTGTTCAGCAGGCCAATACCACGGCCTTCCTGACGCAGATACAGCAGCACACCACGCCCTTCACGGGCGATAGCTTGCAGCGCAGCCTCAAGTTGCGAACCGCAGTCACAGCGCTGGCTGAACAAGGCATCGCCGGTCAGGCATTCGGAGTGCAGGCGTCCCAGTACCGGTTGCCCATCGGCTACATCACCCAGGCTGAGCACAACATGCTCACGGCCGGTGGCTTCGTCGAGAAAACCATGCATGGTGAAAGTCGCAAACGGGGTAGGCAGCTTGGAAGCGGCAACAAAGACGACGGGCACTTTGTGCTCCTGATTTGAAAGCTTGAAGAATAAAGTGAGCCGATTGTATCAGTATGTGGACGGACTGCTCAGGTCGAATGTTTGCTCAAACCCATCGATAGGTACGATTTGACCTACTTCTGGCTTCCTTCCTGATCGAACGGGTAGGGTTGGGACCACTTGCTGAAGATTTCACGCAGCTCGCCGCTGGCTACCAGTTTTTCCATGCGCTGATCAAACAGCGCCATGAGCGCACGACCTTTTTCGGTTTTGCCAAAAGCCAGGTACATCGGCAACTCGGCAATGTGTGTGCTGCGAAATTTGCTGCGCTCATTGTCGCCCGCCTGATCCATGACATATTCGACTTCGGTCTGCGCATCAATGTAGACATCCACGCGCTTGCGCTCAAGCATGAGCAAGATCCCTTCACGCCGCTGCACCTCACGGTATTCGCCGACGTTGGGCAGGTAGCGCTGGTAGTCATAGCCACGCACCCAGGAAAGCTTGAACTGGCCCAGGTTGTCGGGGCTCGGCAACGGTATGCTGGCCAGGCTCAGGGCGTAGATATGGTCGACGTCGAAATGCCAGCGTGGATAGAGGTTGTCAGCGAGCTCTTCAAAGTAGGAACCTACCCAGGCATCGGCTTCACCGCGCTTGACCAGGCCGATCGCGCGGCTATAAGGCACGCTGATCACGGAGACACTGACCCCGGCGGGTTCGAACACCTTGCGCAGGATATCCCAGGCGATGCCGGTACCATCGGCATTGGTGTAATCCTCCCAGCGCTCACTGGCCAGTCGCACTTCTTTAGGCAGGTTGGTCGCCTCGCTGGCGTGAACACCGTTGGCGACCAGCGCCAGTATCATCAGGACCACTCGCCATCCACGCATCCTACGACTCCCTTATGTGACACTCCATACCAGCACTTGCATTCCCAACCAAGCAAAGACACCCGCCAGCACATCGTCAAGCATGATCCCCACACCGCCATGCACATGGCGGTCAATCCAGCGAATCGGCCAGGGCTTGAGAATGTCGAAAAAGCGGAACATCAAGAAACCCGCCAATAGCCATTGCCAGCCTTCGGGGACCAACCAGAGGGTGATCCACATACCGACCATTTCGTCCCAGACAATGCCTTCATGGTCGTGCACACGCAAGTCATCTGCGACTTTGCCGCACAGCCAAAAGCCGAACAGCATGGTCAGGCCAAGCATCAGCCAATAACCCCAATCGGGCAGCATCTGCCACAACGGGATAAATGGTAGAGCCACCAGCGAGCCCCAGGTTCCTGGCGCCTTGGGCAGTGTCCCGGAGCCGAAGCCGAATGCGAGAAAATGCCACGGATTGCGCCAGACCGACGGCGGAACGTTTTCCGCAGGCACCTGATTGGGGTGATCGGTCACGGTTTCTCCCTAAAATGTTGATAGCCCCGAGTTGTCGGGGTGATGTCTTGACCCTGGCCATCCACCAGGCTGACGCCAGCGCCTGTACCGGCTCGTCCCACTACTTGGATCGACCAGCCAGCCGCCAACAGCGGCGCCAGCTCAGCTTCAGGCAAGGTGAAGGCCAGGACATAGTCGTCGCCACCGGCCAATGCGGCTTGCTGGGCGCCCTCATGGCCGAGGAACGCTTGCAGCGCAGCAGACAGTGGCAGGCGATCGAGCTCGACCCGCAGGGACACCTGCGAAGCCTTGGCGATATGCCCACAGTCGGCCAACAGGCCATCGGAGATATCCAGCGCTGAAGTGGCTTTGCCACGCAGGGCCTGGCCCAAGGCGAATTGCGGCTGCGGCGACCAGTAATGGGCAAGCAGTGTTTCGGCCACAGATGCTTCGGCTTGGCGCTCGGCGAGCACCAATGGCAAAGCCCCGGCAGCATTGCCGAGGTTACCGCCGACACACAGCAGATCACCGGCGCGGGCACCACTGCGGGTCAAGGCCTGGCCTGCTGGCACACGGCCAAACACGGTCATGGTCAGGCTCAACGGGCCACGGGTGGTATCACCACCGATCAGGCTGAGCCGGCAGGCTTGAGCCATCTGGTTCAGGCCTTGGGCATAGGCTTGCAGCCAGTCGGCACGCACCTCTGGCAGGGTCAGGGCAAGGGTAAAGCCGATGGGTGTGGCACCCATGGCAGCCAGGTCACTGGCAGCGACGGCCAGCGAACGCTGACCGAGCAGAAAAGGATCGCAGACGGCCGGGAAATGTACCCCGGCCACCAGCGTGTCGGTGGAGATCGCCAACTGTTCGCCAGGCGGCAAACTGAGCAACGCACAATCGTCGCCGATGCCCAACGCCACCGCATCGCCGCCTTGCGCACAGGGCGCAGCGGCGAAGTAATGGCGAATCAGCTCGAACTCACCCATTGGCAAAAAGCGCCGGAATCAGCGCTTGAACGCCTTTACTTCGGCTTCACGCAGCCGTGGTGCCAGCTTGTCGAGCACACCGTTGACGAACTTGTGTCCGTCAGTGGCACCGAAGACCTTAGCCAGTTCGACGCCCTCGTTGATCACAACGCGGTACGGCACGTCGGCGCGCATCATGAACTCCCAGGTGGACAGGCGCAGTACCGCCAGCTCAACCGGATCGAGTTCTTCCAGAGCCAGGTCCAGGCACGGCTTCAGCGCTTCGTCGATTTCAGCCTTTTTCACCGGAACCCCGTGCAGGATTTCGCGGAAATAGGCACCGTCGACATCGGTGAAATCGTTATCGACCCGGAACTGCGCTTCGATCTCGTTCAGCGATTGCTTGGCCATGTGCCATTGGTACAGGGCCTGAGTCGCGAGCTGACGAGCTTCGCGACGCTTGGCGCTTTTCGATGGTTTGCCAGCATCCGCAGGTTTTGGATCGCGCGGGTTGAAACGATCGCTTTCGTCGCTAATCACTTGGCCTCCAACTGCGCCAGCAGGCTGACCATTTCCAGAGCGGACAGGGCAGCTTCGGCGCCTTTGTTGCCGGCTTTGGTGCCGGAGCGCTCAATGGCCTGTTCGATCGAGTCGACAGTCAGGACACCGAAGGCAACCGGTACGCCGAACTCCATGGACACCTGGGCCAGGCCCTTGGTGCATTCGCCCGCTACGTATTCGAAGTGCGGGGTACCGCCACGAATCACAGCGCCCAGGGCGATAATTGCGGCATATTCGCTTTGCTGAGCGACTTTCTGTGCTACCAGCGGGATTTCGAAGGCACCCGGGGCACGGATGATGGTGATGTCGCTTTCGCTCACGCCATGGCGAACCAGGGCATCAACAGCACCGCTTACCAGGCTTTCGACGACGAAGCTGTTGAAGCGGCCAACCACCAAAGCATAGCGACCTTTGGGGGCAATGAAGGTACCTTCGATGGTCTTCAGGGTCATTGCGGAGTTCTCATCTTAAAGAGCCAGGCCGCAAAAGGGCGGCCTGTGAGGGTTTGGGACACGAATGGCAGCGCGACAGACCGCCTGCTTTATTCGGAGGGCACGTATTCTACAACTTCCAGATCGAATCCGGATATCGCATTGAACTTCATTGGCGAACTCATCAGGCGCATTTTACGTACGCCCAAGTCGCGCAGAATCTGCGAACCGGCACCAACGGTGCTGTAAGTGGTCGGAGTTTTCGCCTGGGAAGCCTCGGCGCTTTCACGAATATGCGCCAGCAACACATCACCATCGAGCGGGTGGCCAAGCAGCAATACGACACCGCTGCCCGCCTCGGCAACCGCGCTCATGGCGGCGCGCAGGCTCCAGCGGCCGGGCTGTTTGACCATCAGTAGGTCACGCAGCGGGTCCATGTTGTGGACCCGAACCAGGGTGGGCTCTTCAGCACAGATGTTGCCCAGGGTCAGGGCCATGTGCACGTCACCTTCAACCGAATCGCGGTAGGTCACCAGGTTGAAACTGCCCAGTTCGCTGTCCAGCGGCTGCTCGGAAATCCGCTGAATGGTACGTTCATGGATCATCCGGTAGTGGATCAGGTCGGCGATGGTGCCGATCTTGATGCCATGCTCGGCGGCGAACGCTTCCAGCTCAGGGCGACGCGACATGGTGCCGTCGTCGTTCATCACTTCGCAGATCACCCCGCTCGGCTCGAAACCAGCCATGCGCGCCAAGTCGCAGGCCGCTTCGGTGTGACCAGCACGAGCCAGAGTGCCGCCAGGCTGAGCCATCAGCGGGAAGATGTGGCCCGGGCTGACGATATCTTCGGCCTTGGCATCACGGGCGGCAGCCGCCTGCACAGTACGTGCACGGTCAGCGGCGGAGATACCGGTGGTGACGCCTTCGGCGGCTTCGATCGAAACGGTGAACTTGGTGCCGAACCCCGAACCGTTGCGCGGTGCCATCAGTGGCAGCTTGAGCGTTTCGCAGCGCTCGCGCGACATCGGCATGCAGATCAGGCCACGGGCGTGCTTGGCCATGAAGTTGATGTGTTCGGCCTTGCAGCACTCGGCGGCCATGATCAGGTCGCCTTCGTTCTCGCGGTCTTCGTCATCCATGAGGATGACCATTTTGCCCTGGCGGATGTCTTCTACCAGTTCTTCGATGCTGTTGAGCGCCACGCGGCACCCCCTTTCAAATCAGGATTTCAGGTAGCCGTTGGCGGCCAGGAAACTTTCGGTAATGCCGCTGCCGTTGCTTGGCTCGGCGGCTTTGTCACCCAGCAGCAGACGCTCCAGGTAACGGGCCAGCAGGTCGACCTCAAGGTTGACCCGACGACCAGGACGGTAGTCGGCCATGATGGTTTCGGCCAGGGTATGCGGGACGATGGTCAGCTCGAACTCGGCGCCATCGACAACGTTCACGGTCAGGCTGGTGCCATCGACGGTGATCGAGCCTTTGTGGGCAATGTACTTGGCCAGCTCCTTGGGTGCACGAATGCGGAACTGGATGGCGCGGGCATTATCGCTGCGCGAAACCACTTCGCCGACACCGTCGACGTGACCGCTGACCAGGTGACCGCCAAGGCGGGTGGTCGGCGTCAGGGCCTTTTCCAGGTTGACCCGACTGCCGCTCTTGAGGTCGTCAAAGGCGGTGCAGTCCAGGGTTTCGCGGCTGACATCGGCCCAGAAGCCATCGCCAGGCAGCTCTACCGCCGTTAGGCACACGCCATTGACGGCGATGCTGTCACCGAGTTTGACGTCGCCCAGATCGAGCTTGCCGGTTTCGACATACACCCGCACGTCGCCGCCTTTGGGGGTCAGAGAACGGATGCTGCCAATCGATTCGATAATGCCGGTGAACATGAAGTCCTCCTCGAGAACAGGGCTGCGCAAGGCGCTAGCCGCAAATTATACGCCTGACGCGGGTTTCGGCACTGCAGTGACTCGCCAGTCATCGCCTACCGCGCGCATTTCAATAATTTTCAGGTGTGGCGCCTGACTCATCGTTTCCAGCGGCCACTCCAGCAGCGGCCGTGCATTGGAACCGAGAATCCGTCCGGCGACAAAAATCTGGTACTCGTCGATCAAGCCTTTCTGCGCGAAGGCGCCCACCAGCCTGGCCCCTGCTTCAAGCAGCACCTCGTTGACGCCACGGGCAGCCAGTGCCACCAGCAACGCGTTCAAGTCAATGCGGCCCTCTGCACCCGGCAGACGCAGCAATTCATGGCCAGCCTCGGCGTAGCGCGGGTCGAACTCAGCAGCGGTGACCACCAGAGCAGGCCCAGCCTGATAGAACGGTGCATCAAGGGGCAGGCGCAGGCGACCGTCGATCAGCACGCGCAAGGGTGGACGAGCCAGGACCAAGGCCGTGGTCTCCGGGTCAAGGCCCAGCTCTTCGCCACGCACCGTCATCCGCGCCTTATCGGCCAGCACACTCTCGGCGCTGGTCAACACCACACTGGAACGTGCCCGCAAACGCTGCACCGCTGAACGCGCAGCGGGGCCGGTGATCCACTGGCTCTCGCCGCTGGCCATAGCCGTACGCCCGTCCAGGCTCATCGCCAGCTTGGCCCGCACAAACGGCAACCCTTGCTCCATGCGCTTGAGGAAGCCCGGGTTCAACGCCCGCGCTTGCGTCTCGAGCACACCGCTGGCGACTTCAATGCCGACCTCAGCCAAACGCTTGAGCCCCTGCCCCGCCACTTGCGGGTTGGGGTCCTGCATGGCGGCGACTACACGTGCCACGCCGGCCTTGACCAGCGCCTCAGCACAGGGCGGCGTACGCCCGTGGTGACTGCACGGTTCAAGGGTTACATAGGCACAGGCACCGCGGGCCAGCTCGCCGGCCTGGCGCAGTGCGTGCACTTCGGCATGTGGTTCACCGGCACGCACATGCCAGCCTTCACCGACAATCTGGCCGTCGCGCACAATCACACAGCCAACGCGCGGATTCGGATGGGTCGAATACACGCCCTTACGGGCCAGCTCCAGGGCTCGGGCCATGTAGTGGGCGTCGAGTACCGCGCGTTCGTTGGACATGCTCACTCTTTAGCCGGCACACGCGCCAGGCGGTCGATTTCTTCTCGGAACTCGTTGAGGTCCTGGAAGCGGCGATAAACGGAAGCAAAGCGGATATAGGCGACTTCATCGAGCTTCTGTAGCTCGGCCATGACCAGTTCACCGACAACCAGCGACTTGATCTCGCGCTCGCCAGTGGCCCGCAGCTTGTGTTTGATGTGCGCCAGCGCCGCTTCCAGACGCTCAACGCTGACCGGTCGCTTTTCCAGCGCGCGCTGCATACCGGCGCGCAGTTTTTCTTCGTCGAACGGTTGGCGGCTGCCGTCCTGTTTGATCAGGCGCGGCAGCACCAGCTCGGCGGTTTCGAAGGTGGTGAAGCGTTCACCGCAGGCAACGCATTCGCGCCGACGGCGCACTTGCTCGCCCTCGGCAACCAGTCGCGAGTCGATGACCTTGGTGTCGTTGGCACCGCAGAAGGGACAGTGCATGGTGGCAGGCAACAAAAAAAGGGAGGGCCATGGTAGCGCATCCCACTGGCAAGACAAGCCAAAGGGGTTACCATCCACTGAGGAAATATGCCGCGAAGGAATTCCCCATGCCATTTCGAGCGCTCGTTGTGCTCAGTTTTGCCGCCTTGCTGGCAGCCTGCAGCAGCGACCAACCGCAGACCGCACCAGAGCCCAAAGCCCCGGTTGCCAGTAAAACGCCCAAGCCTCTTGGGCCGTTGCCAGCCTATCAACGGGAGTTGAGCGGGACCTTGCTCAACATTCCAGCCGGTGCCGAAGTCGAATTGGCCTTGCTGGTGATTGATGCACGTGGTCGCCCACAGAATTTACTGGCTAGCAGCACGCTCACCGGCAATGGCCTGGACATGCCATTCCAGCTGCGCTTCAACCCCGACGCCTTTCCCTCCGGGGCACGGGTGGAGTTGCGTGGCCGCGCGAGCAAGTCCGGACAATTGATACTGCACCTGCCGCCACTGCGCATCGCCCAGGCACAGAGCCAAGCCACCGGCCCACTGCGCTTTGAAAAAGCGCCATGATCGCACCGGCGCCCTTGCAACAGGCATTAGGCGAACTGCTTGGCGATGCTCGGCTGGTGATCAGCGACTTGCCTGAGTGCGCGCTCAAGCTGTGGCTGATTGATGCGCAGAACATGGACCGCGCGTTCAGCAGCGAAGAAACCCGGCGCATCCTGCATGAACCGCCGTACTGGAGCTTTTGCTGGGCCAGCGGCCTGGCCATGGCCCGCTACCTGGACCAGCACCGTTACTGGGTGGAAGGCAAGCGTGTGCTCGACTTTGGCGCAGGCTCCGGGATCGCTGCCATTGCCGCCGCCCGTGCTGGCGCCCTTGAGGTCGTGGCATGTGACCTTGATCCACTGGCCCTGCAAGCCTGCCGGGCCAATGCCGAGCTCAATAACGTGGAACTGAGCTATTCCGAGGATTTTTTCCAGGAGGCCGACCGCTTCGACCTGATCCTGGTGGCTGACGTACTCTATGACCGCGCCAACCTGCCACTGCTCGACCAATTCCTCAGCCGCGGCCAACAGGCGTTGGTGGCCGACTCGCGCGTGCGCGACTTCAGCCATCCGCTGTACCAGCCCTTGGGCGTGCTTGAGGCGCTGACCCTGCCGGACCTGGCCGAACCACACGAATTCCGCCAGGTCAGCCTGTACCACGCCAGCCGCCAGCCTTTATAGTGATGCCATTCACGGATTTTCGAGAGTCGCGATGAGCCAAGACACACCCTATGTTTTCGATACCAGCGCTGCCGATTTCGATCAGCTGGTAATCGCCAACTCCCACCACAAACCGGTGCTGGTGGATTTCTGGGCCGAATGGTGCGCGCCGTGCAAGGCGATGATGCCGTTACTCGCGCAAATCACCGAGAGCTATCAGGGCGAGCTGTTGTTGGCCAAGGTCAACTGCGATATCGAACAGGACATCGTTGCCCGCTTCGGCATTCGCAGCCTGCCTACCGTGGTGCTGTTCAAAGATGGTCAACCGGTAGACGGTTTTGCCGGTGCCCAGCCGGAGTCGGCGATCCGTGCCTTGCTTGAACCCCACGTACAAATGCCACCGCCGGCGGCCGCAGACCCGCTGGAACTGGCCCAGGCACTGTTTGCCGAAGGTCGCTTCAGCGAAGCCGAAGCCACCCTCAAGGCCTTGCTGACAGAAGACAACAGCAATGCTGCGGCGTTGATCCTGTATGCCCGCTGCCTGGCTGAGCGCGGCGAATTGGCTGAAGCTCAGACGGTGCTTGATGCGGTCAAGAGCGATGAGCACAAAGCCGCCCTGGCGGGCGCCAAGGCTCAGCTGACCTTCCTGCGTCAGGCCGCCAGCCTGCCGGAAGTGGCTGACCTCAAGGCACGCCTGGCGCAAAACAGCGAGGACGATGAAGCGGCCTACCAACTGTGCATTCAGCAGCTGTCGCGCCAGCAGTACGAAGCGGCGCTGGACGGGATGCTCAAGTTGTTCATGCGCAATCGTGGCTATGAAGGCGGCCTGCCGCATAAGACCTTGCTGCAGGTGTTCGACTTGCTGGGTAATGACCACCCGCTGGTGGGCACCTACCGTCGCAAGTTGTTTGCTGCTTTGTACTGAGCAAGGCTCCCACATTTACTGTAGCCGCTGCCGAGGCACCAGGCTGCGATCGACTGCGGAGCAGTCGCAACTCGGCCACCTCGTTGTGCCTGATGAATCGCGGCGTCAAGTTTTGCGGGCGTTTCACGCCCGATCGCAGCCTCACGGCAGCGGCTACAGGGCTACAATGCCTCACCCCACCCAGTGATAGATCGGCGCATCCGCGCCGCTTTCCACCTTCACGTCTGCACTATGGCGCAAGCGCACCAACAGGCGCTTACCCGCGGCAGTATTGCCCGCCAGCCCTTCCAGATGCTCAAGCAACGCCGGCCCATTGAGCTGCCCGGCCTTGCGCAGCACTTCCCGCGCCGCCTGCCAGAGCGCATCGTCCGGCCTGGCGTTCGCCACCGACGCCACTGCAGCCGTGGTCGCAACCGGCGTCACAGCGGTCAGTTGTCCACCCAGTTGCGCCCATTCCGCTGGCTCAAGCTCCAGGGTCAAATCCACCGGCCAGTCGCCGATATGTCCACGAATTCGCACGGTCGTTTCCTCACTCTGTGACGAGCACCATGCTCCCACGCTGACGATCCGTCGCCAAGCACGCTGGCGCCGCGCGAACAAGTTGTTATAACATAACCAAACATTTCCTGTGCTCTCGTGGAGTCTGCCCATGCGTCGCGTATTCCTTGCCTTGCCATTCGCCTTGCTGCCCCTGGCCGTCGCTCATGCCCATGAGGACCACGACCACGATCATGACCACGCTCATGGCAGCCTCGCCGCCCACGAACACGGTGTTGCCCGTCTTAACGTGGTGCTTGATGGCAAGGCACTGGAATTGGAACTGCAAAGCCCGGCGATGAACCTGGTCGGTTTCGAGCACAAGGCCAGCAGTGAGGCCGACAAAGCCAAGGTCGCTGCCGTGCGCGCCCAGCTGGAAAAGCCATTAGCGCTGTTCACCCTCGCTAAGGCTGCCGAGTGCAGTGAAAGTGCTCAAGCGCTCGAAAGCCCATTGTTCGGCGACACACCGGCAGCTACAGCAGCTGACAAACATGACCACAGCGAAATTCACGCTCACTACACATTTGCTTGCGCCAAGCCCGAGCAGCTCACTGGCTTCGATCTGAGTCCGCTGTTCAAGGCCTTCCCCGCCACGCAGAAAATTCAGCTGCAACTGATCGGACTCAACGGACAACAGGGCATTGAAGCCACCGCCGCCAACGCATCAATTCCTTTCTAAAAGCCCCTTAGCTATGAGCCAGGCATTAATTGAACTGACCGATCTGGGCTTTGCCTGGCCGGGCCAAGCCCCTTTGCTGGATATTCCAGCCTTGCGCCTTGAAGTCGGCGAATCGCTGTTTCTCAAAGGCCCCAGCGGCAGTGGTAAAACTACCCTGCTTGGTCTGCTCGGCGGCGTGCAGAAGCCTGACCGTGGCAGCATTCGCCTGCTCGGCCAGGATTTAAGTGGGCTCACGCTCGGCGCCCGTGACCGCTTTCGGGTCGATCACACCGGCTACATTTTTCAGCAATTCAACCTGCTGCCTTTTCTTTCCGTGCGCGAAAACGTCGAGTTGCCCTGCCGCTTTTCGCGCAGCCGCGCGCAACGTGCGGCGCTGCGCCACGGCAGCATCGACCAAGCCGCCGCCAGCCTGCTGGCTCATCTGGGTTTGAAAGATCCGAGTCTGCTCGCACGACGCGCCGACAGCCTGTCCATCGGCCAGCAGCAGCGAGTGGCCGCCGCCCGCGCACTGATCGGCCAGCCCGAACTGGTGATCGCTGACGAACCTACCTCAGCCCTCGACGCCGACACCCGCGAAGCCTTCATTCGGCTGTTATTCGCTGAATGCCGCGCCGCCGGCTCCAGCCTGCTGTTTGTCAGCCATGACCAGAGCCTGGCGCCACTGTTCGACCGCCAGCTGTCACTGACCGAACTCAACCGCGCCGCGCTGCCAGCCAACGACATGGAGGCCTGATGTACCTGCTCCGTCTTGCCTTGGCGAGCCTCGCCAACCGCCGTTTTACCGCCTTTCTTACGGCCTTTGCCATTGCCCTGTCGGTGTGCCTGCTGCTGGCCGTCGAACGGGTACGCACAGAAGCCCGCGCCAGTTTTGCCAGCACCATCAGTGGCACTGACCTGATCGTCGGTGCCCGTTCCGGCTCAGTCAACTTGCTGCTGTATTCAGTGTTTCGCATCGGCAATGCCACCAACAACATCCGCTGGGATAGCTACGAGCACTATGCCAATGACAAGCGAGTGAAATGGGCAATTCCCATTTCGCTCGGTGATTCGCACCGCGGTTACCGGGTTATGGGCACCACCAGCAGCTACTTCGAACATTATCAGTACGGCCGCAAACAGCCTCTGCAAATCGCCCAAGGCCGAGCGTTCGCCAACGATCCATTCGAAGTGGTGCTCGGTGCCGAAGTTGCTCAGGCCCTGCACTACACGCTCGGCGACAAGCTGGTGCTGGCCCACGGTGTGGCCGCCATCAGTCTGGTCAAGCATGACGACAAACCCTTCACTGTCGTCGGTGTGCTGCAACGCACCGGTACCCCGGTAGACCGCACGCTGCATATCAGCCTGGGCGGCATGGAAGCGATGCATATTGACTGGCACAACGGTGTCCCGGCTCGTGGAGCCGGACGAATCAGCGCCGAGCAAGCGCGCGATATGGACCTTCAGCCCGCGGCCATCACCGCGTTCATGCTGGGCCTGAATAACAAGATCGCCACGTTCAGCCTGCAGCGCGAGATCAACGAATACCGAAATGAACCGCTGCTGGCGATTCTGCCGGGAGTCGCCCTGCAAGAGCTCTGGAGCTTGATGGGCACTGCCGAGCAGGCGTTGTTCGTGGTCTCTCTGTTCGTCGTACTGACCGGGTTGATCGGCATGCTCACCGCCATCCTCACCAGCCTCAACGAGCGGCGCCGGGAGATGGCCATTTTGCGCTCGGTCGGTGCCCGTCCGTGGCATATTGCCGGGCTGCTGATGCTTGAGGCGCTGGCCCTGGCAATGCTCGGCATCGCTGCCGGTCTGGGCTTGCTGTACCTGGGGATCGCCCTGGCCCAGGGTTATGTACAAGCCAACTACGGACTGTTCCTGCCCCTGGCCTGGCCAAGCGCCCACGAATGGAGTCTGCTGGCGATCATTCTCGGGGCCGCACTGCTCATGGGTAGCGTGCCTGCCTGGCGCGCCTATCGGCAGTCCCTGGCCGACGGCCTGTCCATTCACTTGTGAGAGCTTTGATGCCACGCATTCTGCTGTCGATACTGCTGCTGATGAGCACGCCCTTATGGGCGGACGAACCGCGCACCCTGGAGTGGCCGCAACTGATTCCCGCCGGTGCGCCAATCGTCCAGCCGCAACTGGCGCCGCTGCACGACCTGTCGCAGTTAAGCGACGCCCTGGCCGCCGAGTCGGCTCCGGCCGCCCACCAACAGGTGCCGAACGCGCCGGTGGTCAAAGCCCTGGATGGCCAGCAGGTGAAGCTGCCGGGCTACATCGTACCGCTGGAAGTCAGTGAAGAGGGGCGCACCACAGAGTTTCTCCTGGTGCCCTACTACGGTGCCTGCATCCATGTGCCACCGCCACCGTCGAACCAGATTGTGCATATCGTCAGTGAGATGGGTGTCAGGGTTGAGGACCTCTATCAACCCTACTGGATCGAAGGCCGGATGCAGGTAAAGAACATCAGCAGCGAACTAGCCGACGCCGGTTACCAAATGGAAGCCGAGAAAATCTACGCTTATGAGCTAGAGTAATCAGCTTTGAATAGTGCCTTTGACGCTTTCATTGAGCTGGGTCAAATCGCCAAATCAGCGGCTCCTTACCATTGAAGGCACTTAACTCTAAACGTCCTCTGGGAGCTTCCATGAACAAGTCCTTGCTCAGCGCCTCGCTTTTCGCCTTGGCGCTCGCAGCCCCTGTTGCCCACGCCCACCAGGCTGGCGACATCATCGTGCGTGCCGGCGCAATCACTGTTAATCCCAACGAGGAAAGCAGTGACATCAAGCTCGACGGCACCAAGGTGTCCGGTACCAAGGCGACTCTGGATAGCGATACCCAACTGGGCCTGACCTTCGCCTACATGCTGACCGACCACATCGGTCTGGAGCTGCTGGCCGCCACGCCGTTCCACCACACTGTCGGCGTCAAGGGCCTCGGCCCTGGCCTGGATGGCAAGCTGGGCGACATCAAGCAACTGCCACCGACCCTGTCGCTGCAGTACTACCCGATGGAACCAAGTTCGAAGTTCCAGCCGTATGCCGGTATCGGTCTGAACTACACCATGTTCTTTGACGAAGATCTGGACAGCAACCGCAAGGCTCAGGGCTTCAGCAACCTGAAAGTCAAAGACTCGTTTGGTCTGGCCGGTCAGTTGGGCATGGACTACATGATCACCGACCACTTCCTGGTCAACGCCGCAGTCTGGTACATCGACATCGACACCAAGGCCACCATGGACGGCCCGACCGCTCTGGGCGTCGGCAAGACCAAGGTCGACGTAGATGTCGATCCATGGGTCTACATGGTCGGTGTCGGTTACAAGTTCTAAGGCTGCGGGGCCTCGGAAAGAAAAAAGCGGCGATTAAATCGCCGCTTTTTTTATTCTTTGCCGAGCAATCGGGCCAGGCCAACGGCCAACGGTGTCGGCTGCGGGAACTCAAATCGCGCCAGCAGCCGCTGGTTGTTCGCCCGTGAGTGGCGAATATCGCCAGAGCGCGCAGGCCCGTGACTGATCGCCGGTAACCCGCCCAATACTGATTTGAGCGCGTCCAGCAACTGATTCAGGGAAGTCGCCTGGTTCAGGCCGATGTTGATTGCCCCCTCTTCAACTTCCCGCAACTCCAGCGCCTGTACCATTACCGCGACCAGATCGGCGATGTAGAGAAAATCACGGGTCTGCTCGCCATCACCGAACAGCGTGATGGGGGTACCGCTCAAGGCGCGCTCGCAGAAAATGCTGATCACCCCGGAATACGGCGAAGACGGATCCTGGCGTGGCCCGAAGATGTTGAAGAAGCGGAACACCACCGGCTCCAGACCATGCTGGCGACGATAGAAGTCCAGGTATTGCTCACTGGCCAGCTTGTCCACGGCATAGGGCGTGAGAGGCGCTTTGGGTGCATCTTCCTCGACCGCCAGGCCTTCGCCGTTGTTGCCATAGACGGCCGCGCTGGAGGCAAACAGCACCCGTTTGATGCCATTGAGGCGCATGGCTTCGCAGACATTCAAGGTGCCGATGAAGTTGCTCTGGTGAGTTTTCACCGGGTCGTCCACCGAGGCCTGCACCGAGGCAACGGCGGCCAGGTGCACAACGGCCTGGCATCCCGCAGCGGCTCGCTTGACCAGTTCAGCGTCGGCTACATCACCCTCGATCAACTCAAGTTTGGGGTGGTCCATTTGCAGGTTGCTGGCTTTGCCGGTGGAAAGGTCATCGAGGATCCGTACCGCATAGCCTTTTTCCAGCAACGCATCACTCAAGTGAGAACCGATGAAACCGGCGCCACCGGTGATCAGAATTGGGGCATCAGCCATGACGATAGAATCGATCCAGTAGGGGCGGCAAACCCGAGCGCCAGGCGCGGGGTTTGATACCGAAAGTGTGCAGGATTTTCTTGCAGGCCAGCACTGCGTGTTGCGGTTCTTCGCTGGCATCCGGGCGCGCGGCGTGGGCCTGTGCAGTGGGTGCGGTCACTGCCAGTTTGTGCAGTTGCGCCGCCTCACTGAGGATAGCCTGACCGAGCGCCAGCGGCGTGGTGGCTTCATTACCGGCGTAGTGATACGTTCCCCACAGCGGCGCGGCGCAATCGAGCTGCTTGAGCACCGAAAGAATCACCCGCGCAGCGTCGTCCACCGGGGTTGGATTGCCGCGGCGGTCGTCGGCCAGCAACAATTCCTGGGGCTGCTCGGCGCGCGTCAGGAAGCGCCCTAGCACGCCATCGATACTCTCATCGAGCAACCAGCCAAAGCGCAGCATCACATGCTGCGGACAGGTTGCCCGGACACTCTGCTCAATCCGCCAGAGTGCCTGGCCACGCTGACCGAGCGGCACCGGCTCATCCTTCTCGCTGTACGCAGTGGCACGCGAGCCATCAAAGACCCGATAGCTCGACGGCTGGACCAGAATGATGTTGTGGTGCTGACACAGCTCAGCCAGACGCTCCACCGATCGTTCCTGCTGGGCCAAACGCTTTTCGCTGACCGACTCGGCCTGGAACCAATCGAAGTAATAGGCCAGGTTCACCAGGGCATCAGGACGGGTGTCGTCCAGCAGCTGGGTTAGGCTGGCCGGATCCCAGCCGTGCTCTGGCGGTCGTGGAGCCAGAAAGCCGATATCTTCCTCGGCCCCGAGGCGAATCAGCGCTTGCCCAAGGGCATTTCCACCACCCAACAGCATCAGGCGCATTCGCATAGAGTCAGCAGGTCCGATCAGATTGATTGAGGGAAAGGGTTCATTTTGCTTTTTCCAGCTGGGGAAGTCCAACGCTGGCCTGCCAAAGCGCTACTTGCGTCTGGTGTTCACGCATTTCTACTTCCAACGGCGCCATTTAGGAATCTACCTATAGTGCATGCGGAATCATCTGACCGCCCTGAATGGATTTTACCGAGTTGAATGACGGGTTCATCCATTCGCCGACTGCCAGGTCTTCCGCTTGGCATCCGGTCGATTCGGATTCCCCAATAAGATCAACAACAAGGAATGTTTGCTCATGCAGGATTCGGACGTTGTGAAATGGTGCACCCTCGCTCGTTTGCCTTTGACATCGATAACCTGGGCCAGCAGGTGCGCCTGTTCGGCTACTCCCGCTTCGCCCAACCGATTGTGATCACACAAGACCCGCTACTGGTTCGTGGCTGACACCGGAGACCGCCCCAATGCTGGAAATCGATATCACTTTGTTACTGACCCTGGCCAGCGTGGCCCTGATGGCTGGCTTTTTCGATGCCATTGCCGGTGGGGGTGGCCTGATCACCTTGCCCGTCCTGTTCGTCGCCGGCATTGACCCCTTGGCAGCAATCGCCACCAACAAGTTCCAGGCGGCGTCAGCCACCGTGTCAGCCACCTATGCCTTTACCCGTAAAGGCATGATCGACTGGGCCAGCGGCTTGCCCATGGCCGCTATGTCGTTCGCGGGTGGCGCCTTGGGAGCTTTGTCTGTGAGCCTGGTGCCAAAGGCACTTCTTCAGGCCTGTGTGCCGGTGCTGCTGATTCTGGTCGCCGCCTACTTCGCCTTCAGCCCCAAACCGGACGATCATCAGCGCAAAGCGAAGATCACCATCAGCCTGTTTTGCCTGGCTGTGGCGCCAGTCATTGGCTTTTATGACGGTGTATTTGGCCCCGGGGTTGGCTCGTTTTTCATGCTTGCCTGTGTCATTTTGCTCGGCCAGCCCTTGCTGCAAGCGGTGTGTAATAGCAAGCTGCTGAACGCGGCCTGCAACCTTGGTGCGCTATCGGTGTTTTCCCTGAGTGGCGCAATTGTCTGGCCGCTTGCACTGGCGATGGCGGGCGCGGCTTTTGTAGGTGCGCAATTGGGCGCACGGTGTGCCGTGCATTTCGGCCCTAAACTGATCAAGCCGTTGTTGGTCTGCGTGTGCTGCATCATGGCGCTAAAGCTATTGCTCAGTGCAGATAATCCGCTCGGCGAATGGCTACAACTTCAGTTCTTTTAGGCGGTGTCCATGCAACTCGACACGGATTCAACACAACGCTCTGCCTGGCAATACGATGAACCCAGCCCTGGAGCCGAGCGGTTTATCACCGAAACGTTCGACACCTATCAGCAACAGGCGCGGTTGCTGATTCCCGATGAGGAGCGCGCACCACCGCTGTTCGTCGTCGGTGGCGCACAATCAGACTTCACCCGGCTCAACCCCCTGCTCTACCGCCTACAGGCGATGGGTATCGGTTCACTGACTGCCAACCTGTCAGGGCACAGTCTGGCCAGCGAGCCCGGTGCACGCGCGCCTTCGCTTGCCACCAACCGTGAAGAAGCACTGCGCTTTCACCGGCATCTCGCACCGCGCTGCCATACCGTGATCGGTCATAGCTTGGGCGCTGCGATTGCCCTAAAGCTGGCAGCGCAGCAAGCGACTGTGGATAAGTTGATTCTCATCTGCCCCGCCGTCTATCCCGACAGCGCCCACGACGCGCCCTTTGGCCCGGCCTTCAAGTCGGCAATCAGCCAGCCCTATGGCTTTCTGGACTGCGATAGTTTCGAGTTTCTGCGCCAATTCACCGGCCGGGTATTACTGGTGATGGGGGAGTTCGATGGGCTCAACTCTCAGGCCCACGGGCAAGGTGCCGGTACGTCAGCCGGCACCCTCTGGTTGGCCGGTGCGCAACGTTACAGTCCGATTCCGGAGGAAGTTACCCGCACCCTGCTCAAATCGGTGCCTCCGCCGCATCTGGAATGCTTGTTGCTCTCCAACTGCGATCACGGCATCGCCGCACATTTGCGCAGTACACCAGGGGTAGCGGATCAGGTGGCGCAGACGGTGGCCGAATTCATTCTGGCCGACAGCTGATCGCAAAGGCGAGATCAAAGCAGTAGAAAATGGCGGAAGGCAGCGGGAGTCGAACCTGCCCGGGAACGGCTGCCGTCCCCAACCGGGTTTGAAGCCCGGCCGCGCCACCGGGCGCGATTGCCTTCCATGAATCACTCTCCTGGCGATTGTGCCAAGGCGTTGTCGGCTCGAATTTGACGCCGATCAGCCATACGTCGGGTCAGGCCGATACGATCAAAGTACTCCAGCACCTGAACGCTGCGCTTGCGACCGATCCCTAGCACATCACGAAAGGCGGCCACTTGCACCACCGGATCGTCGCTGGCCAGCTGCAAGAGCATAGCTGCCATTTGTCGGATTGTGGCTTGAGGATAAAACAGATCACGCACCACCTGGTGCACCTGCCCCAATCGCGCCAACTTGCGCAGCAACAGACGAACCTGTGCCTCCTCTTGCGCAACAGCCTTGGCCAAGTCACGGACCCAGGGCGGATCGAATCGCCCTTGCTCAAGCAACGGCTGTAATTGCAGCCACAGCGCTGCATCGGCATCACTCAGGCGAATCTGATGTTCGGGTAGATGCAGCCACGGGCCGTTGCCAACAATGGCGCCACTGGCGAGCAACTCATCAAGCAGGCTGATAAAAGCTGGACGCTCCAGCGCCAAGGCGGCAAACCGGCGCAGCCGGTCCCGATCCGGTCCAAGCTGGTCCGGCTCCTGCTGATGAAACAGCGCCAGTTGTGCCAGCATCGTCTGCTTTAACGCCTGCCATCGTGCAGCGGTAAACAACAACGGCCCCTGACGCGTGGCGATGACCTGCACATCGGTGGGCAATTCCCAGCTGCTGCGCAGGCGATTGAACTGACGCTCCAAACGCTGTGGATCGAGACCAACTTCGTCATTGGCCAGCAGCGGCGGCAAGGCCTGTTCCAGGCTGTCGACACGGGTCAGCGCCTGCAACTGCGCCAGACGCGCCGCGCTGCGCCGCTGTCGCGCCGGAGGATACGGATCAAGCACCCGACCACCGCCGAGGGTCCGCTGAGCACTGTGGTCTCGCAGGACCAGACGGTCACCATGCACAGCCTGCAGCGGCGCGTTGAGTTGCAACTGGGCAAACATCCGGCCACCGGGAAGCAGCAGCTCTCCCTGCAGCAACGCCACCCGTGCACTGACATCCTGAGTGCCCAAATGCACATGGACCGGGCTGAAATGGGTAAAGCTGCGGATTTCACTGACCAGTAATTGCAGCTCGATATCCACCCTCTGCGTCGGCCCGTGCAGCCATTCGGCGAGCAACCAGTCACCGCGACGAATCTGCGCAAGCTCCAGGCGCTCGGCGCTGATGTTCAACGCCACCCGTTGCCCCGCCCAGGCTTCGGCTACTCGCTGGTTCTGTGCATGCAGACCGCGCACCCGCACCGATTTTCCGCTCCTGCCCAGCACCAATGTATCGCCCAGTTGCACCTGGCCATCGAGCGCGGTACCGGTGACCACGATACCAGCACCGGTCACGGCGAACGCACGGTCGATGGCCAGGCGAAAACCGCCCCGGCGGCTACGCTCGTGGGCCACACGCTGAGCTTCAATCAAGGCCTCACGCAGGGCATCGACACCTTCGCCAGTGACACTGGACAGTGGAAATTGTGCAGCATTGGCATAGGGCCCAGTCGCCAGCAGGAGACTGACTTGCGCCTGAACCTCAAGGACCCGACTCGGCTCAACCCGATCGCATTTGCTGATGGCGACCAATGCCCGAGGAATCCCCAACAACTGTACGATGGCCAAGTGTTCGCGGGTCTGCGGCATCACGCCGTCATCGGCGGCAACCACTAGCAGCACTAGGTCGATGCCCTGGGCTCCGGCCAGCATGTTGTGGATAAATCGCTCGTGGCCGGGCACGTCGATAAACCCGGTCAAGGGCGCCCCCGGCTGCAGGCTCGCATAGCGATAACCGAGGTCGATGGTCATGCCACGTTCGCGTTCTTCGCGGCGATGATCGCCCGCCTGACCGGTCAGCGCTTCGAGCAACGACGTCTTGCCATGGTCGATATGCCCTGCGGTGCCAACGATCACCTCGGCGCCTCCGCCAGGTGCAAGTCCGGCAATTGCGCCAGCCAGCCCACCTCATCATCCAACTGGCGCAAGTCGAGCCATAGGGCGTCATCATCAATACGTCCGAGCACCGGGATCGGCAGCGCTCGCAAGGCCTCTTCAAGGCCGCGCAAGCTGCGCCCGCGCAAGCGCTTGGACAGTTGCGGGCGCAGGCACAAGGCAGCGCTGGGTAAACGCGCCACCGGCTGGCTGCCACTGCCAATCATGCTCAGGGCAGGCACTGCAGCGACATCCCAGTCGGCGCCCAAACGCTGCCCCAGCACCGGCGCCAGACGCTGCGCCTGGGCCAGGATCTCGGTCTGGGGGCGGGTCAACAAGCGCAGGCTAGGCAGCCGTTCAGCCAGCAGGTCAGGGTTTCGATACAAGCCCAGCACCGCCTCCAGCGCGGCGAGCGTCAGCTTGTCGACCCTGAGTGCGCGCTTGAGGGGGTTCTTCTTGATCTTCGCAATCAACGCCTTGCGTCCGACAATAATGCCGGCCTGTGGACCGCCGAGCAGCTTGTCGCCACTGAAGGTGACAATGTCTGCGCCATCAGCCAAAGCTTGTCGAACCGTCGGTTCGGCTGGCAGCCCCCAGCGGGTGAGGTCCAGCAAGCTGCCGCTACCCAAGTCCTCCAGCAACGGTAAGCCGTGCTGATGGGCCAACTGTGCCAACTGTGCCGTAGCAACCTGGGTGGTGAAGCCCTGGATGCTGTAGTTGCTGCAGTGCACTCGCATCAGCAGGCCACTGCGCGGGCCGATGGCCGCTTCATAGTCGCGGGCGTGGGTACGGTTGGTGGTGCCTACTTCATGCAGCTTGACCCCGGCCCTGGCCATGATGTCCGGTATGCGAAAAGCGCCGCCGATCTCAATCAGTTCACCACGGGAGATGATGCCTTCCTTGCGCGCGCCCAGACTGTTGAGCGCCAGCAACACCGCCGCTGCGTTGTTATTGACCACCGTCACCGCTTCAGCACCCGTGAGCTCGCGGATCAGCCCTTCAATCAGGTCATCGCGATCACCGCGCTTGCCGGTGGCCAGGTCGAACTCGAGGTTCAGTGGGTAACGGGCAGCCATTTGCACTGCATCAATGGCTTCCTCGGGCAGCAGCGCCCGCCCCAGGTTGGTGTGTAGCACGGTGCCGGTAAGGTTGAACACTCGCCGCACCTGGCTGCGGTGCTGGGCAGCAAGGCGTTCACCGGTACGGCCGGCCAGTACTGAGGGCGCCAGCTCGGCAGCATCCAGCTGGCCTTGGCGAGTGGGTTCGCGTAGATCGTCGAGCAACTGGCGCAATGTGGCCAGCACGGAATCACGGCCGTAGCGGTCGATCAGCGGCTGGCAAGCAGGGTGACGCAATAGGGTATCGATAGAGGGCAGGCGTGCAGGAAGAGCAGTGACATTCGCAGGCATTCAAAAACTCCGGCCATTTCCACTGTGGGAGCCGATGTTGCCAGCTCCCACCCCACAAAAACCTCAGTGTAGACGCTGAACTCACTCCCCTCCCGGCGCCAGCATCAGGTTCGGTGCCAGCCGCTGATAGCCTTCCTGGTCCAGACGCAGGTCCAAAGCCAGGCTTGCCAGATCCGCCGACAAGGCCTCGGCCTCGGCGTCACATTCCAGGTACAACTGTTTCAGATAGCTTTTACAGCCCGGGCAGCATTCCGCCCGTAGCGGCGCCTTACCCGCAGCATAGCGATCATCCTCAAGGCTGAAGTAGGTAAGCCCTTTGCTCTGTTCGCAATAGACGCATTTGACCCGCACCACATGCCACTCACAGGCACACAATGAGCACACCAGATAGCGCAGGCCGTTGTACTTGCCACGATGACGGATTACCCCAGCCATTGCCGGCGAACCACAGCCTGGACACTGACAGAGGCTGTCGCCAGCCTTGAGTTCAGTGTTCGGCAGGCTCAGCAGCCAATGACTCCAGGCCGCCTGCAAGGCAGCCCCGAGAAACGGCACCAGGGCTGCTGGCACCGCACTGAACTGTCCGGTGAGCAAGGCGATGCCCCAAAGCTTGCGCTGTTCGACACTGGCATCATGCAAGGTGCTCACTGCAGCACCCAGCTCGACGCTGGCAGGTGCGTGATAGCGCTGCAACAACGCATCCAGGTAAGCCAGCCAGTGCCCTTCGCGCACCAGGCTGTCAGCGGCCAGTGGCGGCAAGCCGTGCTCCAGGCACAGACGCTGACGCTCAGTTTCGGCAGGTGCTGGCACAGGTGGTTGATCGAGCAGGCTTTGCTGGATGCGGCACAGCTCGGCTATCAAACGCAGGTAATCACCTAGCGCGTTGCCCTCGGCGAGGCTGTCCAGCCGGGCCGCGCGCAAGGCGAACAGGTTGGCGGGCGGCAGGTAGAGAAACGGCGGCGTGCTGGCCGCCGCTTCGATCTGCCCAGGTTCAAGAATGGTGCTCAAGTGGTCATCCTTTTTTGCCTATCTGCGAGTCCGGCGGATCCTCGCGGGTTACTTCCCGATACCACAGTTCATGATGCTTTTTCGCCCAGGCGCGACTGACCCAACCATGCAACATCGCGCTGACCGAGCCCTTGATCCAGATCCCGGCGTAGATGTGCACAATGATGCTCAACACCAGCACAAAGGCCGCCAAGGCGTGCAGCAACGTTGCCAGGCGAATCGAGCCGATATCGAAGTACTGGCTGAACCAGGCCCTCCAGATCACTACACCACTGATCAACAGTACCAGCATGCACAGCAGCAGCGTCCAGAACAGCAGCTTCTGACCGGGGTTGTACTTGCCGATGGGGGGAACGCCCTCCTCTTCGTTGCGCATGACCCGGTCGATGCGACGTAGCCACAAGCGATCATTACCACTGATGAAGTTGGCGCGCCAAAAGCGAAACACCAGGCCGAGGAAAAACACGAACATCGCCAGCCCCAGAAACGGATGCAGGATCCGCGTCCAAGGCCCGCCACCGAACAGGTGGCTGAGCCAGAACAGCGCCGGATGAAACAGCGCCAGCCCTGACAACGCGGCGACAATGAACAGGATCGCCACTATCCAGTGGTTAGTCCGCTCATTGGCGTTGTAGCGCAGGATGGGTTTGTCGTTCATGGCCGTTCCTCCCCTTGCGCACCTGGCTTGTTCGGGTCAAACACATGCACGGTCGGATCCACCACATGCACACTGGTATCCGGCGCGCGTGGGTGCTCGTCCTCCTCGACCCGGTTCGGGCCGATGCGCACATAGTGGAAGAACCCGGCCAATACCGCCGCGCCCATGGCCAGCAGCGCCAGCGGTTTGCTCACGCCTTTCCACAGCCCTACCAGCGGGCTGATCACCGGTTGGTCCGGCAGGCCGGCGTACAGCTTGGGTTGATCAGCGTGGTGCAATACGTACATCACATGGGTCCCGCCGACGCCATCGGGGTCATACAAACCGGCGTTGTCGAAACCGCGCGACTTGAGGTCGACGATGCGTTCGGCGGCGTGCTCCTTCATGTCCTCCTTGCTGCCGAAAACGATGGCCCCCGTTGGGCAGGTCTTCACACAGGCCGGCTCCAGCCCTACCGCGACACGGTCGGAACACAAGGTGCACTTGTAGGCCTTGTGGTCTTTCTGCGAAATCCGCGGAATGTTGAACGGGCAACCGGTGATGCAATAGCCACAACCGATGCAGTGGTCCTGATTGAAGTCGACGATGCCATTGGCATGCTTGATGATCGCACCTGGGCTCGGGCAGGCCTTCAGGCAGCCAGGCTCGGCGCAGTGCATGCAGCCATCCTTGCGGATCAGCCACTCCAGGTTACCGTCGGTGTTTTCATGTTCGGTAAAGCGCATCAAGGTCCAGGTTTCTGCGCTCAGGTCTTGTGGGTTGTCGTAGGTGCCATAGCTGTGACCCACCTCGTCACGCAGCTCGTTCCACTCTGAACAAGCCACCTGACACGCCTTGCAGCCGATGCATTTGGTAGTGTCGATCAGCTTGGCCACCTCCTCCTGATGGCGGATCGACGGCGGCGCAGTGGTGGTGGCCGAACGGGCAATGATGTCTTGGCTAGCCATCAGATTTTCTCCACGTTGACCAGGAACGACTTCGATTCCGGCGTTTGGGTATTGCCGTCACCGAGGAACGGCACCAGGGTGTTGGTCAGGTAGCCGTGCCGGGTCACTCCGGTAAAGCCCCAGTGCAGCGGAATGCCAATCTGGTGCACGGTCTGGTTGTTGACCTGCAGCGGACGAATCCGCTTGGTCACCACTGCCACGGCTTCGATATGCCCGCGCTTGCAAGTGACGCGCACCCGGTCGCCAGCAGCAATGCCTTTCTCTTTCGCCAGCACCTCGCCGATTTCGACGAACTGCTCCGGCTGGGTCACGGCGTTGATCGGACAGTGTTTGGTCCAGAAGTGGAAGTGTTCGGTGAGCCGGTACGTGGTGGCAGCGTACGGGAAGTCCTTGGCTTGCCCCAACGTGTCCCAGACCGAATCGAACACCCGCCCCGCCGGGTTGCTGATCGCCTTCTTGTTGTTCGGGTGCAACGGGTTGACCCCGATGGGTGTCTCGAACGGTTCGTAATGCTCCGGGAACGGCCCTTCGGCCATTTTGTCGAGGGCAAAGAAGCGCGCTACACCCTCGGGGTTCATGATGAACGGATTCATCCCGGCTTCCGGCGGCACATCGACCTTGAAGTCTGGCACGTCGGTACCGCCCCAGGTTTTGCCGTTCCACCACACCAGACGCTTTTCCGGCGACCAGGGTTTGCCCTGCACATCCGCCGATGCCCGGTTGTAGAGAATCCGCCGGTTGGCAGGCCACGCCCAAGCCCAGCCCAGGTTCTGCTTCATGCCGAATGGGTCAGCGTTGTCGCGCCGGGCCATCTGGTTGCCCTGCTCGGTCCAGCTACCACAGAAGATCCAGCAACCAGAGGCGGTACTGCCATCGTCCTTGAGTTGTGCGAAGCCGGCCAACTGCTGCCCGGCCTTGATCGTCGCCCCGCTGGCATCAGTGACGTCTGCGACTGCGTAACCGTTGAACTCCTTGGCAATTTCTTCCGGGGTCGGCTCGTGGGCCACCTTATACGGCCAGTTGAGCTTGAGAATTGACTCGGCCCAAGCGCCACCCTCGCGTTGATAACGCTCACGCAGGCGCAAGAACAGCGCACTCATGATCCACACGTCGGTGCGCGCCTGGCCGGGGCCTTCAGCGCCCTTCCAGTGCCATTGCAACCAACGGCTACTGTTGACCAACGAGCCGTCTTCTTCGGCAAAGCAGGTGGTAGGCAGACGAATGACTTCGGTTTGCACGTTCGCCGAATCGACATCGTTGTACGGCCCGGCATTACGCCAGAACTCCGACGTTTCGGTGGCCAGCGGGTCCATCACCACCAGCCACTTGAGTTTGCTCAACGCAGCGGTGACACGGTTCTTGTCCGGCAAGGCGGCAATCGGGTTGAAGCCCTGGCAGAAGTAACCGTTGACCTGTTCCTTGGCCATCATGTCGAACATCTTCAACACGTCGTAACCGGGGATATCCAGCTTCGGCAGGTAGTCGAAGGCCCAGTTATTCTCAGCCGTGGCATTAGCGCCATACCAAGCCTTCATCAGGCTGACATGGAACTTGCCGTAGTTCTGCCAGTAGGACATCTGCCCCGGCCGCAGCGGCTTGGAAGCGCGCTTGGCAATGTAGGCGTTGTAGTCCTGTTCACCATCCGCCGGCAGGGTCAGGTAGCCCGGCAGCAAGTTGGACAGCAGCCCCAAGTCCGTCAGCCCCTGAATATTGGAGTGGCCGCGCAACGCGTTGACCCCGCCACCCGGCATACCAACGTTGCCCAGCAACAACTGGACCATCGCCGCACTGCGGATGATCTGTGAGCCGATCGAGTGCTGGGTCCAGCCCAAGGCATAGAGAATCGTCATGGTCTTGCCCGGTTTCGAGCACGTGGCGATCTCTTCCCAGACCTTGCGCATGCTGTCCACCGGCATGCCACAGATCTGACTGGCCAACTCCGGCGTGTAGCGGCTGTAGTGCTGCTTCATCAGTTGGAACACACAACGCGGGTCTTGCAGGGTCGGGTCGACCTTGGCAAAACCGTCTTCACCGATTTCATAGCTCCAGCCGGACTTATCGGTGTAATTGCGCTTGGCTGCGTCGTAGCCGCTGAACAAGCCGTCCTCGAAGCTGTAGCCCTGTTTGACGATGAACGACACGTCGGTGTAATTGCGCACGTACTCGTGCTGAATCTGGTCGGTGCTGATCAGGTAATTGATCAGGCCGCCCATGAAGGCGATATCCGTACCGGTACGAATTGGCGCGTAATAATCGGCCACCGATGCAGTTCGGGTAAAACGCGGGTCGACCACGATCAGCCGAGCCTTGTTATGGGCTTTGGCCTCGGTTACCCATTTGAAGCCACACGGATGGGCCTCTGCAGCGTTGCCACCCATCACCAGGATCAGATTCGCGTTAGCGATATCGGTCCAGTGGTTGGTCATGGCACCACGGCCGTACGTCGGGGCAAGACTTGCCACCGTCGGGCCGTGTCAGACACGCGCCTGGTTATCAAACCCCAGCATGCCTAGACTGCGAATAACCTTGTGGGTCATGTAGCCGGCTTCGTTGGACGAAGCTGAAGCGGCCAGAAAGCCTACGCTCAGCCAGCGATTGACCGTCTGTCCCTGGGCGTTCTTCTCGATGAAGTTGGCGTCGCGATCGGCCTTCATCAAATCGGCAATGCGATCGAGCGCGTCATCCCAGGACACCCGGGTCCATTCCTTGCTGCCCGGCTTGCGTACCTGAGGGTACTGCAGGCGGTTAGGGCTGTGGATAAAGTCGAGCAGACCGGCGCCTTTCGGGCACAGGGTGCCGCGGTTCACCGGGTGGTCGGCATCGCCTTCAATATGAATGATGTTTTGCGCAACGTTCTTGGCCGCATCCCCCTGGCTGTACATGATCAAGCCGCAGCCGACGGAGCAATATGGACAGGTGTTACGGGCTTCTTTGGTATGCGCCAGCTTGAAGTGACGCACCTGCTCGGCGAAGGCCGGTGTCGGGGCCATGCCCAACGCAGCCAGGCTCGAGCCTCCAAGGCCAATAGCGGCGACCTTGAAGAACTGCCGACGGTTGAGATCCATCGTGCACTCCTGATCAGGTGGTGGACGCGCGGGACGTTGCCGGCGTCTCTTGAACGATCACGGTGGTGACGTTTGTAGCAGTCACCAGTTGATACTGTAGTCAAGAATCAGGCAACGGGTGGTGAAAGCGACGCAATCGGTTGCGACAGGTCAATAAAAAAGGCCTGTAGCGCAAGCTACAGGCCTTTACGATCAGACACGGGCGTGTCAAATCAAAAAGGTAATGAGCACCTAGAAACCTAACGCTTGCGATAAAGCCATGATATCTAAGGCCTTTCTCAGAAATCGTAAAAATCTCTGTCAAATTTAGGCCCCAACGAACCTAAATTCTTTACGTTTGCAGACGCGACCTCAATCATGATTTCGCGTCGCTGCTGCTAAAGGGCAGCTACCTTCCTGATGAATTCAGCAGGTATTGTGACATGCTACTACCACGTACTCAGCCAACACAATATCGACTTCTCTATTGCCCCTAACAATGTCAGCAACGCACCCCCAACCGTCCGTATGATTTAGCCGCAGGCTGTGGCGAAAGAGCGGCAAAAAGTCGCCCGCTGGCCGGAGACTCGGGAAATTACCCTGCTTGGCTGTTATTTCAGCTCCCTTTCCGATGGCATCGCCGTTCTCGTTGAGCAGAACAACTGTGACGATCACCCTGAGGTAGCATCGAATTTAGGGACCAATGCGCGAAATCCCTAGTATTACCGGGAGGCTCCGGAAAGCATGGATATGCTGAACCACGTTTCGCATCGAGCGCCCTCCTGAACAGTGACCTCTTCATCACCGTAGAAATAGGTCCGATTACCGAGAACCTGGTAAGCGTAGGCAACCCCCACAGAAGACTCAAAACGTGTAATCGCCTCTAGAGGCTCCATCATCCATCGCCCAGACTTGTTAACGTGATCTGGGCTAACGAGCAGTACGCTTTCCAGCAGCAAACCGTCCCTCTGACTGTCCACGAGTGATCGCAGCAACTGATCGCTACTGACCATCAACATGGAATGCAAGGGAAATTCTTCGTCTTGATCCGCAGTAGCCACATAGAACCAAGGGCGATGAATGTTGTGCTCGACGTAGCTCCACGTCGTGGGGTCATCTCCAAAAAGCCCAAACCGATCGACTTTCGCTTGCTGGTAGGTCAGAAACATGTCCGCGCCCTTAAAATATACTATATATAGCATAGAACTAAGCGCTCCGACACGGCTTCATCGTTCCCTTTGCGAGTTGTTGAAATGCAAACGGAACTCAAGCGGGCGCTTGGAGAGGTACTGAAATCTTACCGACTGAATCGGAATTTCTCTCAAGAGGGTATGGGACCGAGCCAGACCTACATCAGCAATATCGAGCGAGGCAGGTGGAGCGCTTCACTCGACAAGATCGAGCAGATGTCCAATGTCCTTGGTGTACACCCTGCCAGCATCATCATCGCTGGTTACCTCACAGCACAGGGCGGTAAGACGTCGGATGAAGTTCTTGAGCGCATTCGCAGTGAACTGAAAGAGATTGGGCTTTAAGGATGCTGTGGACGACCGGCGCGACAATGCAAATAATTTCAAAGGATCTATTGGGAAGTATCACTGGTAACAGAGTAAGCGTCCCTTCAAGCCACCTTGCGTCCCACATGCCAACACCCACTGATGCGGCAGAGTTGCCCGATCTCACTTGCATGCTACGTCGGCACCTTCCTGACTCTGTCGCTTGAAGCGGTGGTGTCTACCTGAATTTTGGTGTCCCCCGACTTCTAAATAATATCGTGTCGGTTCCGAAGGGGCTCCACAAAGGAAGCGATCAACCTGGCGTCCTCGAGAGCATGGTGCGGAAACACAATACCTTCCATTAATGCCTTGTCAGCATACGAAATTGTCCCTGCAGATACTCCTTTTGGAAGCCCGGAAGGGCCAGCGAGGCGAATTAGCAATGGCCAATCCCAATGCGGCGCGTCACTTATTATTTCTAATTCATCGAACTGTCGGAGCCAGAGTTGTAGCTCATCTCTGGCTACTGTCATCGGTCTGCCGTATCGTTCAAGCGCAAGCAATGGAAGCACTATCCCTTGAACAAAATTCGAGCAATCGTTGCGCACCCAGCCATCTTCGATCTCGACATAAAATTCTGGTCCATCAGGAACGACTAACGCGAGGCTAATTAACTCGCGAAATTCGTCCAGCGAAGTGAACTCACAATCTAGATAGGCTCTGCGCATGTGGGCTACCGAATCAACGCCGTGAATTATGTGTCTCGTGATTGTCGTAGCACATAAGCAAGGAGTCGAGCACCTTTTACTTTTAAAGAAAGGAGTCCGGGAACGCGCTGAGGCCCATTTCGCTGATAGGTTTCCCGGCGGGAAGCCGCAAACGACCCTGCCGGAGTGAAACGTCATGAACGAATCGAACACGGTATTTTTATTTGAAATCCGTGATTCTTTGGCTGGTTGGCCAGAGCTAGATTTTGTGTATAGGCGTGATTTCGGTCTGTTTCTGGACGCCCTAAAGGCTCGACTACGTTCTCACACAGCCTTCACTGTGTAATTGCATGGACTTGACTACTCATTTGCATTGCCACTGTCAATTGCATCCGTGCTGACCAACCGTTTGCATTCGATTTGACCAGCACACGCCAGGGTAACGACCGACAGAGAACGACCCAAATCGGTCTCTCGCGAAGGGAAGCAATCGGCCAGAAGCGGTCATTCCGCCTGCGTACAAAACTAGAAGGATTCGGACTGCAATATATGGCCTCTTCTAGGCCTGCTGCGCTCATTCGGTACGATCCTTCTTTAGGGTTTAGAAACGTCCAGAACAAACACATCGATTAGCCCAGCTAGCTCTGGTGGCATCGTTTTCTCGATGCTGCTTTTCAGCTCCTGAGAGGTGTGGATATTTCGGTTTTTAATTCCTGCGACGTTCACATCTCGGCCAAACCAGATCACAAGATAAATGCCTTGGTGTTCAGCATCGGGGTGGATGGAGTAGCGCGCATATAGTTGCGCCGCCGCGGCAGTATATAACTCTCTATGCCACTGACCTTTTACCTCAGTCACAAGCAGCCGTCTTGTACCGCCAATCAATTTTGTCGCAGTGAAATCGCTGCGGTTAGCACTTTTTAGCTGGTGCTCCGTCGTAATTGTGATGCCTTGAGGCTTGAGTATTAGACTGAGACGTTCAGCAATGATCTCGGTAGCTCGTACTTCGTTCAAGTGCTTATCATTGTCGTAAAAGCGATCCGCAGAGTTAAATTCACCACCATTTATTGCTTTCTGAAAATCTTGAAGCTCTTGGAGGACGACTTGGCGCAAACCCTCAACATTCACCACCATGTCGCGATCCAGTCGATCGACGATTTCCTGTGGCGTTGGCGGTTCGAAAGACCTCCGTGCAATCTGACTGATTTTACGAGCACGTATGCTCCTAAGATCGTTGTACATGTCTGCGAACTTCGGATCGGCAAGGAGACGATCAATGACACGGACGGCGTCATCGGAGACGTCTAAATCGATTAACCAAACAATTTCTTTCAAAAAGCGGTACGCATTTTCTTCATCGGGGCTTCCCGTACCCCAATGGCTCGGGAGGTCTACCTTTGGCCACTTGTCAATGAAGGCCTCTAGAACCGCCACCACTTTTCTTAATGTGAGCTTGGGCCAATGGGAGTGCTCGCCATAGTTAAATCTTCCTGAGCGCTCACTAAGCGAAAATATGTTATTCTTTTCGGTTTTTAGCCAGTTCCAATATGTTTCAGGCGCGTCTTCTAAAAAATAGAAAGTGCGCACTAACCAGAAAATGCGCCTATTTTCGAGGTCTTCATCGCCGGTCGGACTGGGCCACGCGGACATAAAAGCTGAGCAACGTTCTGCGATGATTTTTTGAAGAGCATCGCGATCACCGAATTCGGCCGCAATTTCAAAGAGCGTATCAAGCGGCCCGAGCGCCAGATCAGAAAATCGGTCAAGCCATTCTATTGAGATTGCTGCCCGTAGTTGGCTGAAGACCTCATCACCGCGTAACAACCAAATTTCGGGGTGTTGACAGCCCTTTTGTGCGAGTTGGGGCTCGACATATTGCCGGAGAAAGGTTTCGGCACTTCCCGTACCTGCGAAAATCAATCGGTTGACTTCATCTTTCAGCGCATCACGTTCTTCATCCGACACTGCACCGTAGCCCATGTCGAGATTAGTTCGTAGCGCATTCAGTAACGGCAGATCGACATTTTCTAGGTTTCCGTCGCTGCGCATGATTTCCAAGCAAGCTGCAAAAAGAACAGGCTCAGTGTGCGCGCCCTGCGATGCACACTGTAATTGTGCAAGCCTGAGCAGATTAGGTACATTGGGAGCAATGAAATCCAGGCAGTTTCTGAGAGCTTTACGAACGAGCACTTCATCACCGAATTCATGCTCAATTTGATCGGGCGCGTTAAGTACGAGATCAGCAAAGCGCGCAAGGCAATTCCAATGCCGACCACTTTCAATAAGCTCTCGGTTGTCCCGCAAATATTGGATGTTCAACTTATTGATGTCGCTTTGTTCCCGGTGGCGGCGTCTCATTATCCGTCTGTGGGTAGACATGCTTTTTTTTTGGGATTGTGCAAGTTGCGCGATTGCTCTGTTGAATTTTGCCCACTCGCGCATTAAAGAAGGCTTCTCCAATGCCTGTTCACGCATGTGTCGTCGCAATTTGTTTGGGCCTCGCAGTGCTTGGCTTTGATTGAAGCTATGCATTGCGATGTAGCTCGCCCACAGGGCTGGGTTATCAATTTCAAATGCCAGGTCGACTATAAATTTGTAATCATCGGATTGAAAGCGAAGGCCGGAGTGAGCGTGAAAATCAAATTTCTGTATTTTGGTCTCGAAAATATCATCGCTATTGGTAAGGGGGCCAAGTGCCTGCGCCATAATTTCTCGGCGCAATCCATCGTCATTTTGAAGTACTTGAACTGACTTGCTCTGATCTGTTGATTTTTGCTCATGAAAAATCAGATTTTCGATCCAATGCCAAACCTTTTTAGCGGCAAAAGGAGGCATTGCCAGGTCAAAGTATCGATCCAGCATTAGTCCTACAATTTTGCTGATTCCAATTCGACAGTCGCATTCATAATGTTTTTTCTTGCATGTGCAAGCAAGGTCTTTGGTTAAGTCATCAAGTAGCCACTCGATTGACATTAAATTAAGTCCGCCAACGAAGCGCTTTATGAAGTAACGAGTGCCGACTGAGGACTTGTAAGGTACTTGATGACGAGGATAAAGGCTTGAGCAGACTCGAAAAAAGCTGGCGAGGTAATCTAAACCTAAAGCTTCTACGCCGATAGTCGTTAGGATGGTTACCGCAATTTTCAGAGAAGTATGACTGGCCTCAGAGACTAGGACTGCTAAATCGGCGCGATGGTCATGGCCGGACAGGTCGAGCAGACATCTGCTAGCCAACAAGCGAGTGTGTTCGCTCTCGCTTGAGTCTAACACTAGTTGACGCAGCTCTTGCGTCAGATGCGCAATCGCTGGTGACCCCGTCAACAGTTCAAGAATTAAATCACGCAAATGCCCATCACTGCCGCTCGCTAGCAGGGGTTTAATCTCTGTCATAACCTCTTGGGTGAAGAAACCTGAAGCACTGAACCGGCGCCAAGCATCTCCTCGGCGGAAATAGGGGTCCTTCGTTTCGACGTCTTTCAGGCCCTGTATAAGTAGACGTTTTGAGGAGTGCTCAAGTTGAGAGGGATCACCGTTCGCAAGTACCGCATAGGGATCAAGCTCAATAGCAGTCTCTTGAATGGATCTGTTGCCTAGCGCCGCGAGCCAACCCAGTAATCCCCGGAGTTCATCTCGAACTGCATTGTTCGGAGCGATGATAGGTAGGCATTTATGTAATGTCAGAGGGTCAACTGGATCAGCGATCCGCTTTGCAAGGTAGTCTGCCGCACAGTATTCAGCAACGATCTTGTGGACGGGTCGATGCTGATCTGCACTATCGCCAGGTTTGAAAAGCCGAGTTGCCAAGATGCCTTCAGCAGCAGTGTGCTTGTCAAAAAGTGATGCCAGCAGTGGATAGATTCGATCTGCGGTTAACTCGCTCGTCCCTATGCCTTCTGCTCCGGCCAGCAAAAGCTTGGCGAACACTTCGGACGACAGAGCAACCCTTTGTTTGATGGATAGCGTTTGTGCTACATTGACGTTAGCTTCCTTCGCCAGCCGCTCGACCGCTTGTGAAAATATATTTCGCTTATCTGTAAAGTGTCTGCCGCTTTCAATATAGGCATCTGCAAACATCTTGAGAAATTGGGGGTTAGGGAGTAACGCTCCTAAGTCGAATCGAGCTACTTCTGCTTGGAACTTTGAAAATTCCTCACCCCGGACATGATGATGAAAAATTTCTCGCTGTTCCCCCTCTTCAAACTCGCAAAGCCTAACCACCAGCGGTGAGCATCCTAGATAGTCTTCGAATGCATTGGTGGCAGCAGTACCCCACTCGCTGGATCGGCTCGAAATAATGACGTGCGTTGGCTTAGCTTTTCTGGCGTTAGCAAGAAGGCTGTGAATGCCCGTTTGATCGAGTTTGGCCAACTCATCAAACGCATCGATCACGAGCGGGGAATTCTCGGTGTCGGCCCCCAAGTGTTTGAACTTATTTGCGGTAACGGTTGAGGTTCCTAGCTGTCGCGCTAGGCTTCCCATAAGTTCAGTTTTTCCGCCTCCGGGTTCTGCTAGGACAACAACGTAATTCGAAGCGGCAAGCAACGCTTCTTCAGTGTAAATTCTTTCTTTACTGGAGAGGCTGCGCGGAAGGTAGAAAGTTGAATTCATAGGATAAATTCTGCGTTTTTGAATGCACCTTATTTACGGTGCTACGTCATCTCAGTCAGGTCAGTTTCACTGACTGTTCCTGCTGATGATGGTAAGCCATTTTTACCCAAAATTGGGCTTGTAAAAAACTTGACGCTCAGTTTTTTCGGTACGGTGCCAATCTCAGCAAGAGCTAGCTGTCTGATCATCGGTGCGTGATGCTGTTTTGCGTTTACACTCTACATCGCCTCCAAGTTGGTAGATACATCTGAATGACCGCTTTTGGCTGTGGATTCAACCGGTGGATGCAACACATTGGCTGAACCTGTCTGCCGGTGTTTCATAGTTTAGTGTCTTTCGAGGGCGCTCATTCAGCGTCCTCGCCACCGCATTGAGCTGGTCTTGCGTGTAGACCGAAATGTCGGTGCCCTTGGGAAAGTACTGCCGTAGCAGGCCGTTAGTATTTTCGTTTGAGCCACGTTGCCAGGGATTCTGAGGATCACAGAAGTAGACCTGGATATCGGTCGCCAATGTGAAACGCTTGTGGGCAGCCATCTCTTTACCTCTGTCCCAAGTCAGTGACCTGTAAAGCTCTTGGGGCAGCAGGCGAGCGTTCTCAATGAGTGCGTTGATTACTGACTCGGTGTCCTTGCTGGCAACTTTCACAAGCATCACGTAGCGGCTATGACGCTCGACAAGCGTGGCGATTTGGCTGTTCTTACTGCCGAATAACAGATCACCTTCCCAGTGGCCAGGTACTGCTCGATCTTCAACCGCAGCTGGACGTTCACTAATTGAAACCGTATCGCTAATCTTGCCGTGATTCTCATTCTTCTGCGTGTGATGGCGCGAACGTCGCATTGCTCGGGTGCGCCGCAAGTGCTCTAGCAATTCCTTCTTCAGGGCTCCACGAGCTTGAATGAAGAGGGTTCGATAGATCGTTTCGTGTGACACCTGAGAGCTCGCATCATCTGGAAATTCGCGCTTTAACCATCCAGCAATTTGCTCCGGCGACCACTGCAATTGGAGCTTGCTTGCTACGATCTGCGCCGCTGTTGGGTTCTTAGCCAGTTTACATATCTTGGGGCGACATGCTCGGCTCCAGGCAGCTTGCTCGGCCTGACTTGCTCGATAGCTTCCAAGACCGCCGTTGCGCTTGATCTCGCGACTGATGGTGGACGGTGCTCGCCCTAGTACCGATGCCACCGAACGGATCGACTTTCCTGCCACCACCGCACGTGAAATCTCTTCGCGCTCAGCCAATGACAACGCCAATCTGGAGCGATGACGCGCAGGAGGCTGGATACCCCCGGTCTCCGCCAAAATGCGTTGTATCGATGAGTGATTGCGGTCGAACAACTGCGCGATCTGCTGGAGAGAATCTCCCTTACGCCAGTGCTCCCACATCAAAGCCTTCTGGGTTTCGGTGTAATAGATCCGTGGTCTTTGCTTCATATGCAACACCCCTCCCGCTTACACAGAATCTAGTGTGTTGCATCGACCGGTTGAATCCACAGCCGATTTCTGCCTGTCGCCGCCGGCAGCAATGCACAGCTCTCAGCCGATCATGTTTACTACACCTGCTGGTAAAATCCGATGCAATCAGTGGTCAAGTGGAGTGCAATTTCACACTTCACCCGAAGCTGTCTGATTTGACAGGCAAAAAACGGTCTTCCTCTGCCGCTTTGGGCTGATTCTACAAGTAGCGACTGAAAGCTATGGGCGCTTACGGCTCGGTCTAGCTGTTTAAAGTTATGCCAAATAGTGATTAATTATGCATCACTGCGGATAAGTGAAAAGGCACCAAATCTCCTTTGTATAGAGCTTTGGCGCCTATTCTCGTTAATACTAAAGCACCGTCGGAGTGAGTTCTGCTGAGATAGCATTTATCGCTTTTTACTCGAGTGAAACAATAAGATTCCAGGAATACCTTCGTAAGAGCGCGGGTTATCAGTCCAGGCAAAATGGTCACTGCCGTCGATATTCACTCACAACGTCCAGGTCATTTGTGTGCCAAATCGGCCCTTCAACAATCCGGCGCATGAGTTAGGAAAGTTGAGCAACATGCTCCCACTCCATACCTATTATTTTAAAAAGTTGAATGACACTCAGCCCGAGTTTAAACTTAGGGCTGAGCGCCACCTTAAGCTCCTTGTTTTTTATTTATTAAGCTTGCAGTAATAGCATCGCTTAGGATTTCATTTTCTGTAGCGGATTTTGATATTGCGAATATTACTTTGTATCTTGCCCGAGTAACCGAAAGATACGTTTCGCGGATCATCTGTTGCTCTATTGCAGACTCAAGGGCTGGGTTTTCCTTGACCGTCAGCGCGCCTTTTTCTAATCCAACAATAATAACAGCATCAAATTCTTGGCCACCAACTTGAGCAGGTCGACATAGCACTACTACAGGTTGATCCGCCTTGATTTTTTCTCCTCGCTCGCGCAAGACTTGAAACGGCAAATCGGATTTTGATAGCTCGCCTTCAATCTCGGCCCAATAGTTTTCGGTATGACAGATGATCGCAATTTGCCGAATATTATCGGCGCGCATTTCACGAACCCGGCGAAGAATGAACCGCCCGAAGTCTCGGGAGTCAATAGCCTCCTTTTCTAAAGATGGCTTTCCAAATCGCTTATCCTTTGCAGGCATGTGAAAGCTTTCAATTGATGTGAAGTCAGGGAAATCACTACTGAAAAGATTTGTGCTTCGCTGGATGACAAAGAACGCTAGCTTTGCAATTTCTACAGTAGAGCGCCTAATGGAATCAAGGCTCTGGTTTGATATATCTTTAATTCCGAGCGTTGCAAGCCCCGCATTAGACTGCCCATAAAAAGATTGAGCCTCGTCTAATGCTAAAGCAATTGGGATGTGAGATTTTTTGTCATTCGACAGTAGGGAAAATAGGCGCTTTTCATTTTCATTAAACAGTTGCGCTTCATCTACAAAAATATAATCGAAGCCTTCGCTTTTCCGTCGTAGTCGCCAAACTGGTGTTTTTATCGAACCAAACAATGAAAGCGCAATATCGTCTGGATCTAGAGCTCCATATTTTTCAAACACTTCACTATGGTACCATTCGAATAGGCTGAAAACGAAATCCCGTTCGTCGCGCGTCAGAATCCCGTGAAATCTACTAAGATTTCGTTCGGATTCGACGTAGCGTCGACGGTCTTGCTCATACCCATGACCTTTAATGGCAATTGAAATTTCAGCAAGGACTAGCTTCGCAAAAATATCAGTTAAGTTTTTGTTCTGGTACACTGTAGTTAGCAAGCTGCTTGAGGATATTTGCTTCTCATATGATGATCTTTCCTGAGCTAAAGCCTCAAGTATTTGATGCAGTTGGTATAGCTTAGCGTCGGTGGCATCAGGATCTAGAATAGACTCTAGCTCCAAGCCAAGTTTCTTTCTGCAATATTCCGAAAGAGTAGTAACAACTACATGATCTTGATATAGCTCGGGATGTTCACTTGACAATATCTCGAATTTTTGAATGACTTTTGCACGCATCGCATCACTGTGGACAATGTACAGAATTTTGCATTCGTCACCTCGAGCCTTACAATTAACTACTTTAAATAGTGCAAGTAGCTGCATTAACAGGGTTTTCCCAGACCCGCCTGGCCCTAGGATTCGAATGGGGTTTCTATCGAGTGCATCTGGTGTAAGGATTTTTCTCTGGGCCTCGGTCAGGGGGCTATCGACCTTTACCCAGTCCCTCAAGGTGAAGTTTAATGTTTTGTAAACCTCATCGTTTGTAATCGAGGACTCGCTTGTATTTACTTGGGCATGAAAAAAGTCTTCTTGCTTTGTATTTTCTTCAAAGTAACTCTTAACACTTGCAGCCAGAAGATCAAGAGTCTCACATGCCTTGGGCTTCTCGAGCTTGCTATCATTTATTAAAGTATTAGCTTGGCGCTCAAGTGATTCTAGATTTTTTATTTCAGCTTTAATACATTGCACTACGGCGCGAAAGCTGTCGCTCGGGCCGGCCGAGACTAGGGTGCGAGTAGAGGATTCTTCCGCGCCTTTGACAACATCAAAATATCCGAGGCTATATTGCCTGGCCTCTGTTCCGCGGCCGGCCAGAAGGGTGTGTATGTTGTCATCATGTTTCCGGTGCATAAATGCACCCTCGACAAGTAACCCTTGTAGCCGTTGATTCGCAAGGTATATGGAGCGCTCAAATGACTCTTTGCTAATTCCCGGCTCTGAAAAAAGAGAAGTGCTACCAGAAAGTTTGATTAGAGCGAATGATTCGTCACCAGTTCCGCTGAGGTAGTCGGCGTGCCACAGGCATAGAAGCGTTCCTTCAGTGTTAGCAGCTAATCGGAATGGGCCTTCCAAAAAAATTGAACCCGACAGTATTTTAGGAGTGCAAACTATCTCGAATAGAGTATTGTGAATTCTTTCGATCACTCCAATTTTAGGAAGCAACCACTCTGCCATACCTTGGGTTAAAGCTAAATACATGATTAAAGCCCCTTCATTTCTGTTGCGAATTTATCAAGCGATGCCTTGGTGAAGTCTCGCGACCCTAAGCGCATAAACATACCGAGATATCTAGAAATCAAGTCTGTTAGGAAATCATCCTTTAGCCTGGAAACTTTTAATGGGTATTCCTCGAAGTGCTCAATTAGTGGAGTGGTACCGCTCATGCCCCGGCAGTCGTTTTTCCACCATTCTTCTCTCGAGGACTGTGCTGCGTCAAGAATCTCAAGAGGAATGGAGTAAACGTACCTAAACAATGCTACAGAGTGGTGTGGAATTGGCGCGAAGTCACTTGGGGCTCCGTAAGCAGGAAAAAAGTGAATATCTGATTTAAAAGAGTTGCAGAATATTTTCTTTAGAATTTCACCATACCTTCTCCCTGAAAAAATAACTTCAATATCTGGCTTTTTACTGCCTCTTGCGCCAGGAAGCGCTTGCGTATATTGAATGTACTCTTTATAGGCGGCTAGACGGTTATATAAACTGATCTGCTTTCGATCGCCTTCAAGCTGTTGAAGCGATTTCTCTATGAGATGGAGGGGTGGGTGGGAAAATCTATCAGAAGGGGCATGATCATCTGCACCATAGGGCTTTAAGCGATCGGATAATTCATTCCAGATTTCGCTATAAAACGATTTACTGTAAAGATATTCGTGTATGGGAATTATAGGAATCACTGTTGCTGTTTCAGTTTTTTTTTGACTCAAATCGCAGGCTGGAGAGATTACAATCCCAGTGGTCATTAGGTTATATGGAAGACCAAATCCGGGGAGGTTGTGCCATATGTCCCCAGTCTCATGGTCAAGGCTGGGCATATTCTTGTAGAAATCGCGAGCTTCAATCTGTGGAACTAATGGCATTTTTTTAACGTCCGAGTTAAATGCTTGTATAAATCTTTCATTAGGGTAAAGCGACCGAGACGTGATTCGCGATCACGGATTACGCAGCATTGCCGTTCGTCCTATTCAGATGCTGGTTGATGGAAGGCATAATGCCATACTCACGCCGGGGAGGGGCAGCGCCAGGGTGCTTAGAGACCTAACGGGAGACCGCCCTTATAAGGAAGTATGATCGAGGCGGCAGAGCCTTTGATTCAGCAAGCCATCGACACTCAATCCTCTGGGATCGGTAGCCCCTTCCAATGCCACGCAATCTAAACTGCTTTGACCAAATGATTAATGGCGTAGTCTCTATGGGCAAAGATAACGAGCGGCTAGAAGTGGACCTGGAAGAACTGATGAAAGCAGGCGAACCGTTGATGGCTCAGGCGGTGGCCGCATTACGTCGATACCAAGAAGCACAGGGGGAGCTACCTGCGGAGAAAGTGGAGAGCCTTCGCCTGGAGGCCGAAGCGCTTTTTACAGCGGTCAACGAGTATCAGCGACAGGCGCTGGGCGATCCCCCTCCTCGTTTTCATTGATCGAAACCTATCACCTCAGTCGGCAGTAATCGACCCAGGCTGTGTGGAAACATGCTGGACGAATTGAAAACCGGGAGTGGCTTGTATTCCGGTGTATGCAGTTCACGACGCAGCACTTTCAATGACGGTTTCACACCCTGCATGCTCATTCGCTTTTCTCTGCCGAATCGCGATCAATCCGCGGCAACGCGGCATCAAGCACGCCTTGAGAGAGGCCATGTTTTAGAGCGTTGTACTGCCATCGAACGAAGCGCTCCAGTAGGTGGCTATTCTCAGCCTTCAGCCGCTGGTTTTCACTTTCCAGACGATGAATGCGCTGCTCCGCAATAGTCAAACTTGCTGGACGCTTCGTGGGCTGAAAGCCCGCTTTCTGCTGGGTCTTCTTATCGCCAAACGCACTCTTGATTCGAGCATGCGCATTGAGGGTCTGCCGTGTTGGCCGCGTACCAATCAAGCCCTCGGCTCCATCACACAAGGCATCCCATGTGAGCTTGCCATTCCATCCATCAATCAAACCAACCAGCAGTTCAATGTCTCTCGTCGTCAGATGTTTGGCCATAACTAGAAAGCCCCCAGCAGATTTCGCAGCTCATCAATGTCGGGCTCTGGAGAAGGGAGCCTGGGGGAAGACCGGCGGGCAGCAAGCTCTCGCCTCAGCAGGCTGAACTCCTGTTCATTGCTGAGCCGAATGGCAGTACCGTCCGGGAGGTCGGGCGACTCGAGTATCTCAATCAACTGGTCCAGCCGCTCCAGAGTCTTGATCTGATGCTGACTCCAGCGGTCGGCGCCATAGGTTCCCGATGTATCTGCCGCTTTGGCCTTTTCCAGTTGCACACGAGTGAGGCTCCGCTGCTGCCTGAGACGATCAAGCTTGGTCGCGTCGCCTTTTATGCATACCTGTTCGGTACAGTTCAAGCAATCACGATGCTTCTGGCAGGGCAGCATCGAGTAGTCATGTACGCAGAATCCATACTCAGTGACATGGGCGATACCCTCCCCTGCTGCCTCGAGATCGGCGTAGGTTACCGGCATATTGGCGTGGATCTTTTCGAGCACACCACCGACGCCCGCGTTTCTGGCCAGCTCGACGTACTCGTCGTCGCTCATATGGTTGTACACGGCGTTTTGATGGATGTTTGCCCGACCCGACCACTTGGCGATGTCTAGCTGCCCCAACGCGCCCCGCTGTGCCACGGTATTGAGGAAATGACGCACCTGGTGAGAGGTCATCGAAATTTCACTGCCATCCGGATTCCTGTAACCGTGGCGCTTCCAGATGCTGTGCTCCTGGCCATCAATTAAGTTCAGGTCAGTGGTAAACGTACTCTTACCGGCTCCCCATATCTTGATAGGGCTCGGGCTAAAGTCCAAACGGAATTCGTGAGCCCTGAAACAGCAAAGGGCCTCCGAGTACTTGATGTTGCGTTCCTGACTCTTCCAAGGCCATCCGCTAGGTAGTTGGCTATGACAGTAATCATTTAAAAATGCCAGCGTCAGTGGCTCACCCTTTGACCTCAAAGTACGATAGGGGGAGTATTTCGAGAATACCTGGTTCAATGCCCCTCTCGATGCCCTAATGCCAAGCGCCATGCAACCTTGCTCGTCAGTCAGTGGATGGTCGTCAGGCACTTGGGGACAGCTTTCGTGGCGGTAGAATTTTCCGGGGTGGTCTTCATACCATTTCGCCAACGCCCGTCCTGGAGCAGACAACTCAACTAACCGGCGCACGGCTTCTGTGGCGATATCCTTGAATATGGTCGGGACCCACTTAATATCCGACCCGTAACCCTTGCCGGCATAAAACCGTAGCCCTAGTCTTTCGAGACCGTTTCCATCTGTCTCAGGATGCAAACAATTCACCGGCAGGTCTTGAACCTCCGAGACGCGAGATGGCGCGCACATCAACAGGGCAAATACGGACGTTGTGAATCGATCCCGAGCATTCACGAGATCGTTGGCAAACATCTCTGCCATTGCTTCCAGCCAGTGATCCTCTGGTAACTTTTCTGCTCGTTTTCTTTTGCCTTCCGCGTCCGTCCGGTTCATCTCTTTTGGCTTGGAGATAGGATTACGCCAGGTGATCTGATCGGGAACAATCCGACTTTCATTTAGGAACTCCACCAGCTTCAACAAGCTAACACCTGCTTGGTAGCCCGTGACCTTGTATTCCCTTGCCACTTGACCCGCTGCGTCCATGACGAGTTGATCTACCTGCGTAATGTCTGCTTTGCCCTTAACCGTCAACAAAGCCTTCTCGATGCAGCGAATCGCCTTAAATTCGCTTTTGAGTTGGGTGGGGTTGTGACCTTGCTGGTAGCGGACATATGCCTTGGCAAAGGGAATGATGTCAGCGCTCAGCAACTGTTCAGTCGTGTAGCCCCGAGCAGGTGCCCCCATTACCGTAAAGTTGCCGACCTTGGGCCAGGCATTGGCATACCAGTCCAAGTCTGCCCCGAATACCGTCAGGCGGTCACGGCACATCGCAATGAAGTCCTCTAGATTATTCTGGCTGTCACGCTGATGCTTGGGGATGAATAGCAGTATGTCAGCCATTCGCAACCTCTCCCTTGGCCTGTTTGCAGCGGTTGATCACGTCACTCACTGCCAGGATCAACCGATCATTGATCGAAGCAATTTTCAGATCTTCACAATTGTCGCGAATCCGATCCCTCTCCTCGATTAAGCGATCTAAAACCTCTTCATGCGGGCCATCAAGCCAGGGCTGAAAATGGATACAGGTATAACAAGCGATGGGGGCCAATGCACCACAGAAACCGTAGCTGCCACAGGTGCCAATGTTAGCCCTGCCGTTCGAAACCCGACTGGTCGGATCATCGCCTCGGCGTGCATCCTGCTCTGAGGTAACAAGCACCCCTCGAAATGCCTGAGCAAATGGCGCGAGCTGCAAGGCGACAGCTTTATCAATGCGCTCGACGATCTCAGGAATGTTTTTGACGTATACGCCAACGTTCTGGGTATCGGAGTGATCCAGCGCTTCAGCAATGACCATCTCCCCTCGCCCCTCACGGGCTAGATTCGTGCCGAGCGTATAGCGGAAGCGATTAGGGTTGAGAGCGATAGGCGCCCCAGTGCGCTCACTGATGACGGCAATCGTCTTTGCAACTCTCAACATCGCCTGATAGACCTCTTTGGAGGGAATATGCAGCCGATCGCTGTCGAGCAGCGCCTCAACATCGGAATCGGCTTTAAGGAAGTGCGATACGGGAAACAACGGCAGCTTTTCCTGCATTTTCTTTGGCAGAGGGGCACCTGACGGCTCGGAAAAAGCCGCTCTCACAAACTCCGCTTGCTGCTGCAAAAGCAACCAAAGATCCTCAACAATCGCAAAACGATTGAATGCACAGCGCCAGGGTGTATTTCTCTGCTTAGCCCTGGGGAAATTGATGCCATAGTCCCCTGGCAAACTGGAGTCCAAATCTTTGAGTTTGAGTGCCGCGATTTGTCCAGGGCGACGCCCCGTCATCGCCAATATCATTGAAAGACAGGTCTCCTCCAACGTAAGGCGTTGGCCGGTGAATGCATCGACCACCGCTGCGATAACACCTTGGAGTTCAATATCGGACAGCGGCCCATCCTCTGGGCACATCGACTGGACAGCGAAACCTTTCTCGTTCCCCTTGATGACCCACTTATCCAGCAGGATCAAAACTTCATCAGAGATACCTGGATAACCAAGCCTCGACCATTGACGGATCGCACCACGTAATACCCCCATGTAATACTCTGTTTTCTTGCTCAACGACGATCGATAGGAGATCAACGAGGCGACGGTAAGCAATTCAGAATCTTGCATTTGCTCGCAGTAATGCAAAAAATAATAAAAAATATTCTTTGCATGTGACGGCGACCCCGTTCTTACGTAAAACTCCAGAACCCGCCGAAATGAATAATCTCTTTCCGCTAAATATTTCGAGATTGAGCCAACCGGAATTGTTACATCCTTGCTCAGCTCCCATCGAGGGCTATCGAACTGCACGAGATAACCCTCTCTAGAATAAAAGCGATCGACTACCGCTGCCTGAAGAGCAGTCTTATCCACCGGCCACCTCATTACTGGACTTTTTCAGGTGTTTGATCTGAAGGGCAAGCACAGCTTCAGCAGCTTTTTGTTTGATATGCCGCTTGTCGTAGGTTCGAGCAGTGCCTGAGGTCTCTTCCCATCCCATCAGATAGGAGCGAGTTTTTTCCTCTGCCGCGGGGGAAATTCCCATAGCGTCACAGTGCTGGGAAAATTCGTAATTCCAATGGTGCCGGAGGGCATGCGCATGGACACTCGAGTCCTCAATGATAGAAGCGACGTCTAACATCCATTTCTGAAAGGCTGAAATCGACAGAGGGCGACCTTGAGTAGGGCCTTCCTTGTGGGTCACAAACAAATACCCATGCTTCTTCGCCCCGGGTACTTTGTTCCGATAGCGAAGCACGTATTCGTGAATCCGGGCGATGAGTTCCTGCGCGAGTGGAAAGGTTCGTTGACGAGTCTTAGCCGTAGGCTGATGAGCCCGTGAATCTCCTTTCGAATCAGGACGCCTAACTACTCGCAGCGTGTTCTTAGCGAAATCGACGTCGTCAATCTTGAGGTTCAGCAGCTCTCCGCGGCGTACCCCGGTCAGGCGAAGAATCATGAACATCAATGCATTACGCACCTGAACTGCGTGCCCCTTGGCCGGATTGTGCTCCGAACCAGGCCTAAGAGCCTGCTCCACTGCCTCTACAACGGCCTCGTCCAGATATCGCTCATCTTTGTCCAATACTGATTTGTTGGGCTTGCTGGGACGGTGAGCCCTAATCGACGCCACCATCAGTTCGACTTCCCTATCAGTTCGATTGGACGGGCACAGCCGTTTGGCCAGAAAGCCCAAATAGTCGGCCACGACGGTTAATCTGAAATAGTGGTTACTGGTACCGACTGTCTTTGCCCGTCGAGTGATTGAAACAACCTTTTTACCACTCCCCCCCGGAGCGAGAGCAAGCTGCAAGAAGTCACTAAGTCCTCTCACTCGCTCTTCCCCAAGCAACTCGCCTTGCGAAAAAAGCGGCATGAGGTCGATTCCAACCTGAGCTTCCCAGACGTGCAGGGCCTTGATTGCGCTCAACGCATTCGCAATCGAGTTGGCGGCCAAAGAGCGCGACCGCAAATGCCAAGTGGTGAAGAGAGTGGGGTAGTAAAGCGGCACACCTGAACTATCGACCAGTACCGCATAACGCTCGCCATCGGCCCCAATGAACCTACGCATGGATATATCCATCACACCTCCATAATTTACGTTTTCACATGGTGTGAAACAAATAGAAGACCATGACGGGATTTTTCACACGCTGAAAATGAAAAAACCCCGCAAGCGCGGGGTTCTTAAAGGAAAACTTTACAGTTTTCGCTAAGGTGCTCGTCAGAACGGAATATCGTCATCAAAGCTGTCGAAATCCGGAGCTGGCTGCGGTGCGGCCTGCTGAGGCGCCGGACGCTGCTGCGGAGCCGACTGCTGTGGACGCGGAGCCTGCTGGCGTGGCGCCTGGTTGTAGTTGTTGCCACCCTGCTGCTGCGCGCCATCCTGGTTCTGTGGACGGCCGCCGAGCAGCTGCATGGTGCCCTGCATGTCGACGATGATTTCGGTGGTGTAACGCTTGATGCCGTCTTTTTCCCACTCGCGGGTCTGCAGCTTGCCCTCGATGTAAACCTGCGAACCTTTACGCAGGTACTCGCCGGCGATCTCGGCAACCTTGCCGAACATCGACACGCGGTGCCACTCGGTGCGCTCGACCTTCTGGCCAGTCTGCTTGTCAGTCCACTGCTCGCTGGTAGCCAGGCTCAGGTTGGTCACGGCGTTACCGTTGGGCAGGTAGCGGACTTCTGGATCCTGACCGCAAGTACCGACCAGAATGACTTTGTTAACCCCACGGGCCATAACGTTCTCCTAGGCTTCGCACGTTGAGGAGGCTGGGTTTACCAGACGCTCCAGGGTCGTGCGATCCAAAATTTGTGTATCAAGTTTGATATAGATGGCGGCTTCATCGGCTACCACCACTGCGTCGGTCACACCCGGTACGGCCAACAGCCGTTCGGTCAGCCCTGCTTCGCGGACCGCCTCGGCCGACAACGGCATGCGCAGGCTGGTCACGTACGGCGGCTCACGCATGCTCAAGGCAACGATCCACCACACTGCGCACAAGGCCGCGCAGCCCAGGAATACTGTGCTCAGGCCTCCGTGCTGGAACAACCAGCCACCGAGAATTCCTCCCAGCGCGGCACCAAGGAACTGGCTGGTGGAATACACCCCCATGGCCGTGCCCTTGCCACCGGCGGGCGACACCTTGCTCACCAGCGAAGGCAAGGATGCCTCCAGCAGGTTGAAGGCTGTAAAGAATATCACGGTGCCGATCACCAGTTCGTGCAAGTTGTCAGCCGACAGCCAGAAGAACACCTCGGTCAACATCAACACACTGACCGCGCCCAGCAGGACACGTTTCATCTTGCGCTTTTTTTCGCCGTAGATGATGAACGGGATCATTGCAAAAAATGAGACCAGCAAGGCGGTCAGGTACACCCACCAATGCTCTTCCTTGGGCAGACCACCCCGCTCAACCAATGCCAGCGGCAAGGCGACGAAGCTGGCCATCAGAATCGCATGCAGAACGAAGATGCCGACATCCAGGCGCAGGAGGTCGGGATGACGCAAGGTCGGCCCCAGCGCCTGCTTCGCCACACCCGACTCGCGGTGTTGCAACGCACCGTGAGACGCCGGCACGACAAACGCAATCAAGGCAATACCCACCACGGCCATGGCGGCAGTGGCCATAAATAGCCCGGACAAGCCGAAGGCACGCGTCAGCAGCGGCCCGATCACCATGGCTACAGCGAACGACAAACCGATGCTCATGCCAATCATGGCCATGGCTTTGGTTCGGTGCTGTTCGCGAGTCAGATCCGATAGCAGTGCCATCACAGCCGCCGAAATCGCCCCGGCACCTTGCAGGATACGTCCGGCAATTACCCCCCAGATCGAATCAGCCTGAGATGCAAGCACGCTGCCCAGGGCAAAGATCACCAGGCCCAGGTAAATAACCGGACGCCGGCCGATCCGGTCGGAAATGACCCCGAATGGAATCTGCAGGAATGCCTGAGTCAGGCCATAGGCACCAATGGCCAGGCCAATCAGCGCCGGAGTGGCGCCCGCCAGGTCCATGCCATAGGTCGCCAGTACCGGCAGGACCATGAACATGCCCAGCATACGGAACGCGAACACCAGGGCCAGGCCGCCTGCGGCGCGGGTTTCGCTGCCACTCATGCGTTCGCTGTGGGTATCGTGCATGGATAAACCTCGTGTGAACCGGCGGCGATTCTACCAGTCCCATCGCTTAACGGCATATACGTGACGCTTTGCCGCGTAATGGCTCTGCGCCGTATACTCAACCGTTTATGCCCGCCAAGCGAGGCCGCAGTGGACAAGATTCTGATTCGTGGGGCACGGACCCACAACTTGAAGAACATCGACCTGACCCTGCCCCGGGACAAGTTGATCGTGATCACCGGCCTGTCCGGTTCCGGCAAGTCATCGCTGGCTTTCGATACCCTGTACGCTGAAGGCCAGCGCCGCTACGTCGAATCGCTATCGGCCTACGCCCGGCAGTTCCTGTCGATGATGGAAAAGCCTGACGTCGACACCATCGAAGGTCTGTCGCCAGCCATTTCCATCGAACAGAAATCGACCTCGCATAACCCGCGTTCGACTGTCGGGACTATCACCGAGATCTACGACTACCTGCGCCTGCTCTACGCCCGCGTCGGTACGCCGCGCTGCCCGGATCACGACATCCCGCTGGAGGCTCAGACCGTCAGTCAAATGGTTGACCTGGTACTGGCCCAGCCTGAAGGCAGCAAACTGATGTTGCTGGCGCCGGTGATTCGCGAGCGCAAGGGTGAGCACCTGGCGGTGTTTGATGAACTTCGCGCCCAGGGTTTTGTTCGTGCACGAGTCAACGGCAAGCTGTACGAACTTGATGAGCTGCCCAAGCTGGATAAACAGAAGAAGCACACCATCGACGTTGTGGTCGACCGTTTCAAGGTCCGTGAAGATCTCCAGCAACGTCTGGCCGAGTCTTTCGAGACTGCGCTGAAGCTGGCCGATGGCATCGCCCTGGTCGCCTCGATGGACGACGAACCGTTCGAAGAAATGATTTTCTCCGCACGCTTCGCCTGCCCAATCTGCGGCCATGCCATCAGTGAGCTGGAACCCAAGCTGTTCTCCTTCAACAACCCGGCTGGCGCCTGTCCGACTTGTGATGGGCTGGGGGTCAAGCAATTCTTCGATACCAAGCGCCTGGTCAACAGTGAACTTACTCTGGCCGAAGGTGCGATACGCGGCTGGGACCGGCGTAACGTCTATTACTTCCAGATGCTCGGCTCGCTGGCCGCGCACTATGACTTCAGCCTGGAAATACCATTCGGCGAGCTGCCGGCCGACCAGCAGAAAGTCATTCTCCATGGCAGCGGCAAGCAAAACGTCGACTTCAAGTACCTCAACGACCGCGGCGACATCGTCAAGCGCTCGCACCCATTCGAAGGCATCGTGCCGAATCTGGAGCGCCGTTACCGCGAGACCGAATCGGCAACCGTGCGCGAAGAACTGGCCAAGTTTCTTAGCACCCAGCCCTGCCCGGATTGCCGCGGCACGCGCTTGCGTCGTGAAGCACGCCACGTCTGGGTAGGTGAAAAGACCCTACCGGCGGTAACCAACCTGCCAATCGGTGATGCCAGCAATTACTTCGGCGGCCTCAAACTGACGGGGCGTCGCGGCGAAATTGCCGATAAGATTCTCAAGGAAATCTGCGAGCGCTTGCAGTTTCTGGTCAATGTCGGCCTGGACTACCTGACCCTCGACCGCAGCGCCGACACCCTCTCCGGCGGTGAAGCTCAGCGTATCCGTCTGGCCAGCCAGATCGGTGCCGGCCTAGTTGGAGTGATGTACATCCTCGACGAACCTTCCATCGGCCTGCACCAACGTGACAACGACCGCCTCCTGGGCACCCTTAACCATCTGCGTGACATCGGCAACACGGTAATCGTCGTCGAACACGACGAGGACGCCATCCGCATGGCCGACTATGTCGTGGATATCGGCCCAGGTGCCGGTGTACATGGCGGACAGATCGTCGCCGAAGGTTCACCAGCCGAGGTCATGAACCATCCAGACTCACTGACCGGCAAGTACTTGTCCGGGCGGGTGAAGATTGCCGTACCGGCCAAACGCACCCCACGCAACAAGAAGCTTTCGCTCAAGCTCAAGGGTGCCCGCGGTAATAACCTGCAGAATGTCGACCTGGAAATCCCGATTGGCCTGCTGACCTGCGTGACCGGGGTATCCGGCTCGGGCAAGTCGACGCTGATCAACAACACCCTGTTCCCGCTCAGTGCCACTGCGCTCAATGGTGCCAGTACCCTGGAGGCTGCAGCACACGACAGTTGTGACGGTCTGCAGCATCTGGACAAGGTCGTGGACATCGACCAGAGCCCGATCGGCCGCACCCCGCGCTCGAACCCGGCAACTTACACCGGACTGTTCACGCCCATCCGTGAACTGTTCTCCGGCGTCCCAGAGTCCCGCTCGCGCGGCTATGGCCCAGGGCGTTTCTCCTTCAACGTCAAAGGCGGACGCTGTGAAGCCTGTCAGGGCGACGGCCTGATCAAGGTCGAGATGCACTTCCTGCCGGACATCTACGTGCCCTGCGACGTGTGCAAGAGCAAGCGCTACAACCGCGAAACCCTGGAAATCAAATACAAGGGCAAGAACATCCACGAGGTCCTGGAAATGACCATCGAGGAAGCCCGTGAGTTCTTCGACGCGGTGCCGGCCCTGGCGCGTAAACTGCAAACCTTGATGGATGTCGGCCTGTCCTACATCAAACTGGGGCAATCGGCGACCACCCTCTCCGGTGGTGAAGCGCAGCGGGTCAAACTGTCTCGCGAGCTGTCCAAGCGCGATACTGGCAAAACCCTGTACATCCTCGACGAGCCGACCACGGGCCTGCATTTCGCCGATATTCAGCAGTTGCTTGATGTTCTGCACCGTCTGCGCGATCACGGCAACACAGTGGTAGTGATCGAGCACAACCTGGATGTGATCAAGACAGCCGACTGGATTGTCGACCTCGGCCCCGAGGGTGGCTCCAAGGGCGGACAGATCATCGCCTTCGGCACGCCGGAAGAAGTGTCCGAGATGAAACAGTCACATACCGGGCACTACCTCAAACCGTTGCTGCTGCGCGACCGCGCCTAGTCTGTTGCTCCCAGCACACAACAAAAAGCCCCGCACTGCGGGGCTTTTTTCGTTCCGGGACATTACATCTGCGATTGCAGGTAATTCTCCAAACCGATGGCTTTGATCAGGCCCTGCTGCTTCTCCAGCCAGTAGGTGTGATCTTCTTCGGTGTCAGCCAGTTGCACACGCAGGATATCGCGGCTGATGTAGTCTTTGTGCAATTCGCACAGCTCGATGCCTTTGCACAATGCGGCACGCACTTTGTACTCCAGACGCAGGTCGGCAGCGATCATTTCAGGGACCGTCGCGCCCACATCAAGATCGTCCGGGCGCATACGTGGCGTACCTTCAAGCATGAGGATACGACGCATCAGGGCATCGGCGTGCTGGGTCTCTTCTTCCATCTCGTGGTTGATACGCTCGTAGAGCTTGCTCAAGCCCCAGTCTTCGTACATCCGTGAGTGGATGAAATATTGGTCACGTGCCGCCAGTTCGCCCGTCAGCAACGTGTTGAGATAATCGATTACGTCCGGGTGACCTTGCATCGCCCTGCCTCTCCCTGTGTGAAAGTCATAGTTTGAACCAGGATCAGCGTAAGGTCACTTGAAATTGGGCAAAAAAGTGCAAAAAAGCGGGTAAACGGTAGTGATATTCATTGAAAAACCGCCCAAATGAGGGCGGTTCTTCTTATCACTTCGACTTAAGCGAGATTTATGCCCAACGCCTTGGCAATTCCTTCTCCATAGGCCGGATCGGCCTTGAAGAACTGCTGTAACTGTCGCTGAACCACATCCTCGGAAACGCCAGTCATGGCGCCGGCAATGTTACTGATCAGCAGCGCTTTCTGCTCAGCGTTCATCAAGCGGAACAGCGCGCCAGCGTGACTGTAGTAGTCAGTATCTTCACGGTGATCGTAGCGATCAGCCACGCCATTTAGGGTCAAGGCCGGTTCAGCGTATTGCGGCGCCTGTTTAGGCGCATTGGCATAACTGTTCGGCTCGTAGTTCGGTGCTGCACCGCCATTGCTGCCAAACGCCATGGCGCCGTCACGCTGGTAGCTGTTCACCGGGCTGCGTGGGGCGTTAACCGGCAATTGCTGATGGTTGGTACCAACGCGGTAGCGATGAGCGTCTGCATAGGCGAATACGCGGCCCTGAAGCATGCGGTCAGGCGACAACCCCACCCCAGGGACCATGTTGCTCGGTCCAAAAGCAGCCTGTTCGACTTCGGCAAAGTAGTTGAGCGGATTACGGTTCAGCTCCAACTCACCGATTTCAATCAGCGGGTAGTCCTTCTGCGACCAAGTCTTGGTCACGTCGAACGGGTTTTCATCGCGGCTATCAGCCTCTTCTTCGCTCATCACCTGAATGCATACAGCCCATTTCGGGAAGTCGCCGCGCTCAATAGCCTCGAACAGGTCACGTTGAGCGTAGTCAGGGTCAGTACCGGCCAGGCGAGCGGCGTCAGCCGGCGCCAGGTTCTTGATGCCCTGCTTGGTCTTGAAGTGCCACTTGACCCAGGTACGTTGACCTTCGGCGTTGATCAGGCTGTACGTGTGGCTGCCAAAGCCGTGCATGTGACGGTAACCGTCAGGAATACCGCGATCAGAGAACAGGATGGTGACCTGGTGCAGCGCTTCAGGCGAATGCGACCAGAAGTCCCACATCATTTGCGCGCTTTTCAGGTTGCTTTGCGGCAGACGCTTCTGAGTGTGGATAAAGTCCGGGAATTTGAGCGGGTCACGGATGAAAAACACCGGAGTGTTGTTACCAACAATGTCCCAGTTGCCTTCTTCGGTGTAGAACTTCAAAGCGAAACCACGCGGATCGCGTTCGGTATCAGCAGAACCACGCTCGCCCCCCACCGTGGAGAAGCGCAGGAAGGTCTCGGTTTGCTTGCCGACATTGCCGAACAGCTTGGCGCAGCTGTATTGGGTGATATCGCGGGTCACCGTGAAGGTGCCATAGGCACCCGAGCCCTTGGCGTGCACACGGCGCTCTGGGATGTTCTCGCGGTTGAAGTGCGCGAGCTTCTCGATCAAATGGAAGTCATCCAGCAACAACGGGCCACGCGGGCCTGCCGAACGCGAATTCTGGTTATCAGCGACCGGTGCACCGCTGGCGGTGGTCAGTATCTTGGTCTGGCTCATGTGCTATCTCCCTATCGGTCTCAAACTGCCGGCTAATCGGCTTGGGATGAGTATCGACCAGAACTATGACAGCAACAAATTCATTACCTGACTTGGATCAATAGATTGTTTCAATACGTACAGACACAAAAAACCGGGCACTAGGCCCGGTTTTCTGTTTCAGACTGTCGCCTTACTCAGCAGCTTCTACCGAGCCACCGACAGGACGATCAACCAGCTCGACGTACGCCATTGGTGCGTTATCGCCAGCGCGGAAGCCGCACTTGAGGATACGCAGGTAGCCGCCCTGACGGGTGGCATAGCGCTTGCCCAGATCGTTGAACAGCTTACCGACGATTTCTTTCGAACGGGTACGGTCGAAAGCCAGACGACGGTTAGCTACGCTGTCTTCCTTGGCCAGGGTGATCAGCGGCTCGGCAACGCGGCGCAGTTCCTTGGCTTTTGGCAGGGTAGTTTTGATCAGCTCGTGCTCGAACAGCGACACCGCCATGTTCTGGAACATAGCCTTGCGGTGAGAGCTGGTACGGCTCAGGTGACGTCCACTTTTACGATGACGCATGATTCATTCCTTACCAAACACTACGTTCGGTGATTACGACGATCAGGCAGTCGCCTTGTCGTCTTTCTTAAGACTTGCAGGCGGCCAGTTGTCGAGGCGCATGCCGAGGGACAGACCACGGGAGGCCAGAACGTCCTTGATTTCAGTCAGGGACTTCTTGCCCAGGTTCGGAGTCTTCAACAGTTCTACTTCGGTGCGCTGAATCAGATCGCCGATGTAGTAAATGTTCTCCGCCTTAAGGCAGTTGGCCGAACGCACGGTCAATTCCAGATCGTCAACCGGACGAAGCAGGATCGGATCGATCTCGTCTTCCTGTTCGACAGCCAATGGCTCAACTTCACCTTTGAGGTCGACGAACGCAGCCAGCTGCTGTTGCAGGATGGTTGCAGCACGACGGATAGCCTCTTCAGGATCCAGGGTACCGTTGGTTTCCAGATCAATAACCAGCTTGTCCAGGTTGGTACGCTGCTCGACACGGGCGTTTTCCACCACGTATGCGATACGGCGAACCGGGCTGAACGAAGAGTCAAGCTGCAAGCGACCAATGCTGCGGCTTTCGTCTTCATCGCTCTGACGCGAATCGGCCGGCTCATAACCACGACCACGAGCTACGGTGAGCTTCATGTTCAGGGCGCCGTTAGACGCCAGGTTAGCGATTACGTGATCGGGGTTAACGATCTCGACATCATGATCCAGCTGAATATCGGCAGCGGTAACCACCCCCGAACCCTTCTTCGACAAGGTCAGCGTAACTTCGTCACGACCGTGCAGTTTGATAGCCAGGCCTTTCAGGTTCAACAGGATTTCAATGACATCTTCCTGTACACCTTCGATTGCCGAGTACTCATGGAGCACACCGTCAATCTCGGCCTCGACCACTGCACAGCCAGGCATAGAGGACAACAAGATGCGGCGCAGCGCGTTGCCCAGGGTATGGCCAAAGCCACGCTCGAGAGGCTCGAGCGTGATTTTAGCGCGGGTTGGACTGACGACCTGCACATCGATGTGGCGGGGCGTCAGGAACTCATTTACCGAAATCTGCATGGATGCACCTATTTTCTAGCCCTTACTTGGAGTAGAGCTCGACAATCAGGCTTTCGTTGATGTCGGCGGACAGGTCGCTGCGAGCAGGAACGTTCTTGAAAACGCCCGACTTCTTAGCAGCATCCACATCTACCCACTCAACGCGGCCACGCTGGGCGCACAGTTCAAGGGCTTGAACAATGCGCAGCTGGTTCTGCGACTTCTCGCGAACCGCGACCACGTCACCCGGACGAACTTGGTAGGACGGAATATTTACAGTCTTGCCGTTAATGCTGATCGCTTTGTGCGAAACCAGCTGACGGGATTCGGCACGAGTAGCGCCAAAGCCCATACGATAAACGACGTTATCCAGACGGCATTCGAGCAGCTGCAGCAGGTTCTCGCCGGTTGCACCCTTCTTGGAGGCTGCTTCCTTGTAGTAACCGCTGAACTGACGCTCGAGAACGCCATAGATGCGACGTACTTTTTGTTTCTCACGCAGCTGGGTGCCGTAGTCGGACTGACGGCCACGGCGCTGGCCGTGGATACCTGGGGCTGCTTCGATGTTGCACTTCGATTCCAGAGCGCGAACGCCGCTCTTCAGGAACAGATCGGTGCCTTCACGACGAGACAGTTTGCATTTTGGACCAATGTAACGTGCCATTTATCTGTCTCCTGATTACACGCGGCGCTTCTTCGGCGGACGGCACCCGTTATGCGGGATTGGCGTCACGTCGGTGATGCTGGCGATCTTATAGCCACAACCGTTCAAAGCACGAACAGCGGACTCACGACCTGGACCTGGACCCTTGACGTTAACGTCGAGGTTCTTCAGACCATATTCCAGCGCAGCTTGACCAGCACGTTCAGCAGCTACTTGAGCAGCGAACGGGGTGGACTTGCGAGAACCGCGGAAACCCGAACCGCCGGAGGTAGCCCAGGACAGAGCGTTACCTTGACGATCGGTGATGGTCACGATGGTGTTGTTAAAAGACGCGTGGATGTGGGCGATGCCATCAACCACTGTCTTTTTGACTTTTTTACGAGGACGAGCAGCAGGTTTTGCCATTTCTAAATTCCTGTCGATTCGCTGGTGCGATTACTTGCGGATCGGCTTACGCGGGCCCTTACGGGTACGCGCGTTGGTCTTGGTACGCTGACCGCGTACTGGCAGACCCCGACGATGACGCAGGCCGCGGTAGCAACCCAGGTCCATCAACCGCTTGATTTTCATGTTGATGTCACGGCGCAGATCACCTTCGGTGATGTACTTCGCAACTTCAGTACGCAGCGATTCAACCTGCTCGTCGCTCAGATCCTTGATCTTAGCGGCTGGGTTGACCCCAGTCTGTGCACAGATGCTCTGTGCAGTAGTGCGACCAACACCATAGATGTAGGTCAGCGAGATAACAGTGTGCTTGTTATCTGGAATGTTGACGCCTGCAATACGGGCCATTCAGTGGGACTCCAATTGACAGCTACCTACGCCCCGGAAGCCAAGAAATAGGGCGCGAGATAATATCGCTGTAGAAACAAATAATCAACCCAGCAGCGCACTAGCTGCTGGGTTTGAAGCGCAAATCACACTCAGCCTTGGCGCTGCTTGTGACGTGGTTCCGCACTGCAAATTACTCGAACAACACCTTCGCGGCGAATAATCTTGCAGTTACGGCACAGCTTTTTCACCGATGCACGAACTTTCATCACCAACTCCTCGAACCTTAAGGGTCTCTCAGCGCAGCAAACCGCTGCCACCGTAGCCTTTCAGGTTGGCTTTCTTCATCAGGGATTCGTACTGGTGCGAAACGAGGTGCGATTGTACTTGGGACATGAAGTCCATCACAACCACTACCACAATCAGCAACGAGGTCCCGCCAAGGTAGAACGGAACGTTTGCCGCAACCACCAGGAACTGGGGAAGCAGACAGACGGCCGTCATATAAAGAGCACCGAACATGGTCAAGCGGGTCAGAACGCCATCAATATAGCGTGCAGACTGCTCACCTGGACGGATGCCCGGAATAAAGGCACCGGACTTCTTCAGGTTCTCCGCTACGTCTTTCGGATTGAACATCAACGCCGTATAGAAGAAGCAGAAGAAAATAATCCCTGCACTAAACAGCAGAATATTCAACGGCTGACCAGGAGCGATCGACTGCGAGATGTCCTGCAACCAGCCCATACCTTCGGACTGACCGAACCAGGCACCCAGCGAAGCCGGGAACAGCAAGATGCTGCTCGCGAAAATGGCAGGAATAACGCCCGCCATGTTCACTTTCAGCGGCAAGTGGCTGGTCTGCGCAGCAAAGACCTTGCGGCCCTGCTGACGCTTGGCGTAGTGAACGGCGATACGACGCTGACCACGCTCAATGAACACCACAAAACCGATAATCGCTACTGCCAGCAAACCGATAGCGACCAGAGCGAAAATGTTGATATCGCCCGTACGTGCAGACTCGAAAGACTGCCCGATTGCTCTCGGAAGACCGGCGACGATACCTGCGAAGATCAACATCGAGATACCGTTGCCTACACCGCGCTCCGTGATCTGCTCACCCAGCCACATCATGAACATTGCGCCAGCCACAAATGTGGACACCGCAACGAAATGGAAGCCAAAGTCAGCAGAAAACGCCACGCCCTGACCGGCCAGGCCAATGGACATGCCAATGGCCTGGACCAGCGCCAGGATTACGGTGCCGTAGCGGGTGTACTGGCTGATCTTACGACGGCCAGCTTCACCTTCCTTCTTCAACTGCTCCAGCTGCGGGCTGACGGCGGTCATCAGTTGCATGATGATCGATGCCGAAATGTACGGCATGATCCCCAGTGCAAAGATGCTCATCCGTTCCAGCGCGCCGCCGGAAAACATGTTGAACAAGCTAAGAATGGTCCCCTCATTCTGTCGAAACAGTTCCGCCAGCCGGTCCGGGTTGATACCTGGAACTGGGATGTGTGCGCCTATCCGATAGACGATGATCGCCAGGAACAGAAAACGCAGACGAGCCCAAAGTTCAGACATCCCGCCTTTGCCGAGCGAAGAGAGAGCACCTTGCTTAGCCATTTATTCCTCGAACTTGCCGCCAGCTGCTTCGATAGCCGCACGCGCACCTTTGGTGGCTGCGATACCCTTGATGGTGACTGCGCGAGTAACTTCGCCCGACAGCATGATTTTCACACGCTGTACGTTCTGGTTAATCACGTTGGCATCCTTCAGGGATTGCACGGTGACAACGTCGCCTTCCACTTTGGCCAGCTCGGACAGACGCACTTCTGCGCGGTCCATGGCTTTCAGGGAAACGAAGCCGAATTTCGGCAGACGACGGTGCAGCGGCTGTTGACCGCCTTCAAAGCCTGGAGCGATGGTGCCACCGGAGCGGGAGGTTTGACCTTTGTGACCACGGCCACCAGTCTTACCCAAACCACTACCGATACCACGACCCGGACGATGCTTCTCGCGACGGGAACCCGGCGCTGGACTCAGATCATTGAGTTTCATCGATTAACCCTCGACGCGCAGCATGTAGTAAGCCTTGTTGATCATCCCGCGGTTCTCGGGAGTATCCAGGACTTCTACAGTGTGACCGATGCGGCGCAGACCCAGACCCTTAACACACAGTTTGTGGTTAGGGAGACGGCCGGCGGTGCTTTTGATCAGCGTTACTTTAACGGTAGCCATGATCAACGGATCTCCTCAACGCTCTTGCCGCGCTTGGCAGCAATGGACTCAGGAGATTGCATAGCTTTCAGACCCTTGAAAGTGGCGTGAACCACGTTTACAGGGTTAGTCGAGCCGTAGCACTTGGCCAGGACGTTCTGAACGCCAGCAACTTCCAGGACGGCACGCATGGCGCCACCGGCGATGATACCGGTACCTTCAGAGGCAGGCTGCATGTACACCTTCGACGCGCCATGGGCGGACTTGGTAGCGTACTGCAGAGTGGTGCCGTTCAGGTCAACCTGAATCATGTTGCGGCGAGCAGCTTCCATAGCCTTCTGGATCGCAGCAGGTACTTCACGCGACTTGCCACGGCCGAAACCAACACGACCTTTACCATCACCAACCACGGTCAACGCGGTGAAAGTGAAGATACGGCCGCCTTTTACGGTTTTGGCAACGCGGTTAACTTGAACCAGCTTCTCGATGTAGCCTTCGTCGCGCTTTTGATCGTTATTTGCCATAACTTAGAACTCCAGCCCGCCTTCACGAGCAGCATCAGCCAGCGCCTTGACGCGGCCGTGGTACTTGAAGCCGGAACGGTCAAAGGCAACTTGAGATACACCGGCGGCTTTCGCGCGCTCAGCTACCAGCTTGCCAACCTTAGTGGCCGCGTCGATGTTGCCGGTGGCGCCATCACGCAGTTCTTTGTCCAAAGTCGAGGCGCTGGCCAGGACTTTGCTGCCGTCGGCCGAAAGGACCTGGGCATAGATGTGCTGCGAGGAGCGGAACACGCAGAGACGCACGACTTCGAGTTCGTGCATTTTCAGGCGTGCTTTGCGAGCGCGACGCAGTCGAGTAACTTTTTTGTCGGTCATTTGCTAGGCCCTACTTCTTCTTGGCTTCTTTACGACGGACGACTTCGTCCGCGTAACGCACACCCTTGCCTTTGTACGGCTCTGGTGGACGGAAGTCGCGGATTTCAGCGGCCACCTGACCTACCAGCTGCTTGTCGATACCCTTGATCAGGATATCGGTCTGGCTTGGGGTCTCAGCGGTGATACCGGCCGGCAGTTCGTAATCCACTGGATGCGAGAAGCCGAGCGCCAGGTTCAGCACGGTGCCTTTGGCTTGTGCTTTGTAACCAACACCGACCAGCTGGAGCTTACGCTCGAAGCCTTGGCTTACGCCTTGGACCATGTTGTTAACCAGGGCGCGGGTGGTACCGGCCATAGCGCGAGTTTGTTGATCGCCATTGCGAGCAGCGAAACGCAGCTCACCGGCTTCTTCAACGACTTCTACTGACGAGTGAACGTTCAGTTCGAGAGTGCCCTTGGCACCCTTCACCGAAAGCTGTTGGCCGACGAATTTGACTTCGACACCAGCCGGCAGCTTAACGGGGTTCTTAGCGACGCGAGACATGCTTATCCCCCCTTAGAACACTGTGCAGAGAACTTCGCCGCCGACACCGGCAGCGCGCGCAGCACGATCCGTCATCACACCTTTGTTGGTGGAGACGATAGACACGCCCAGACCGCCACGTACTTTCGGCAGATCTTCGACGGACTTGTACTGACGCAGGCCTGGACGACTTACGCGCTTGACTTCCTCGATGACCGGACGGCCTTCGAAGTATTTCAGCTCGATGGAAAGCGATGGTTTTACTTCGCTGCTGACCTGATAGCCAGCGATGTAACCTTCGTCTTTCAGAACTTTGGCTACCGCAACCTTCAGAGTCGACGAAGGCATGCTTACGACGGACTTTTCAGCCATCTGGGCATTACGGATGCGAGTTAGCATGTCCGCTAACGGGTCCTGCATACTCATGGGCTAGACGCTCCTGATACAAGAAAAATTAGCCTCTCGGCTACTACAGTCGCCTGAGTTCGCCAGGTCAAAAAACCCGGGCTCAGGAGAGCCGGTCATTCTAGACAGATCCCAGAAACGAAACAAGCCCCAGAAGGGGCTTGTTTCGTTGCAAAGTCACCGGTGGTCGGAAGATTACTCTCCCGCCACCTGGACGCTGCCGGTACGTCTTACCAGCTGGCTTTAACCAGACCTGGAACGTCACCGCGCATTGCTGCTTCACGCAGCTTGTTACGGCCGAGGCCGAACTTGCGGTAAACGCCGTGTGGACGACCGGTGATGCGGCAGCGGTTACGCAGGCGCGAAGCGCTAGCGTCACGTGGCTGCTTCTGCAGAGCTACGACAGCGGCAAAACGCTCTTCTGGAGTTGCTTCCAGATTTACGATGGTCGCTTTCAGCTCGGCACGCTTCTTGGCGTACTTGGCAACAGTGAGCTGACGCTTCAGCTCACGGTTTTTCATGCTCTTCTTGGCCATTTTCCTACTCCAATCAGTTGCGGAACGGGAATTTGAAAGCACGCAGCAGAGCGCGGCCTTCGTCATCGTTCTTGGCAGTGGTGGTCAGGGTAATGTCCAGACCGCGCAGAGCATCGATCTTGTCGTAGTCGATTTCCGGGAAGATGATCTGCTCTTTCACGCCCATGCTGTAGTTGCCACGACCATCGAAGGACTTGGCATTCAGGCCGCGGAAGTCGCGAACCCGAGGCAGGGAGATCGCCAGCAGGCGGTCCAGGAATTCGTACATACGATCACGGCGCAGAGTAACTTTAACGCCGATCGGCCAGCCCTCACGGACTTTGAAGCCCGCGATGGATTTCCGAGCGAAAGTCACAACGGCTTTTTGACCGGTGATCTTCTCCAGGTCAGCAACAGCGTGTTCGATGACTTTTTTGTCGCCGACAGCTTCGCCCAGACCCATGTTCAGGGTGATCTTGGTAACGCGCGGAACTTCCATCACGTTCGCCAGCTTAAGTTCTTCCTTAAGCTTCGGAGCAATTTCCTTCCGGTAAATCTCTTTCAGTCGTGCCATGGTCTTCTACCTAGCAGTGTTCAAGCATCAACCGCTTTTTGGGTCGACTTGAAGACACGAATTTTCTTGCCGTCTTCTACTTTAAAACCAACGCGGTCAGCCTTGTTGGTTTCGCCGTTGAAAATGGCGACGTTGGAAGCGTGCAGTGGCGCTTCTTTCTCGACGATACCGCCTTGTACGCCCGACATCGGGTTAGGCTTGGTATGACGCTTCACCAGGTTGATCCCACCAACGACCAGACGGTCGTCAGCGAGAACCTTGAGCACCTTACCGCGCTTACCTTTGTCTTTGCCGGCGATCACGATGATCTCGTCGTCACGACGAATCTTTTGCATGTCGGATCTCCTTACAGCACTTCTGGGGCGAGCGAGACGATCTTCATGAACTTCTCAGTACGAAGTTCACGGGTCACTGGCCCAAAGATACGGGTGCCGATCGGCTCTTGCTTGTTGTTCAACAGAACAGCAGCATTGCCATCAAAGCGGATGATGGAGCCGTCAGCGCGACGGACACCGTGGCGAGTGCGGACTACAACAGCAGTCATCACTTGGCCTTTCTTCACTTTACCGCGCGGAATTGCTTCCTTGACGGTTACCTTGATGATGTCACCGATGCCGGCGTAACGGCGGTGCGAACCGCCGAGAACCTTGATGCACATGACGCGACGAGCGCCGCTGTTATCGGCCACATCGAGCATGGATTGAGTCTGAATCATAAAATTTCTCCGACCCTTAGCCCTTAGACTTCAACAGCGCGTTCGAGAACTTCAACCAGTGCCCAAGCTTTGGTCTTGGCCAGCGGACGAGTCTCGCGGATGGAGACCTTGTCGCCGATGTGGCACTGGTTGGTTTCGTCGTGCGCGTGCAGCTTAGTCGAACGCTTAACGTATTTACCGTAGATCGGGTGCTTTACGCGACGCTCGATCAGTACGGTGATGGTTTTGTCCATCTTGTCGCTGACGACACGGCCAGTCAGCGTACGGACGGTTTTTTCAGCTTCAGCCATGATCACTTACCTGCCTGCTGGTTGAGCACAGTTTTCACGCGAGCGATGTCACGCTTAACTTGCGAGAGCAGGTGCGACTGCCCCAACTGGCCAGTTGCTTTCTGCATACGCAGATTGAACTGGTCGCGCAGCAAGCCGAGCAGTTGCTCGTTCAGCTGCTGTGCTGATTTTTCACGAAGTTCATTCGCTTTCATCACATCACCGTCCGCTTAACAAAGGAGGTGGCGAGAGGCAGCTTTGCAGCCGCCAAGGCGAAAGCCTCACGCGCCAGCTCTTCAGAAACACCCTCGATCTCGTACAGGACTTTGCCTGGCTGGATCTGGGCAACCCAGTACTCCACGGAACCCTTACCTTTACCCATCCGCACTTCGAGAGGCTTCTTGGAGATCGGCTTGTCCGGGAATACACGGATCCAGATCTTACCGCCACGTTTTACGTGACGAGTCAGGGCACGACGTGCCGATTCGATCTGGCGAGCGGTGAGACGACCGCGAGCAACAGCTTTCAAGGCGAATTCGCCGAAGCTTACTTTGCTACCGCGCAGTGCCAGACCACGGTTGTGGCCAGTCATCTGCTTGCGGAATTTTGTACGCTTTGGTTGCAACATTTGGCGTACCCCTTACTTAGCAGCTTTTTTACGAGGCGCTGGTGCTTGTGGTTTCAGTTCTTCTTGGCGACCACCAATAACTTCGCCTTTGAAAATCCAAACCTTCACACCGATCACACCGTAAGTGGTGTGAGCTTCGTAAGTGGCATAGTCGATATCAGCACGCAGGGTGTGCAGCGGCACACGACCTTCGCGATACCATTCAGTACGTGCGATTTCAGCACCACCGAGACGACCGCTCACCTGGATCTTGATGCCTTTGGCACCAATGCGCATGGCGTTCTGTACGGCGCGCTTCATGGCGCGACGGAACATCACACGACGCTCCAGCTGCTGAGCTACGCTCTGAGCAACCAGCATACCGTCGAGTTCCGGCTTGCGGATCTCTTCGATATTGATGTGCACAGGCACACCCATTTGCTTGGTCAGGTCCTGACGCAGTTTTTCAACATCTTCACCTTTCTTCCCGATAACGATACCTGGACGAGCGGTGTGGATGGTGATGCGTGCAGTTTGAGCCGGACGATGGATATCGATACGGCTAACGGACGCGCTTTTTAGTTTGTCTTGGAGGTACTCACGCACATTCAGATCTGCGAGCAAATAGTCCGCATAAGTCCGACCGTCTGCGTACCAGACGGAGGTGTGCTCCTTGACGATTCCCAGGCGAATGCCAGTGGGATGTACTTTCTGACCCATCTGATCGACTCCGTTACTTGTCCGCAACCTTGACAGTGATATGGCAAGACCGCTTGACGATGCGATCAGCGCGGCCTTTGGCACGCGGCATGATGCGCTTCAGCGAACGCCCTTCGTTGACGAAAACGGTGGAGACCTTCAGGTCATCAACGTCTGCGCCTTCGTTATGCTCGGCGTTGGCTACGGCCGACTCGAGGACTTTCTTCATGATTTCAGCGGCTTTTTTGCTGCTGAAAGCCAACAGGTTGAGCGCTTCGCCCACCTTCTTCCCGCGGATCTGGTCGGCGACCAAGCGGGCTTTCTGGGCGGAGATTCGAGCGCCCGACAACTTAGCGGCTACTTCCATTTCCTTACCCCTTAACGCTTGGCTTTCTTGTCAGCCACGTGCCCACGATAAGTGCGGGTACCGGCAAACTCGCCCAGTTTATGGCCGACCATGTCTTCGTTCACGAGAACTGGGACGTGTTGGCGACCGTTGTGTACCGCGATGGTCAGACCGACCATTTGTGGCAGGATCATCGAACGACGCGACCAGGTTTTAACTGGTTTGCGATCGTTCTTTTCCGCCGCCACTTCGATCTTCTTCAGTAGGTGAAGATCGATAAAAGGACCTTTTTTCAGAGAACGTGGCACTGTCGTATCCCTCTATTTACTTGCGACGACGGACGATCATGTTGTCGGTACGCTTATTACCACGAGTCTTCGCGCCCTTAGTCGGGAAGCCCCATGGCGATACCGGATGACGACCACCGGAGGTACGACCTTCACCACCACCATGTGGGTGGTCAACCGGGTTCATGGCAACACCACGAACGGTTGGGCGAACGCCACGCCAGCGTTTGGCACCAGCTTTACCCAGCGAACGCAGGCTGTGCTCGGAGTTCGAGACTTCACCCAGGGTCGCACGGCATTCAGCCAGGACTTTACGCATCTCACCAGAGCGCAGACGAACGGTCACGTAGACACCTTCGCGAGCGATCAGCTGAGCCGAAGCACCAGCGGAACGAGCGATCTGTGCACCTTTACCCGGCTTCAGTTCGATGCCGTGAATGGTGCTACCGACTGGGATGTTGCGCAGTTGCAGGGAGTTGCCTGGCTTGATTGGAGCCAGAGCGCCTGCGATCAGCTGGTCGCCAGCACTCACGCCTTTAGGGGCGATGATGTAGCGGCGCTCGCCGTCTGCGTAGCACAGCAGTGCGATGTGAGCAGTACGGTTTGGATCGTATTCAATACGCTCGACAGTGGCGACGATGCCATCTTTGTCGTTGCGACGGAAATCGACCATACGGTAATGCTGCTTATGACCACCACCTACGTGACGAGTAGTGATGCGGCCATTGTTGTTACGACCACCAGACTTCGATTTTTTCTCGAGCAGCGGTGCGTGAGGAGCGCCTTTGTGCAGCTCCTTGTTGACCACCTTGACCACGAAACGGCGGCCAGGGGAAGTCGGTTTGCATTTAACGATTGCCATGATGCACCCCTTCCTTACTCAGCACTGCTGCTGAAATCGAGATCTTGGCCTGGCTGAAGGGAGACAATCGCCTTCTTCCAGTCATTGCGCTTGCCCAGACCACGTGCGGTACGCTTGGTTTTACCCAGAACGTTTACAGTCGACACGTTTTCGACTTTTACGCCGAACAGGCCTTCGACAGCTTTCTTGATTTCCAGCTTGGTTGCATCAGTAGCAACCTTGAATACGAACTGGCCTTTTTTCTCAGCCAGAACGGTAGCCTTCTCGGAAACGTGCGGGCCAAGGAGGACTTTAAATACGCGTTCCTGGTTCATCCCAGCAGCTCCTCGAATTTCTTCACGGCCGACACAGTGATCAACACTTTGTCGTATGCGATCAGACTGACCGGATCGGAACCCTGTACGTCACGTACGTCGACGTGCGGCAGGTTACGAGCAGCCAGGTACAGATTCTGATCAACAGCGTCAGAAACGATCAGTACGTCGCTCAGACCCATGCCGTTCAGCTTGTTCAGCAGGTCTTTGGTTTTCGGTGCTTCAACAGCGAAGTCCTGAACCACGACCAGACGGTCGGTACGCACCAGCTCAGCGAGGATGGAACGCATTGCTGCGCGGTACATCTTCTTGTTGAGCTTCTGCGAGTGGTCTTGAGGACGAGCTGCAAAAGTGGTACCGCCGCCACGCCAGATTGGGCTACGGATAGTACCGGCACGAGCGCGGCCAGTACCTTTCTGACGCCATGGGCGCTTACCGCCACCAGCAACGTCGGAACGGGTTTTCTGCTGCTTGGTGCCCTGACGGCCGCCGGCCATGTAGGCCACGACTGCTTGGTGAACCAGCGTCTCGTTGAATTCGCCGCCGAAAGTCAGTTCGGAAACTTCGATCGCTTGAGCGTCATTTACATTTAGTTGCATGTCAGCTTCCCCTTAACCGCGAGCCTTGGCAGCCGGACGCACAACCAGATCACCGCCAGTAGCGCCAGGAACGGCACCCTTGACCAGCAACAGATTGCGTTCAGCGTCGACGCGCACTACTTCCAGGGACTGAACGGTCACGCGCTCGGCGCCCATATGACCGGACATTTTCTTGCCCTTGAATACACGACCAGGAGTCTGGCACTGGCCGATAGAGCCCGGGACGCGGTGGGAAACGGAGTTACCGTGGGTGTTATCTTGACCGCGGAAATTCCAACGCTTGATGGTACCGGCAAAGCCTTTACCTTTCGACTGACCGGTAACATCTACCATTTGGCCAGCAGCGAAGATTTCTGCATTGATCAAGTCGCCAGCCTGGTAGTCGCCTTCTTCAAGACGGAACTCCCAGACACCGCGACCAGCGGCAACGTTCGCTTTAGCGAAGTGACCTGCTTGAGCAGCAGTCACGCGCGAAGCACGACGCTCACCCACAGTGACTTGCACTGCACGGTAGCCATCAGTTTCTTCGGTTTTGAACTGGGTGACGCGATTCGGCTCGATCTCAATGACCGTGACCGGAATGGAGACACCTTCTTCGGTGAAAATACGGGTCATACCGCATTTACGACCGACTACACCAATAGTCATGTTGTAAACCTCATGAGTGTACGGGGCTTTCACCCGCTATGGCCGCCCATTTCAGAGCGTTACACGACTAAGACCGTGTCTTAGCCGAGGCTGATCTGCACTTCCACACCTGCTGCAAGATCAAGCTTCATAAGAGCATCAACGGTTTTATCCGTTGGCTGGACGATGTCCAGAACGCGCTTATGAGTACGGATCTCGTACTGGTCACGCGCGTCTTTGTTGACGTGCGGGGAGACCAGAACGGTGAACCGCTCTTTGCGAGTAGGCAGTGGAATTGGACCACGCACTTGAGCACCAGTACGTTTCGCGGTTTCCACGATTTCCTGGGTGGATTGGTCGATCAGGCGATGGTCAAAAGCCTTCAACCTGATACGGATTTGCTGATTTTGCATTGGATTTCAGACTCCAGGCTGCTATTCCCACCGGGCGCACTACGCCCGTTAAAAGGAGGCGTGATTCTATAGACGCCCCTATTGGGTGTCAACCCAATAAAAAAAGCCCCCGCTGAGCGGGGGCTTTTTCAACCTATCGAGGATTACTCGATGATTTTGGCTACGACGCCAGCGCCGACGGTACGACCGCCTTCACGGATAGCGAAACGCAGACCATCTTCCATTGCGATGGTTTTGATCAGAGTGACAGTCATCTGGATGTTGTCACCTGGCATTACCATTTCAACGCCTTCTGGCAGCTCGCAGTTACCGGTCACGTCAGTAGTACGGAAGTAGAACTGTGGACGGTAGCCTTTGAAGAACGGAGTATGACGGCCGCCTTCTTCCTTGCTCAGAACGTAAACTTCTGCGGTGAACTTGGTGTGCGGCTTAACCGAACCCGGCTTAACCAGAACCTGACCACGCTCAACGTCGTCACGCTTGGTGCCACGCAGCAGAACGCCGCAGTTCTCGCCAGCACGACCTTCGTCCAGCAGCTTGCGGAACATCTCAACACCGGTGCAGGTGGTGGTGGTGGTGTCACGCAGACCAACGATTTCCAGGGCGTCCTGAACGCGGACGATACCACGCTCGATACGACCGGTAACAACGGTACCACGACCCGAGATCGAGAATACGTCTTCGATTGGCATCAGGAACGGCTTGTCGATAGCACGCTCAGGCTCAGGGATGTAGGTATCCAGAGTCTCAACCAGCTTACGAACGGCAGTGGTGCCCATTTCGTTGTCGTCTTTGCCTTCCAGCGCCATACGAGCCGAACCGATGATGATCGGAGTGTCGTCGCCTGGGAAGTCGTAGGTGGACAGCAGGTCGCGAACTTCCATCTCGACCAGTTCCAGCAGCTCAGCGTCGTCTACCAGGTCAGCCTTGTTCAGGAAGACCACGATGTACGGAACGCCAACCTGACGGGACAGCAGGATGTGCTCACGGGTTTGTGGCATCGGACCATCAGCGGCCGAACAAACCAGGATCGCACCGTCCATCTGGGCAGCACCGGTGATCATGTTCTTCACGTAGTCAGCGTGACCTGGGCAGTCAACGTGAGCGTAGTGACGAATAGTCGAGTTGTACTCAACGTGCGCAGTGTTGATGGTGATACCGCGAGCTTTCTCTTCTGGAGCGCTGTCGATCTTGTCGAAGTCGACGATTGCGGAACCGAAAACTTCGGAGCAAACGCGAGTCAGAGCTGCGGTCAGAGTGGTTTTACCGTGGTCAACGTGACCGATGGTGCCAACGTTGACGTGCGGAAGGGAACGATCAAATTTTTCTTTAGCCACGACAGTGAACCTCTTGCCTAAAGGGCTGGATTAGCCTTGTTTTTTAACGAGTGCTTCGACGATATTCGACGGAGCTTCGGCGTATTTGGAGAATTCCATGGAGTAGCTCGCGCGACCCTGAGACATGGAACGAACGTCGGTTGCATAACCGAACATCTCTCCGAGCGGAACTTCAGCACGGACAACCTTGCCGGACACCGAATCTTCCATACCCTGGATCAGACCACGACGACGGTTCAGGTCACCCATCACGTCACCCATGTAGTCCTCAGGGGTCACAACTTCTACCTTCATGATCGGCTCAAGCACTTTACCGCCGCCTTTGGCAGCCAGCTGCTTGGTCGCCATGGAGGCCGCCACCTTGAACGCCATCTCGTTGGAGTCGACGTCGTGGTAGGAACCATCAAACACGGTTGCCTTCAGGCCGATCAGCGGATAGCCGGCAACGATGCCGTTCTTCATCTGCTCTTCGATACCCTTCTGGATCGCCGGGATGTATTCCTTAGGAACCACACCGCCTACAACTTCGTTGGTGAATTCCAGGCCTTCGGTGATGTTGCCTTGCGCGTCCACTGTTGGCTGCGAGAAGCGAATCCAGCAGTGACCGAACTGACCGCGACCACCAGACTGACGAACGAACTTACCTTCGATTTCGACGTTGTCTTTGGTGATCTGCTCGCGGTAGGAAACCTGCGGCTTACCGATGTTGGCTTCGACGTTGAACTCGCGCTTCATGCGATCAACGAGGATGTCCAGGTGAAGCTCGCCCATACCCGAGATGATGGTCTGGCCGGTTTCTTCGTCGGTCTTGACGCGGAACGAAGGGTCTTCCTGAGCCAGTTTGCCCAGTGCAATACCCATCTTTTCCTGGTCTTGCTTGGTCTTCGGCTCAACAGCTACCGAAATCACAGGCTCCGGGAAGTCCATACGCTCGAGGATGATCGGCTTGTCGGCGTTGCACAGGGTGTCACCAGTGGTGACGTCCTTCATACCGATCAGAGCAGCGATGTCGCCTGCCAGTACTTCTTTGATCTCTTCACGCTGGTTGGCGTGCATCTGCACCATACGACCAACGCGCTCTTTCTTGCCTTTGACCGAGTTGATCACGGAGTCGCCAGACTGCAGCATACCCGAGTAAACGCGGACGAAAGTCAGAGTACCCACGAACGGGTCGGTGGCAATCTTGAACGCCAGAGCCGAGAACGGCTCGTTGTCGTCAGCGCGACGCTCGTCGTAGTCTGCGTCAGTCAGCTCTTCCTTCGGCTTCTCGATCAGGTCTGGGTGGATACCCTTGATCGCAGGAATCTCGGTAGGAGCAGGCAGGAAGTCGATAACGGCATCGAGAACCAGAGGAACGCCCTTGTTCTTGAAGGAAGAACCGCAGACAGCCGGAACGATCTCGCTGGCCAGGGTGCGCGCACGCAGACCGGCTTTGATTTCTTCGACGGTCAGCTCACCTTCTTCAAGGTACTTGTTCATCAGCTCTTCGTTGGCTTCAGCAGCGGCTTCGACCATATTGGCGCGCCACTCTTCAGCCAGCTCCAGCATATCGGCAGGAATTTCTTCCTCGCGATAGGTGGTGCCCTTGTCGTCGTCGTTCCAGTAGATAGCCTTCATCTTGATCAGATCGACCTGACCTTGGAAGTTATCTTCCGAACCGATGGCCAGCTGAACAGGAACCGGGGTGTGACCCAGGCGGTTCTTGATCTGACCTACGACGCGCAGGAAGTTCGCACCGGCACGGTCCATCTTGTTCACGTAAACAACACGTGGAACGCCGTACTTGTTGGCTTGACGCCATACGGTTTCGGACTGCGGCTCAACGCCGGAGGTACCGCAGAAAACAACGACCGCGCCGTCGAGTACGCGCAGCGAACGTTCTACTTCAATAGTGAAGTCAACGTGGCCAGGGGTATCGATAACGTTTACGCGGTAGTTGTCGTACTGACCCTTGGAGCCCTGCCAGAAGGTGGTAACGGCAGCGGAGGTAATGGTAATACCCCGCTCCTGCTCCTGCACCATCCAGTCGGTGGTCGCGGCGCCATCATGCACCTCGCCCATTTTGTGGCTCAGGCCTGTGTAAAACAGGATCCGCTCGGTAGTGGTAGTTTTGCCCGCGTCAACGTGCGCGCAAATACCAATGTTACGGTAGCGGTTGATTGGTGTAGTACGAGCCATAGAGCCCTCGCAAAAATAGTGATGCCTGAATTAGAAGCGGTAGTGCGAGAACGCTTTGTTGGCTTCGGCCATACGGTGTACGTCTTCACGCTTCTTGACTGCAGCACCTTTGCCTTCAGCAGCATCCAGCAGCTCGCCAGCCAAGCGCAGAGCCATGGACTTCTCGCCACGCTTACGGGCGTAGTCTACCAACCAGCGCATTGCCAGGGCGTTACGACGGGATGGACGAACTTCAACAGGAACCTGGTAAGTGGCACCGCCAACACGGCGCGACTTAACTTCGACCAGCGGAGCGATGGCGTCGAGAGCTTTCTCGAAGATTTCCAGGGGATCGCTGTTCTTGCGTTCTTTGACCTTGTCCAACGCACCGTAAACGATACGCTCGGCAACGGCTTTCTTGCCGCTTTCCATAACGTGGTTCATGAACTTGGCGAGGATCTGGCTTCCGTATTTAGGATCGTCCAGAATCTCACGCTTGGCTGCTACACGACGTCTTGGCATTGATAAGCCCTCAAACGGTCTTCAGGTTAGCCCGGGACAAGTGCCCCCAAGGGGTGCGTGCCCGACCTTACTCTTATCGACTCAATAAAATGAATAACTGCAAATTGCTGCAAACGGCCGATTACTTCGGACGCTTGGTACCGTACTTCGAACGACCTTGGTTACGACCTTTAACACCGGAGGTATCCAGGGAGCCGCGAACGGTGTGGTAACGAACACCTGGCAAGTCTTTTACACGACCGCCACGGATCAGTACGACGCTGTGCTCTTGCAGGTTGTGGCCTTCACCGCCGATGTACGAGGAAACCTCGAAACCGTTGGTCAGACGCACACGGCATACTTTACGCAGTGCCGAGTTAGGTTTTTTCGGCGTAGTGGTGTACACACGGGTGCACACGCCACGACGTTGCGGGCAGTTCTGCAGCGCAGGAACGTCGGATTTCTCGACGATACGCTTACGCGGCTGACGTACCAGCTGGTTGATAGTTGCCATCTACTAGCTCCACTGTTGTCTTGCGACGCTATTGTCTTGCAAGAAAAGCAAAAATTGGCAGGACGAAGCCCCACCAAATTTAGGGGTACAAGAGTCTAAAGAGGATCTTGCCCCCAGTCAAGACGAGGCCCCAGCCTCCCTCCTCCAGTCATCGGCAACAATTTAAGTCGTCAATGACCAGATCGGGTCAGCCAGGGCCCTGTCCTACTTTCAGTTACCGCTGGAATTCAGCGCTTCTGTCAGTGCGGCTTCCACCTCACTGGCACTTACGCGCAGCGGCTTGTCGGCATCACGGCGACGCTTACGCTCGCTGTGGTAGGCCAGACCGGTACCGGCCGGGATCAGACGACCCACGACCACGTTTTCTTTCAGGCCGCGCAGGTAATCGCGCTTGCCGGTTACCGCCGCTTCGGTCAGAACACGGGTGGTCTCCTGGAAGGAGGCCGCCGAGATGAACGATTCGGTGGACAGCGAGGCCTTGGTGATACCCAGCAGTACACGAGTGAACTTGGAGACAAACTTGTCTTCCGCGTTGAGACGCTCGTTCTCTACCAGTACGTGGGTCAGTTCCATCTGGTCGCCCTTGATGAAGCTGGAATCACCCGACTCGGCAATCTCAACCTTGCGCAGCATCTGACGCAGGATGGTTTCGATGTGCTTGTCGTTGATCTTCACGCCTTGCAGACGGTAAACGTCCTGAATCTCGTTGACGATGTACTTGGCCAGCGCGCTTACACCCAACAGACGCAGGATGTCGTGCGGATCGCTAGGACCGTCAGAGATAACTTCGCCGCGGTTCACCTGTTCGCCTTCGAAGACGTTCAGGTGGCGCCACTTCGGAATCAGCTCTTCGTACGGATCGCTACCGTCATTCGGGGTGATAACCAGACGGCGCTTGCCTTTGGTCTCTTTACCGAAGGCGATGGTGCCGCTGACTTCAGCCAGAATCGAGGCTTCTTTCGGACGACGGGCTTCGAACAAGTCGGCAACCCGCGGCAGACCACCGGTGATGTCACGGGTCTTCGACGTTTCTTGCGGAATACGCGCGATAACGTCACCAACACCGATCTGAGCACCGTCAGCCACACCGACCAGGGCGTTCGCCGGCAGGAAGTACTGAGCCGGTACGTCGGTACCTGGCAGCAGCAGATCCTTGCCATTGGCGTCGACCATCTTGATTGCAGGACGGATTTCCTTACCTGCAGCCGGACGGTCTTTGACGTCCAGAACTTCAATGTTGGTCAAACCCGTCAATTCGTCAGTCTGACGCTTGATGGTGATGCCTTCTTCCATGCCCACGAAGGTCACGGTACCTTTCATTTCGGTAACGATCGGGTGGGTGTGCGGGTCCCACTTGGCAACGATTGCGCCAGCGTCGACCTTGTCGCCTTCCTTGACCGAAATCACCGCACCGTAAGGCAGCTTGTAGCGCTCACGCTCACGACCGAATTCGTCGGCAATAGCCAACTCACCGGAACGCGATACGGCAACCAGGTTACCGTCGGCACGCTCAACCTGCTTCAGGTTGTGCAGACGAACCATACCGCCGTTCTTCACCTGGACGCTGTCGGCAGCCGAGGTCCGGCTTGCAGCACCACCGATGTGGAACGTACGCATGGTCAGCTGGGTACCCGGCTCACCGATCGACTGAGCAGCGATAACGCCGACAGCTTCACCGATGTTCACCTGGTGACCGCGAGCCAGGTCACGACCGTAGCACTTGGCGCAGATGCCGTAGCGGGTTTCGCAGCTGATCGGCGAACGCACGATCACTTCGTCGATGCTGTTCAGCTCGATGAATTCAACCCACTTCTCGTCGACCAGAGTACCGGCCGGAACGATTACGTCGTCGGTGCCTGGCTTGAACACGTCACGGGCGATCACACGACCCAGTACACGCTCACCCAACGGCTCTACAACGTCGCCGCCTTCAATGTGAGGCGTCATCAGCAGACCTTGCTCGGTACCACAGTCGATCTCGGTTACGACCAGATCCTGAGCAACGTCTACCAGACGACGAGTCAGGTAACCGGAGTTCGCGGTTTTCAACGCGGTATCCGCAAGACCCTTACGAGCACCGTGAGTCGAGATGAAGTACTGGAGTACGCTCAGACCTTCACGGAAGTTCGCGGTGATCGGCGTCTCGATAATCGAGCCGTCCGGCTTGGCCATCAGACCACGCATACCGGCCAGCTGACGAATCTGAGCTGCCGAACCCCGGGCACCGGAGTCAGCCATCATGTACATCGAGTTGAAGGACTCTTGCTCGACTTCGTCGCCGTTGCGGTCAATGACTTTCTCTTTCGAGAGGTTGGCCATCATCGCCTTGGAAACTTCGTCGTTCGCCTTGGACCACAAGTCGATGACTTTGTTGTACTTCTCGCCCTGGGTTACCAGGCCGGAGGCGTACTGGCTCTCGATCTCTTTCACTTCGTCGGTAGCAGTACCGATGATGCGGGCTTTTTCATCCGGGATAACGAAGTCGTTAACACCGATGGAAACGCCGGAGATAGTCGAGTAGGCAAAACCGGTGTACATCAGCTGGTCAGCGAAGATAACGGTCTCTTTCAGACCAACCACGCGGTAGCACTGGTTGATCAGCTTGGAGATCGCCTTTTTCTTCATTGGCTGGTTGACCACGTCGTACGACAGACCTGGCGGTACAACCTGGAACAGCAGTGCACGGCCGACAGTGGTGTCGACGATACGGGTGTTCTTGACGCTGCCACCATCACGATCGTTAACGGTTTCGTTGATACGAACCTTGATCTTGGCGTGCAGGGCAGCTTCGCCGGCGCGGAATACGCGGTCGACTTCCTGCAGGTCGGCGAATACACGACCTTCGCCCTTGGCGTTGATAGCTTCACGGGTCATGTAGTACAGACCCAGTACAACGTCCTGCGACGGAACGATGATTGGCTCACCGTTAGCTGGCGACAGAATGTTGTTGGTCGACATCATCAGCGCGCGCGCTTCGAGCTGGGCTTCCAGCGTCAGCGGCACGTGAACGGCCATTTGGTCACCGTCGAAGTCAGCGTTGTACGCAGCACAGACCAGCGGGTGCAGCTGGATAGCCTTACCTTCGATCAGTACCGGTTCAAACGCCTGGATACCCAGACGGTGAAGGGTCGGTGCACGGTTGAGCAGTACGGGGTGTTCGCGAATGACCTCAGCGAGAACGTCCCAAACCTCTGGCAGCTCACGCTCGACCATCTTCTTGGCGGCCTTGATGGTGGTCGCCAGACCACGCATTTCCAGCTTGCCGAAAATGAACGGCTTGAACAGCTCGAGAGCCATCTTCTTCGGCAGACCGCACTGGTGCAGACGCAGGGTCGGACCTACGGTAATTACCGAACGGCCGGAGTAGTCAACACGCTTACCGAGCAAGTTCTGACGGAAACGACCTTGCTTACCCTTGATCATGTCGGCCAGGGATTTCAGAGGACGCTTGTTCGAACCGGTGATGGCACGACCGCGACGGCCGTTATCCAGCAAGGCGTCGACCGCTTCCTGCAGCATGCGCTTTTCGTTACGCACGATGATGTCCGGCGCGGACAAGTCGAGCAGGCGCTTCAGACGGTTGTTACGGTTGATCACCCGACGATACAGATCGTTCAGGTCGGAAGTCGCGAAGCGACCGCCATCCAGCGGAACCAATGGACGCAGGTCTGGCGGCAGAACCGGCAGAACAGTCAGGACCATCCACTCAGGCAGGTTGCCCGAGCCCTGGAAGGCTTCCATCAGTTTCAGACGCTTGGACAGCTTCTTGATCTTGGTTTCCGAGTTGGTCTGCGGAATTTCTTCGCGCAGGCGACCGATCTCGTGCTCCAGGTCAATAGCGTGCAGCAGCTCACGGACAGCCTCGGCACCCATGCGGGCGTCGAAGTCATCACCGAACTCTTCCAGCGCTTCAAAGTACTGCTCGTCGTTGAGCAGTTGGCCTTTTTCCAGCGTGGTCATGCCTGGATCGATAACGACATAGCTCTCGAAGTAGAGAACGCGCTCGATATCACGCAGGGTCATGTCCATCAGCAGGCCGATACGCGACGGCAGCGATTTCAGGAACCAGATGTGGGCAACTGGAGAGGCCAGTTCGATGTGCGCCATGCGCTCACGACGAACCTTGGCCAGGGCGACTTCAACGCCGCACTTCTCACAGATAACACCACGGTGCTTCAGGCGCTTGTACTTACCGCACAGGCACTCGTAGTCCTTGACTGGGCCAAAGATCTTGGCGCAGAACAGGCCGTCACGCTCAGGCTTGAACGTACGGTAGTTGATGGTTTCCGGTTTTTTAACTTCACCGAACGACCACGAACGGATCATCTCAGGCGAGGCCAATCCGATACGGATGGCGTCGAACTCTTCGACTTGACCCTGGTTTTTCAGCAAATTCAGTAGGTCTTTCAAGGCCTTTCCTCCTGGCGGAGCAGGGAGCGGGCTTTTCAGCCACGCTCCCGATTCGCGTCACGTGTTATTCGGTTTCCAGATCGATATCGATACCGAGCGAACGAATCTCTTTGATCAACACGTTGAAGGACTCGGGCATGCCCGGCTCCATACGGTGATCGCCGTCCACGATGTTTTTGTACATCTTGGTCCGACCGTTCACGTCGTCCGACTTCACTGTGAGCATTTCTTGCAGGGTGTATGCCGCGCCGTATGCTTCCAGCGCCCACACTTCCATCTCCCCGAAACGCTGACCACCGAACTGCGCCTTACCACCCAGCGGCTGCTGGGTAACCAGGCTGTAAGAACCAGTGGAACGCGCGTGCATCTTGTCGTCCACCAAGTGGTTCAGCTTGAGCATGTACATGTAACCAACGGTCACTGGACGCTCGAACTTGTTACCGGTACGGCCGTCGAACAGCTGCATCTGACCGCTTTCTGGCATGTCTGCCAGTTTCAGCATGGCCTTGATCTCGCTTTCCTTGGCACCGTCGAAGACTGGAGTGGCCATAGGCACACCGCCTTTGAGGTTCTTCGCCAGGTCCAGGATTTCCTGGTCGGAGAAGTCTTCCAGGCTTTCCTGACGACCACCGATCTCGTTGTAGACCTCGGTGAGGAACTTACGCAGCTCGATGACCTTGCGCTGCTCTTCGAGCATGCGGTTGATCTTCTCGCCCAAACCTTTGGCCGCCAGGCCCAGGTGGGTTTCGAGGATCTGACCAACGTTCATCCGTGATGGTACACCCAATGGGTTCAGTACCACGTCCACCGGCGTACCGTTGGCGTCGTGCGGCATGTCTTCGACCGGCATGATCACAGAGACCACACCTTTGTTACCGTGACGACCGGCCATCTTGTCGCCCGGCTGGATGCGACGACGGATTGCCAGGTAGACCTTGACGATCTTCAGTACGCCCGGAGCCAGGTCATCGCCCTGCTGCAGCTTGCGCTTCTTGTCTTCGAACTTGTCGTCCAGCAGACGGCGACGATCAACGATGTAGGCCTGGGCCTTCTCAAGTTGCTCGTTCAGCGCGTCTTCGGCCATGCGCAGCTTGAACCACTGACCATGCTCCAGACCGTCCAGCACTTCGTTGGTGATGACAGTGCCCTTCTTCAGGCCTGCACCACCATCGACGACCTGACCGTTCAGGGCAGAACGCAGACGTTCGAAGGTTGCACCTTCAACAATACGGAACTCTTCGTTCAGGTCCTTGCGGATCTCGTCGAGCTGCATCTTCTCGATCGACAGCGCACGGCTATCACGCTCAACACCGTCACGGGTGAAGACCTGTACGTCAATGACAGTACCCTTGGTGCCAGTTGGCACGCGCAGGGAGGTGTCCTTAACGTCGCTAGCCTTCTCACCGAAGATCGCGCGCAGCAGTTTCTCTTCTGGGGTCAGCTGAGTTTCGCCTTTTGGCGTTACTTTGCCGACCAGAATGTCACCAGCGCCAACTTCAGCACCAACGTAAACGATACCGGCTTCGTCCAGCTTGTTCAGCGCAGCTTCACCGACGTTCGGGATGTCCGCAGTGATTTCCTCTGGGCCAAGCTTGGTGTCACGGGCCACACAGGTCAGTTCCTGAATGTGGATCGTGGTGAAGCGGTCTTCCTGAACCACACGCTCGGACAGGCAGATGGAGTCTTCGAAGTTGAAGCCGTTCCATGCCATGAACGCGATGCGCATGTTCTGACCCAGTGCCAGCTCACCCATGTCGGTGGACGGGCCGTCGGCCATGATGTCGCTACGCTGAACCACGTCACCTTTGCTCACCAGCGGACGCTGGTTGATGCAGGTGTTCTGGTTCGAGCGGGTATACTTGGTCAGGTTGTAGATGTCGACACCGGCTTCGCCGGTTTCTACTTCGTCATCAGCAACACGAACCACGATACGGCTGGCGTCAACGGAATCGATAACACCGCCACGACGAGCCACGACGCAAACGCCGGAGTCACGGGCAACGTTACGCTCCATGCCGGTACCGACCAGCGGCTTGTCAGCACGCAGGGTTGGTACAGCCTGACGCTGCATGTTCGAGCCCATCAACGCACGGTTGGCGTCGTCGTGCTCGAGGAACGGAATCAGCGACGCTGCGACCGAAACTACCTGCTTCGGCGAAACGTCCATCAAGGTGACGTCTTCCGGCGCCTTGACGGTGAATTCGTTCAGGTGACGAACGGCTACCAGCTCGTCGATCAGCTGCTTCTTCTCGTTCATCGCGGCCGAAGCCTGAGCGATAACGTGATCGGCTTCTTCGATCGCCGACAGGAACACGATGTCGTCGGTGACAACACCCTCTTTCACCACGCGGTACGGGCTTTCCAGGAAGCCGTACTGGTTGGTGCGGGCATAGGCCGCCAGGGAGTTGATCAGACCGATGTTCGGACCTTCAGGGGTCTCGATCGGGCACACACGGCCGTAGTGGGTCGGGTGTACGTCACGGACTTCGAAGCCAGCGCGCTCACGGGTCAGACCACCAGGGCCGAGTGCGGAGACACGACGCTTGTGGGTGATCTCGGAGAGCGGGTTGTTCTGGTCCATGAACTGCGAGAGCTGGCTGGAGCCGAAGAACTCTTTCACCGCCGCCGCTACCGGCTTGGCGTTGATCAGGTCCTGTGGCATCAGGCCTTCGCTTTCGGCCATCGACAGACGCTCTTTGACCGCACGCTCAACACGCACCAGGCCAACGCGGAACTGGTTCTCGGCCATCTCACCGACACAACGAACACGACGGTTACCCAGATGGTCGATGTCGTCGACGATGCCTTTGCCGTTACGGATATCGACCAGGGTCTTGAGAACCTCGACGATGTCTTCCTTGCTCAGCACGCCCGAACCTTCGATCTCGGTACGACCGATACGACGGTTGAACTTCATGCGACCAACAGCCGACAGGTCGTAACGCTCGGCGCTGAAGAACAGGTTATTGAACAGGGTCTCAGCGGCATCCTTGGTTGGCGGCTCGCCAGGACGCATCATCCGATAGATTTCGACCAGCGCTTCCAGCTGATTGCTGGTGGAGTCGATCTTCAGCGTGTCGGAGATGAACGGACCGCAATCGATGTCGTTGGTGTACAAGGTCTCGATGCGGACAACCTGAGCCTTGGCGATCTTGATCAGCAGCTCGGTGTTCAGCTCGGTGTTGCACTCGGCCAGGATTTCGCCCGTCGCCGGGTGAACGATAGCCTTGGCGGTGGTGCGACCCAGGACGTATTCCATAGGAACGTCGAGATGCTTCACACCAGCTTTTTCCAGCTGGTTGATGTGGCGAGCGGTGATACGACGACCTTGCTCGACAATGACCTTGCCGGTTTCGTCATGGATGTCCATGACCGCGATTTCACCACGCAGGCGCTGAGGCACCAGCTCCAGGCTGAGTTTCTCGCCCGAAACGTGGAATACGTTGGTGGTGTAGAAGGCGTTCAGTACTTCTTCGGTGCTATAACCCAGCGCGCGCAGCAGTACCGACGCAGGCAGCTTGCGACGACGGTCGATACGGACGAATACACAGTCTTTCGGATCGAATTCGAAGTCCAGCCACGAACCGCGGTAAGGAATGATCCGTGCCGAGTACAGCAGCTTGCCCGAACTGTGCGTCTTGCCACGGTCGTGGTCGAAGAACACACCCGGCGAGCGATGCAGCTGGGAAACGATAACACGCTCGGTACCGTTGATTACGAAGGTACCGTTTTCAGTCATCAGGGGGATTTCACCCATGTAGACTTCTTGCTCTTTGATGTCCTTGATCGCTTTGTTCGACGACTCTTTGTCGAAAATGATCAGGCGGACTTTTACCCGCAGCGGAACCGCGTAGGTCACACCGCGCAGTACGCATTCTTTGACATCAAAAGCCGGTTCGCCCAGACGATAGCCAACGTACTCCAGGGCAGCATTGCCGGAGTAGCTGATGATCGGGAAAACCGATTTGAAGGCCGCATGCAGGCCCACGTCGCGGAACTGATCTTTAGTCGCTCCCGCTTGCAAGAATTCACGATACGAATCCAGCTGGATGGCCAGGAGGTAAGGCACATCCATGACGTCCGGCAACTTGCTAAAGTCCTTGCGGATACGTTTTTTCTCAGTGTATGAGTAAGCCATCAGCGTTCCCCAGCTTGGTCACCTGCTTGTTTGGCTTCTCCCGACGGGAGCAGCCAGAAAATCGTGCAAACCCCATGGTTTGCGCCACCGTCATCGGTGGTTACTGCTCGCTATCAATGCCGACCTGGTCGGCCACCAATAACGGAAAAAGGCCGGTGGCAAGAGCCACCAGCCATCAGCCTTTCGCTTATCGCTCGGGCTGGAGACGCACAGTCGAAATTACTTCAGTTCGACGGTAGCGCCTGCTGCTTCCAGGTCAGCTTTAGCTTTGTCAGCGGCTTCTTTCGAAACGCCTTCAGCAACAACCTGAGGAGCGGTATCAACCTTTTCCTTGGCTTCTTTCAGGCCCAGGCCGGTCAGTTCACGAACAGCCTTGATCACGTTTACTTTCTTGTCGCCAGCGGCAACCAGAACAACGTTGAACTCGGTTTGTTCTTCAACAACGGCAGCGGCAGCAGCTGGGCCAGCAGCGGCAACAGCAGCGGTAACGCCGAAGGTTTCTTCCATTGCTTTGATCAGCTCAACAACTTCCAGAACGGTTTTCTGGCCGATTGCTTCGATGATTTGCTCGTTAGTCAGAGACATGACTTAAATCCTGTATTGGGGTGACAGCCTACGCAGCCATCAAATTAAACGTATGATTTCGAAAGGGCTTGCAGTGCCTTAGGCAGCAGCAGCTTCTTTCTGGTCGCGAACGGCTGCCAAAGTACGAGCCAGCTTGCTGGTAGCGCCTTGAATCACGCTCATCAGCTTCGCAATGGCCTCGTCGCGGGTCGGCAGGGAAGCCAACACGTCGATCTGGTTTGCGGCAAGGAACTTGCCGTCGAACGCAGCTGCCTTGATCTCGAACTTGCTCTGACCCTTGGCGAATTCAGCGAACAGACGAGCAGCAGCGCCCGGGTGTTCGTTGGAGAACGCGATCAGGGTAGGGCCGGTGAAGGCGTCGTTGAGGACACTGAATTCAGTGTCAGCAACAGCGCGCTTGAGCAGGGTGTTACGTACAACACGTACGTATACGCCAGCTTCACGAGCCTCTTTACGGAGTCCGGTCATTGCGCCTACAGTCACGCCACGGGCATCAGCCACGACAGCAGACAGAGCGACTTTGGCAGCCTCGTTGACTTCAGCGACGATGGCCTTCTTGTCTTCGAGTTTAATTGCCACGGGTAAAACTCCTGCTTGTTACCGTTTCATCCAGCCGAGGCCAGATGTCGTTTTGGTGTCTGATTCGATACGGAACCAGGGGCACCATCTGCGTAGGCTTGAGGTTTAAGGCTTGCGCCGCCTACGGTCTTGGATAGCCCCCGCCAGGCAGGGACCCCAATTTTTTCAAGTCGACGCGATCGCTCGCGCCGGCTTTTGTCTTACGCGTTCAGCGAGCTCTGGTCGATGACCAGACCTGGGCCCATAGTGGTGCTCAGGGTAACGCGCTTAACGTAGATACCTTTCGAAGAAGCTGGCTTGATACGCTTCAGATCAGCGATCAGGGCTTCAACGTTTTCCTTCAGCTTGCCAGCTTCAAAGCCAACCTTGCCAACGGAGGTGTGGATGATGCCGTTTTTGTCGGTGCGATAACGAACCTGACCAGCCTTGGCGTTTTTAACCGCGGTGGCTACGTCTGGAGTTACGGTACCGACTTTCGGGTTAGGCATCAGGCCGCGAGGACCCAGAACCTGACCCAGCTGACCTACAACACGCATTGCGTCCGGGGAAGCAATAACGACGTCATAGTTCAGGTCGCCGCCTTTCATTTCGGCAGCCAGATCGTCCATACCTACACGGTCAGCGCCGGCAGCCAGAGCGGCCTCAGCAGCTGGACCCTGGGTGAAGACAGCAACACGTACAGTCTTGCCAGTGCCGTGTGGCAGCACGGTAGCGCTACGAACGACCTGGTCGGATTTACGTGGGTCAACACCGAGGTTGACAGCAACGTCGAAGGATTCGCTGAACTTCACGGTGGACAGTTCGGCCAGCAGCACTGCTGCGTCTTCGAAGTTGTAGACTTTGCCAGCTTCGAGCTTCGAAGCAATGGCCTTTTGGCGCTTGGTCAGCTTAGCCATTACACACCCTCCACGTTGAGGCCCATGCTGCGAGCGGAACCGGCGATGGTACGCACGGCCGCATCCAGGTCAGCAGCGGTCAGATCAGCATTTTTGGTTTTTGCGATCTCTTCCAGCTGAGCACGGGTCACAGTACCGACTTTAACGGTGTTCGGACGTGCAGAACCGCTGGTCAGGCCAGCTGCTTTCTTCAGCAGAACCGAAGCAGGGGTGCTTTTGGTTTCGAAGGTGAAGCTGCGGTCACTGTAAACAGTGATGATCACAGGAGTCGGCAGACCGGCTTCTTGACCCTGAGTACGGGCGTTGAAGGCCTTGCAGAATTCCATGATGTTCACACCGTGTTGACCCAGTGCTGGACCAACGGGTGGGCTTGGGTTGGCCTGGCCGGCCTTTACTTGCAGCTTGATGTAAGCCTGAATCTTCTTAGCCATGAGCTACTCCAATATCGGGTACGAACGCCTGAAGGCTCCCCGGATTACTTGCGTTTTATCCCAGTGACGACAAAACCCCGCAGCACATAGGGCTGCGGGGTATGGGATGCGTCGTTCTGCTAGACCTTCTCGACCTGGCTGAACTCGAGCTCTACCGGGGTAGAGCGACCGAAAATAAGCACGGCCACTTGGATCCGGCTCTTCTCGTAGTTAACTTCTTCAACAGTACCGTTGAAATCAGCAAACGGACCATCGATAACGCGAACCACTTCGCCTGGCTCAAACAGAGTCTTAGGCTTAGGCTTGTCGCTGCCATCAGCAACGCGACGCAAGATGGCTTCGGCTTCTTTGTCAGTGATCGGCGCAGGCTTATCTGCAGTACCACCGATGAAGCCCATGACGCGAGGGGTATCCTTGACCAAGTGCCAAGTCCCTTCGTTCATGTCCATTTGCACCAGAACATAGCCTGGGAAGAACTTACGCTCACTTTTGCGCTTCTGGCCATTGCGCATCTCAACCACTTCTTCAGTGGGGACCAGAATCTCGCCGAAGCCATCTTCCATGCCAGCCAGCTTTACGCGCTCGATCAGCGAGCGCATTACATGCTTCTCGTAACCCGAGTAAGCATGCACAACGTACCAACGCTTAGCCACGGGACACCCTTAGCCAACAATCAAGGAAATCAACCAACCGAGCAGGGAGTCGAGACCCCACAGCAGCAACGCCATAACCAGAACAACCGCCACTACGATGAGCGTGGTTTGCATGGTTTCTTGACGGGTTGGCCATACGACTTTACGAATCTCGGTGCGCGCTTCCTTTAGCAACGTAAAGAACGACTTGCCTTTAGCAGTTTGCAGGGCCAAAAAGCCAGCTACAGCAGCAAGAGCAAGCAGTGCGAGTACGCGATACAGAATCGGGAAGTCGGAATAATAAATATTACCCACGACACCTACGAATACCAAAGCGACAACAGCCAGCCACTTGAGCAGGTCAAAACGAGAGTCTTGGGCTTCAGCCTTGGGAGTCATCTAGGAAGATCCTGTGAAAAGAAAGCCAGACACACGAGGTGAATCTGGCAGGTCAGGAGGGAATCGAACCCCCAACCTACGGTTTTGGAGACCGTCGCTCTGCCAATTGAGCTACTGACCTAAAAGCTTATCAGGCCGGCCATTATGCCGACCTGATCGAGAGAAATCAACTACTTATTCGATAATCTTTGCTACGACGCCAGCGCCGACGGTACGACCGCCTTCACGGATAGCGAAACGCAGACCATCTTCCATTGCGATGGTTTTGATCAGAGTGACAGTCATCTGGATGTTGTCACCTGGCATTACCATTTCAACGCCTTCTGGCAGCTCGCAGTTACCGGTCACGTCAGTAGTACGGAAGTAGAACTGTGGACGGTAGCCTTTGAAGAACGGAGTATGACGGCCGCCTTCTTCCTTGCTCAGAACGTAAACTTCTGCGGTGAACTTGGTGTGCGGCTTAACCGAACCCGGCTTAACCAGAACCTGACCACGTTCAACGTCGTCACGCTTGGTGCCACGCAGCAGAACGCCGCAGTTCTCGCCAGCACGACCTTCGTCCAGCAGCTTGCGGAACATCTCAACACCGGTGCAGGTGGTGGTGGTGGTGTCACGCAGACCAACGATTTCCAGGGCGTCCTGAACGCGGACGATACCACGCTCGATACGACCGGTAACAACGGTACCACGACCCGAGATCGAGAATACGTCTTCGATTGGCATCAGGAACGGCTTGTCGATAGCGCGCTCTGGCTCTGGGATGTAGCTATCCAGAGTTTCAACCAGCTTCTTGACGGCAGTGGTGCCCATCTCGTTGTCGTCTTTGCCTTCCAACGCCATACGAGCCGAACCGATGATGATCGGAGTGTCGTCGCCTGGGAAGTCGTAGGTGGACAGCAGGTCGCGAACTTCCATCTCAACCAGTTCCAGCAGCTCAGCGTCGTCTACCAGGTCAGCCTTGTTCAGGAAGACCACGATGTACGGAACGCCAACCTGACGGGACAGCAGGATGTGCTCACGGGTTTGCGGCATCGGACCATCAGCGGCCGAGCAAACCAGGATTGCGCCGTCCATCTGGGCAGCACCGGTAATCATATTCTTCACGTAGTCAGCGTGACCTGGGCAGTCAACGTGAGCGTAGTGACGAATGTTCGAGTTGTACTCGACGTGCGCAGTATTAATGGTAATACCACGAGCCTTCTCTTCTGGAGCGCTGTCGATCTTGTCGAACTCGACAACAGCCGAACCGAAAACTTCGGAGCAAACGCGAGTCAGCGCTGCGGTCAGCGTGGTCTTGCCATGGTCAACGTGACCAATGGTGCCGACGTTCACGTGCGGCAGACTACGATCGAACTTTTCCTTAGCCATCGAGACAATCCTCAGCAAGAAGAAATAAGCAAGTTAATACGACCATTAAAACAAAGGCAGATATTTTCATATCTGCCTTGTTATATGGAGCTCTTGAGCGGATTTGAACCGCTGACCTCACCCTTACCAAGGGTGTGCTCTACCAACTGAGCTACAAGAGCGTAACACTATGCAACAACAGCAAACTTGGAGCGGGTAGCGGGAATCGAACCCGCATCATCAGCTTGGAAGGCTGAGGTTCTACCACTAAACTATACCCGCGGAGCTTGCAGCTCTCGCTAAAACTGGTGGAGGGGGAAGGATTCGAACCTTCGAAGTCGTAGACGTCAGATTTACAGTCTGATCCCTTTGGCCGCTCGGGAACCCCTCCTGAACGTGGGCGGCATTTTCAACTCTTGCCGTCCTGCTGTCAAGCTTTTTCTCATTAAAATCTTGAGGTTAGCTAATTTGACAGCTGCTTCTCAGTGTTGCCACTTAGTGGTCATCCCTGTGAAGCGGGCGCCATTCTATCAAGCTATTCGCCAGTTGCAATACCCTCGCACAACATTATTTTATGTTTTAAGTCTTTGAAATCTCGAGAAAGTGCCCCCAGCAGGGTTTGATCCAACAAACGCAGGCTCTGCGGCGCGATCTGCAGCCAAAAACCTGTCGAATCACCGAGCCGCCCAACCACCGGCTTCGCCGCAACATCCAGAGAAAGCAGTCGCTGACGCAGCGCATCAAGCTGCTCCTGGTTACTTAAACCGCCAACATACAGGCATTCCTGGCCGCGCTCAGGAGGGCGCTGCCCCTTCGGAGACTCGCTCAACAGGTGAATGCCCTGCTGATTACCCTTGTAGAGCGATAGCGGCGCCACCTCCTTGGCCTTCAGCGGCGCTTCCTGCTGATGCCAGACGTAATAGACACCATTAAGCACCACCAACAACAGAAACAACCAACGCATAGTCACCTCAACTCAGGGGACAGGCCATTGCCAGGCCGACAAATACCAGATCCGGCACCACTCGGGCATTCGGCGCAGCCTCCTGCACCAGGGGTGCATCCCCGCCTGTCAGCAACACCGTGAAATTATCACCCCACAACGCGCGCGCGTGCTCAATCTGGGAACGAACGAAGCCCTGAAGCATATGCACGCAGCCGCGTTCAACTGCCTCCACCGTTGAACGCCCTGGGGACATACTCGACAACGCTCGTTCAGCCGACGCATCGTCGTAGCGAATACGCCGGGTATGCGTACGCAGCTGACTACGCATCAGCGGCATACCAGGACAGATAAAACCACCCAAGTGCTCGCCATCTGCCGCGACGAAGTCAGCCTTGGCTGCAGTGCCAAAATCCATGACCAGGCACGCGCCTTTAGCCAAACGATAAGCCCCTAACACCGCCAGCCAGCGATCAAGGCCGAGACGTTGATAGTCGTCATAGCCATTACGCACACCCGCCACCTCTTTCGCGGGCTGGGCAACCAGCACGTCCAGGCCAAAATGCTGGAGCAGCAAAGCCGAAAGACTGCTAGTTTCCTCTTCGCTACGAACACTCACCAAGCGACAGCGCTGAGGCGCCTGCGGCAGCGCAGTGACCGCGGCCAGCAATGCCTGGTCGGAAGCGACTACGCCACCAGCAACGATCGAGGCGTCGGCACGCCGAATGACGCGCCATTTGATAAAGCTGTTACCGCAATCGAGCTCAAGAATCATCACGCAACCTCAAACTGAGCTCACCACCGCTGAAGCTCTTCTCTACACCATCGACCATAAGGCGCAATGCCCCCTGACCATCAATACCTACTACTACGCCATCAATCTTGTTAGCTCCGGCAATCAAGGATACCGCGCGACCTTGCCACTGGTGCGCCTCTTCCCATTCACGCTGAAATCCGGCAAAACCGCTCTGGCGATGCCGTTCAAGGTCGATCTGCAGGTTTTGGTTTAACCTGGCGACCAATATATTGCGATCGACTGCCACTCCCGCCTCACGACGCATAGAAGTCCACTGCTGATCGACTTCACTGGTTACCTGCATGTTTACATTGATGCCAATACCCAGCACCACATGACAGACATCCGCAGGATCACCCACCAACTCCAAAAGGATGCCGGCGATCTTTTGATTATTGACCAGCACGTCATTCGGCCATTTCAAGCCCACATCAGCAACGCCAAAGGACTGTAAGGTACGCATGACCGCAAGCCCTACTACCAGGCTCAAGCCTTCGAGCTGACGCATGCCACCGTCGATACGCAGCACCAGGCTGTAATAGAGGTTTTCGGCAAAAGGACTAACCCACTGACGACCACGCCTCCCCCGCCCAGCTGTCTGGCGCTCCGCCAGGACCAGGAACGGTGCAGCCTGCCCTTCAGCAACTGCGCGTAAGGCCTGGGCATTGGTTGAGTCAATGGAGTCGAATACCAGCGCCGGCCAGTGCTCACCTTGCGAGTATTCGGCAATAACCGACTCCTCCAGCAACGACAAAGGCGTTGCTAACTGATAGCCGCGACCACGCACTTTATGAATGGGTAGATTCAGTTCGGCCTCGAGGTGCTGTAGTTGCTTCCAGACAGCACTACGACTTACGCCAAGGGCGACCCCCAGATCCTGCCCGGAATGGAACCGGCCATCCTTGAGGAGCTTCAACAACTTCAGCATGCCAATCTCGACTCGTAATGAGGCTGGCATGATAGCTATGCAGGTAGGGATTGCATAGAAAACTGATGGGATTGGGTGAGGTGCGGATCACGGATTTGCCCGCTGCGGGAGCCAGCCTTGGCGGCGAGGATACCACTGAGGTGTCAGCGATTGCGCAGTGGCGGTATCGCCGGTAAGCCCGGCTCCCACAAGGGCACCTCCCAGGCAACGGCCGGGGCCAGGGCCGGAAAAGACAAAACCCCTACCTGCATACGCAGATAGGGGTTTCGGAATTTAATCTTGACGATGACCTACTCTCACATGGGGAAACCCCACACTACCATCGGCGATGCATCGTTTCACTGCTGAGTTCGGGATGGGATCAGGTGGTTCCAATGCTCTATGGTCGTCAAGAAATTCTGTTGCCAGAAGGTCTTGTTAGACACTCCAGCGAATTGGGTATGTGACAGTTTGTGGTTTACGAACTTTCGGTTCATTTCGTCTTCACCACCACAATCTGCGTTGCAGATTGCTTGGGTGTTATATGGTCAAGCCTCACGGGCAATTAGTATTGGTTAGCTCAACGCCTCACAGCGCTTACACACCCAACCTATCAACGTCGTAGTCTTCGACGGCCCTTCAGGGAGCTCAAGGCTCCAGTGAGATCTCATCTTGAGGCAAGTTTCCCGCTTAGATGCTTTCAGCGGTTATCTCTTCCGAACATAGCTACCCGGCAATGCCACTGGCGTGACAACCGGAACACCAGAGGTTCGTCCACTCCGGTCCTCTCGTACTAGGAGCAGCCCCTCTCAAATCTCAAACGTCCACGGCAGATAGGGACCGAACTGTCTCACGACGTTCTAAACCCAGCTCGCGTACCACTTTAAATGGCGAACAGCCATACCCTTGGGACCGGCTTCAGCCCCAGGATGTGATGAGCCGACATCGAGGTGCCAAACACCGCCGTCGATATGAACTCTTGGGCGGTATCAGCCTGTTATCCCCGGAGTACCTTTTATCCGTTGAGCGATGGCCCTTCCATACAGAACCACCGGATCACTAAGACCTACTTTCGTACCTGCTCGACGTGTCTGTCTCGCAGTCAAGCGCGCTTTTGCCTTTATACTCTACGACCGATTTCCGACCGGTCTGAGCGCACCTTCGTACTCCTCCGTTACTCTTTAGGAGGAGACCGCCCCAGTCAAACTACCCACCATACACTGTCCTCGATCCGGATAACGGACCTGAGTTAGAACCTCAAAGTTGCCAGGGTGGTATTTCAAGGATGGCTCCACGCGAACTGGCGTCCACGCTTCAAAGCCTCCCACCTATCCTACACAAGCAAATTCAAAGTCCAGTGCAAAGCTATAGTAAAGGTTCACGGGGTCTTTCCGTCTAGCCGCGGATACACTGCATCTTCACAGCGATTTCAATTTCACTGAGTCTCGGGTGGAGACAGCGCCGCCATCGTTACGCCATTCGTGCAGGTCGGAACTTACCCGACAAGGAATTTCGCTACCTTAGGACCGTTATAGTTACGGCCGCCGTTTACCGGGGCTTCGATCAAGAGCTTCGCGTTAGCTAACCCCATCAATTAACCTTCCGGCACCGGGCAGGCGTCACACCCTATACGTCCACTTTCGTGTTTGCAGAGTGCTGTGTTTTTAATAAACAGTCGCAGCGGCCTGGTATCTTCGACCGGCATGAGCTTACGGAGCAAGTCCTTCACCCTCACCGGCGCACCTTCTCCCGAAGTTACGGTGCCATTTTGCCTAGTTCCTTCACCCGAGTTCTCTCAAGCGCCTTGGTATTCTCTACCCAACCACCTGTGTCGGTTTGGGGTACGGTTCCTAGTTATCTGAAGCTTAGAAGCTTTTCTTGGAAGCATGGCATCAACCACTTCGTCGCCTAAAGGCAACTCGTCATCAGCTCTCGGCCTTAAGATCCCGGATTTACCTAAGATCTCAGCCTACCACCTTAAACTTGGACAACCAACGCCAAGCTGGCCTAGCCTTCTCCGTCCCTCCATCGCAATAACTAGAAGTACAGGAATATTAACCTGTTTTCCATCGACTACGCTTTTCAGCCTCGCCTTAGGGACCGACTAACCCTGCGTCGATTAACGTTGCGCAGGAAACCTTGGTCTTTCGGCGTGGGAGTTTTTCACTCCCATTGTCGTTACTCATGTCAGCATTCGCACTTCTGATACCTCCAGCAAGCTTCTCAACTCACCTTCACAGGCTTACAGAACGCTCCTCTACCGCATCACCTAAGTGATACCCGTAGCTTCGGTGCATGGTTTGAGCCCCGTTACATCTTCCGCGCAGGCCGACTCGACTAGTGAGCTATTACGCTTTCTTTAAAGGGTGGCTGCTTCTAAGCCAACCTCCTAGCTGTCTAAGCCTTCCCACATCGTTTCCCACTTAACCATGACTTTGGGACCTTAGCTGACGGTCTGGGTTGTTTCCCTTTTCACGACGGACGTTAGCACCCGCCGTGTGTCTCCCATGCTCGGCACTTGTAGGTATTCGGAGTTTGCATCGGTTTGGTAAGTCGGGATGACCCCCTAGCCGAAACAGTGCTCTACCCCCTACAGTGATACATGAGGCGCTACCTAAATAGCTTTCGAGGAGAACCAGCTATCTCCGAGCTTGATTAGCCTTTCACTCCGATCCACAGGTCATCCGCTAACTTTTCAACGGTAGTCGGTTCGGTCCTCCAGTCAGTGTTACCTAACCTTCAACCTGCCCATGGATAGATCGCCCGGTTTCGGGTCTATACCCAGCGACTAAACGCCCTATTAAGACTCGCTTTCGCTACGCCTCCCCTATTCGGTTAAGCTCGCCACTGAATATAAGTCGCTGACCCATTATACAAAAGGTACGCAGTCACCTAACAAAGTAGGCTCCCACTGCTTGTACGCATACGGTTTCAGGATCTATTTCACTCCCCTCTCCGGGGTTCTTTTCGCCTTTCCCTCACGGTACTGGTTCACTATCGGTCAGTCAGTAGTATTTAGCCTTGGAGGATGGTCCCCCCATATTCAGACAAAGTTTCTCGTGCTCCGTCCTACTCGATTTCATGACTAAGAGATTTTCGCGTACAGGGCTATCACCCACTATGGCCGCACTTTCCAGAGCGTTCCGCTAATCTCAAAGCCACTTAAGGGCTAGTCCCCGTTCGCTCGCCACTACTAAGGGAATCTCGGTTGATTTCTTTTCCTCAGGGTACTTAGATGTTTCAGTTCCCCTGGTTCGCCTCTTGCACCTATGTATTCAGTACAAGATACTCAGCTTATGCTGAGTGGGTTCCCCCATTCAGAGATCTCCGGATCAAAGTCTGTTTGCCGACTCCCCGAAGCTTATCGCAGGCTACCACGTCTTTCATCGCCTCTGACTGCCAAGGCATCCACCGTATGCGCTTCTTCACTTGACCATATAACCCCAAGCAATCTGGTTATACTGTGAAGACGACATTCGCCGAAAATTCATGAAAACTCACAAATTTTACCTTAGCCTGAACAAACACCAGTGAAAGTGCTGTCCAGTCTATCTTTCTATCACATACCCAAATTTTTAAAGAACGATTCTGAAAAAGTTCAGAAATCAATATTCGATGCGAATATTCATTTCTAAGCTTTGACATGGTAACAAGGGGGTGGTGGAGCCAAGCGGGATCGAACCGCTGACCTCCTGCGTGCAAGGCAGGCGCTCTCCCAGCTGAGCTATGGCCCCAACAAGAAACTGGTGGGTCTGGGCAGATTCGAACTGCCGACCTCACCCTTATCAGGGGTGCGCTCTAACCAACTGAGCTACAGACCCAGTTAAGAGCTGTTACCGATATCGTCTTCTTCAATGAATCAAGCAATTCGTGTGGGAGCTTATGAAACAGCTGATGTCGTCGATTAAGGAGGTGATCCAGCCGCAGGTTCCCCTACGGCTACCTTGTTACGACTTCACCCCAGTCATGAATCACACCGTGGTAACCGTCCTCCCGAAGGTTAGACTAGCTACTTCTGGTGCAACCCACTCCCATGGTGTGACGGGCGGTGTGTACAAGGCCCGGGAACGTATTCACCGCGACATTCTGATTCGCGATTACTAGCGATTCCGACTTCACGCAGTCGAGTTGCAGACTGCGATCCGGACTACGATCGGTTTTGTGAGATTAGCTCCACCTCGCGGCTTGGCAACCCTCTGTACCGACCATTGTAGCACGTGTGTAGCCCAGGCCGTAAGGGCCATGATGACTTGACGTCATCCCCACCTTCCTCCGGTTTGTCACCGGCAGTCTCCTTAGAGTGCCCACCATAACGTGCTGGTAACTAAGGACAAGGGTTGCGCTCGTTACGGGACTTAACCCAACATCTCACGACACGAGCTGACGACAGCCATGCAGCACCTGTCTCAATGTTCCCGAAGGCACCAATCCATCTCTGGAAAGTTCATTGGATGTCAAGGCCTGGTAAGGTTCTTCGCGTTGCTTCGAATTAAACCACATGCTCCACCGCTTGTGCGGGCCCCCGTCAATTCATTTGAGTTTTAACCTTGCGGCCGTACTCCCCAGGCGGTCAACTTAATGCGTTAGCTGCGCCACTAAAATCTCAAGGATTCCAACGGCTAGTTGACATCGTTTACGGCGTGGACTACCAGGGTATCTAATCCTGTTTGCTCCCCACGCTTTCGCACCTCAGTGTCAGTATGAGCCCAGGTGGTCGCCTTCGCCACTGGTGTTCCTTCCTATATCTACGCATTTCACCGCTACACAGGAAATTCCACCACCCTCTGCCCTACTCTAGCTCGCCAGTTTTGGATGCAGTTCCCAGGTTGAGCCCGGGGATTTCACATCCAACTTAACGAACCACCTACGCGCGCTTTACGCCCAGTAATTCCGATTAACGCTTGCACCCTCTGTATTACCGCGGCTGCTGGCACAGAGTTAGCCGGTGCTTATTCTGTCGGTAACGTCAAAACACTAACGTATTAGGTTAATGCCCTTCCTCCCAACTTAAAGTGCTTTACAATCCGAAGACCTTCTTCACACACGCGGCATGGCTGGATCAGGCTTTCGCCCATTGTCCAATATTCCCCACTGCTGCCTCCCGTAGGAGTCTGGACCGTGTCTCAGTTCCAGTGTGACTGATCATCCTCTCAGACCAGTTACGGATCGTAGCCTTGGTGAGCCATTACCTCACCAACTAGCTAATCCGACCTAGGCTCATCTGATAGCGCAAGGCCCGAAGGTCCCCTGCTTTCTCCCGTAGGACGTATGCGGTATTAGCGTTCCTTTCGAAACGTTGTCCCCCACTACCAGGCAGATTCCTAGGTATTACTCACCCGTCCGCCGCTGAATCAAGGAGCAAGCTCCCGTCATCCGCTCGACTTGCATGTGTTAGGCCTGCCGCCAGCGTTCAATCTGAGCCATGATCAAACTCTTCAGTTCAATACTGCTTGGGTTTTGAGAAAACCCTAAACTTGGCTCAGCAATCTCAAATGACTAATTCGAAGTCTTTCGACTCCTCGTGCAGTCACTTGTGATGCTGATAATCTTTCTGACTATCAGTCTGAGTCACAAGCACCCACACGAATTGCTTGATTCGATTGTTAAAGAGCGGTGGTTGAAGTCTTTCGCTTCAACCGAGGCGCGCATTCTACGCTTTCCTCAGAGTCTGTCAAGCGTTTATTTTGAAGTTTTTCAGAATTTCTCTTTCAACTTCAACCGCTTAACTCGCTGCGATCTCTCGTCAGCGGGAGGCGAATTCTACAGCGTTTCAATCCGCTGTCAACCACCTTTTTCACCGCTGCCGATCTTTCGATCGAAGCCCCTCCGGCACTACTTGGAACATCTAACTCGTTGAATCTCAAGGAGTTTTCCGTTCCGACTACGCCGGAAGTGGGGCGAATTATAGAGAGATCTACAGGGGCGTCAAGGGTTAATTTCAAACTTCTGCAAATCAGCCTGCGCCCCACTCTATATATAGGTACTTTACTCAGCCTTCAGGGTAATACGCGCAAACGCCTTCTTGCCCGCCTGGCAAACATGGGTAGCGCCCAGAGCAAAGACAAAACCGCGATCAACCACTTCGCCATCGACGCGAACACTGCCGGCAGCAAGCAAATCACGGGCTGCTGCGGAGTTTTTCACCAGACCTGCCTTATTAAGGACAGCAGAGATAGGCATTTCTTCGCTTGCCAGCACTTCAACCTCTGGCAGGTCTTCCGGAAGCTCGCCTTCCTTCATGCGATTGCCCGCACCACGATGAGCGTTTGCTGCCGCCTCTTCACCATGGAAGCGCGCAACGATCTCTTCGGCCAATTTGATCTTGATGTCACGCGGGTTGGCACCAGCATCCACGTCGGCCCGGAACACCTCGATTTCTTCCATTGAACGGAAGCTCAGCAGCTCGAAGTAACGCCACATCAGCGAGTCAGGGATCGATACCAGCTTGCTGTACATTACCCCCGGCGCTTCCTGGATACCGACATAGTTACCCAGCGACTTGGACATCTTCTTGACGCCATCGAGCCCCTCGAGCAGCGGCATGGTCACAACGCTCTGCGCCTCCTGACCATACGAGCGTTGCAACTCGCGCCCCATCAGCAGGTTGAACTTCTGGTCGGTACCACCCAGCTCGACATCAGCCTTGAGCGCTACCGAGTCATACCCCTGCACCAATGGGTAAAGGAACTCATGAATAGCGATTGGCTGATTGGTGGTGTAACGCTTATCGAAGTCATCGCGCTCGAGCATGCGCGCCACGGTGTACTGCGAAGCCAGGCGAATGAAGTCGGCCGGCGTCAGCTTGTCCATCCAGGTGGAGTTGAACGCAACCTCGGTCTTGGCCGGATCGAGAATCTTGAACACCTGCTGCTTGTAGGTCTCGGCATTATCCAACACCTGCTCGCGGGTCAGCGGCGGACGCGTGGCGCTCTTGCCGCTCGGGTCACCGATCATGCCGGTGAAGTCGCCGATCAGGAAAATCACCTGATGCCCCAGATCCTGGAACTGACGCAGCTTGTTAATCAGGACGGTATGCCCCAGGTGCAGGTCGGGTGCAGTCGGGTCAAAACCCGCCTTGATCCGCAGCGGCTGCCCGCGCTTGAGCTTCTCGACCAACTCGGACTCTACCAGTACCTCTTCCGCACCACGCTTGATCAGCGCTAGCTGCTCTTCAACCGACTTCATAACAGACCCGCAGGCTCAGATTCAAAGGGCCCCAACCATACAAGATCAGCCATCAATTACAAGTTTTTGCCCCGGATGTGACCCCGTAGCCGACTGATGACGTCTGCGCGCTTGCGCTGAAAGGGATTTGGTTATATTTTATACAGTTATTTCATCTTCATCATGTCATTCATCTTTTCCAATTCATCTATTTCAAAGTCAATTCATCTATGACCAACGAACCGCCTAAAGCGCCCCCGCTTTATCCGAAGAGCCATCTGTTGGCCGCCAGCGGCATCGCTGCCTTACTCAGTCTGGCCCTGCTGGTGTTCCCGTCCAGCGAAGTAGAAGCCAAAAAAACCACCCTGAATCTAGAGCTGGAGAGCCCTGCCGAGGAACTCAAGCAAGGGCCTGACGCCCCCCTGACCCAAAACGCAGAGGCTTCCAGCCCTTCCCCGTTTGCTCAAATCGATAACAGCAGCGCCCCATCCGAGAAAACAGCCAAGGTTGAAGCGGCACCCGCGCCAGAGTCAGCTGCCCCGGCCAAAGACCCAAGCCATCGCGAAGTCACCGTGAGCAGGGGCGATACCCTGTCGACCCTGTTTGCCAAAGTCGGCCTGCCGGCCAGCGCCGTGCACGAGGTACTGACCAGTAATAAGCAGGCCAAGCAGTTCAGCCAGCTCAAGAGCGGCCAGGTGCTGCAGATCGAGCTGGACAAGGACGGTCAACTGGCCAGCCTACACAGCAAAGTCAGCGACCTGGAAACCATTCGCCTGACCAAGAGCACCAAGGGTTACGCCTTCAATCGTGAAGTCAGCAAGCCGGTAGTACGCTCAGCCTACGCCCACGGCATGATCAAGAGCTCGCTGTCGGCCTCCGGCCAACGCGCAGGCCTGCCTCACAGCCTGACCATGGACATGGCACGGATTTTTGGCTACGACATCGACTTCGCCCAGGATATTCGCCAGGGTGATGAGTTCGACGTGATCTACGAACAGAAGGTCATGGGCGACAAAGTGGTTGGCAACGGCAATATCCTCTCTGCCCGCTTTACCAATCGCGGCAAGACCTACAGCGCCATTCGCTACACCAACAAGCAAGGCAATACCAATTATTACACCGCCGACGGCAACAGCATGCGCAAGGCTTTCATCCGCACCCCGGTTGATTTCGCCCGCATCAGTTCTCGCTTCTCGGCCGGCCGCAAGCACCCGATCCTGAACAAGATCCGCGCCCATAAGGGTGTCGACTACGCCGCACCACGGGGCACGCCAATCAAGGCTGCCGGTGATGGCAAGGTACTGCTCGCCGGACGTCGTGGTGGCTACGGCAACACCGTTATCATCCAGCACGGCAACCGCTACCAAACCCTCTACGGGCACATGCAGGGCTTCGCTAAAGGTGTGAAAACCGGCGGTAGCGTAAAACAGGGCCAGGTCATCGGTTACATCGGCACCACCGGCCTGTCCACCGGGCCACACCTGCACTATGAGTTCCAAGTCAATGGCGTCCACGTCGACCCACTGGGGCAGAAGCTGCCAATGGCCGATCCGATCGCCAAGGCCGAGCGTCAACGCTTCCTGCAGCAAAGCCAACCGCTGGTGGCACGCATGAACCAGGAAAAAGCCACCATGCTCGCCTCCAACAAGCGCTAAGCAATGGCTCTTTACTTGGGAGTGATGTCCGGGACCAGCCTCGATGGCCTGGACATTGCCTTGATCAAACAGGGGCAGGACACCCACCTGCTCGCGACACACTACATTCCCATGCCCGCCAGCCTGCGCCAGGATCTGCTGGGCCTGTGCGCCAGTGGTGCTGACGAAATCGCCCGCGCAGCACTGGCTGAGGCACAGTGGGTGCGTTTGGCAGCGCAGGGAATCGAACATCTGCTGGCAGCCCAAGGCCTTACCGCCGCCGACATTCGCGCCATCGGCAGCCACGGCCAGACCATCCGCCATGAACCGGCACGCGGCTTCACCGTGCAGATCGGCAACCCGGCCTTGCTCGCTGAGCTCAGCGGCATCTGTGTCGTCGGAGACTTTCGGCGCCGTGACGTTGCTGCGGGAGGCCAAGGCGCGCCGCTGGTCCCGGCCTTTCATGAAGCGTTGTTCGAGCATCAAGGGCAACGTTTGGCCGTGCTCAACGTCGGTGGGTTCAGCAACCTCAGCCTGATCGAGCAGGACAAACCGGTCAGCGGCTTCGACTGCGGCCCAGGCAACGTTTTACTCGACGCCTGGATTCACCAAAAGCAAGGCCACAGCTACGATGCCAATGGTAGCTGGGCGGCCAGTGGCCAGGTGCACACTGGCTTGCTTGCTAGCCTGCTCAGCGACTCGTTCTTTGCCGGCACCGGACCGAAGAGCACAGGCCGTGAAGTCTTTAACCTGCCGTGGTTGATGGGCCATCTGACGACACAACCGGCGATTGCCGATGCTGACGTCCAGGCTACGTTGCTGGAGCTCACCGCCCACAGCATAGTCAGCTCCTTGCAGGCCGCCCAGGAAGACACCCAGGCGCTGCTGGTCTGCGGAGGAGGCGCGCACAACGGTGCACTGATGGACCGTCTGGCCGTGCTTCTACCCCACGCACAGGTCAGTAGCACAGCCGCTCATGGCATTGATCCCGACTGGGTCGAGGCCATGGCCTTTGCCTGGCTCGCCCATTGCTGCCTGCAAGGCATTCCCGGCAATCGCCCCAGCGTTACTGGCGCTCGCGGGCTGCGGGTGCTCGGCGCAATCTACCCAGCCTGACCCGCACACAGCAAAACGCCGCGCATTAGCGCGGCGTTTGCGGTGCAACTTACCTAACGATCAGATCGAGAACGACGAACCGCAACCACATGTGGTGCTGGCATTCGGGTTCTTGATGACAAAACGTGAGCCTTCCAGGCCTTCCTGGTAATCCACCTCAGCTCCTGCCAGGTACTGGAAACTCATCGGATCGACCACCAGGGCCACGCCTTCGCGCTCAACGATAGTGTCGTCTTCAGCGACGTCTTCATCGAAAGTAAAACCATACTGAAAACCCGAGCAACCGCCGCCAGTCACGAACACTCGTAACTTCAGGCGATCATTGCCTTCTTCATCGACCAGGGTCTTCACCTTGTGCGCTGCACCCTCAGTGAACTGCAAAGCTACGGGGGTGAAGGATTCGACGCTCATGCTGACTATCTCCCGGCGCTGTGCCGCCATAATGCGTGATGACGCGCATTATCCGCTTCTCCGAGAAAATCGGTCAAGAATACAAAAGCCGCAAGCGGTTAGCTGCAAGCTATAAGCGGTTCGCGCAGGGCTTTAACTTGCAGCTTGTATCTTGTCGTTTGCGGCTTAGGGCAGCAGGCCCGCGTGAGCAAGGCCCATGCGCTCATCAAGCCCGAAGAGGATGTTGAGGTTCTGCACGGCCTGACCCGACGCGCCTTTGACCAAGTTGTCGATGACAGAAAGTACCACGACCAGATCACCATCCTGCGGCCGATGCACGGCAATACGGCAGACGTTGGCACCGCGCACGCTACGGGTTTCCGGATGACTTCCAGCTGGCATCACATCGACGAACGGTTCATTGGCATAGCGTTTTTCAAACAGCGACTGCAGGTCAACCGAGGTGTCGGCAACTGTCGCGTACAGGGTGGAGTGAATACCGCGAATCATCGGCGTCAGGTGTGGTACGAAGGTCAGACCAACATCGCTGCCTGCTGCCCGGCGCAGGCCCTGGGTGATCTCTGGCAGGTGCCGGTGTCCTTTGACCGCATAGGCCTTCATGCTTTCGCCGGCTTCGCAAAACAGCGAACCAACAGACGCGCCACGACCCGCACCGCTCACGCCCGACTTACAGTCGGCAATCAGGCGCGAAGCGTCGGCGATACCGGCCTCCAGCAGTGGCAGGAAGCCCAGTTGGGTGGCAGTCGGGTAACAACCCGGCACGGCGATCAGGCGAGCCTGGCGAATCTGCTCGCGGTTGACCTCTGGCAGACCGTAGACCGCGTCCTTGAGCAACTCAGGAGCGCCATGGGGCTGGCCATACCACTTGGCCCATTCATCAGCATCCTGCAGGCGGAAGTCAGCAGACAGGTCGATAACCTTGGTACCTGCCGCCAGCAACTCACCCGCCAGGGCATGGGCAACACCATGCGGAGTGGCGAAAAACACCACGTCGCAGGCTGCCAGGGTTTTCACGTCTGGCACGCTGAACGCCAGGCCATCGTAATGGCCGCGCAGGTTCGGGTACATATCGGCAACCGCCAGGCCTGCTTCGGAGCGCGAAGTGATGACCGCCACCTCAGCCTGTGGATGCTGAGCCAACAGACGCAGCAACTCGACCCCGGTATAACCCGTGCCGCCAACGATACCAACCTTGACCATAACGCGTGCCCCTTATCAACGAACCGACTGGAAAGCCCACGATAATAGGGGGCCGGAAACACGCCCACAACTGTTGAGATAGCCCGTCAGGCCCCTAGCCACTACTATCTGACGACCGTGAACCCTGAAGGAACTCAACTCCATGCTTTTTCTCTGGATCAAAGCGCTGCATATCGTCAGCGTGGTCTGCTGGTTTGCCGGGCTGTTCTACCTGCCGCGCTTGTTTGTCTACCATGCGCAAAGCCAGGACAGTATTAGCCAGGAACGCTTCGTAACCATGGAACGCAAGCTGTACCGCGGCATCATGCTGCCCGCGATGATTGCCACCTTGGTCTTCGGTATCTGGCTGATGAGCCTGACGCCGGGCTTTCTCAGCCAGGGCTGGATGCATGCCAAGCTCACCCTCGTGATCCTGCTGATCGGTTACCACCATATGTGTGGCGCTCAGCTCAAGCGCTTCGCTCGCGGCGAAAACACTCGCAGCCATGTGTTCTATCGCTGGTTCAACGAGGTGCCAGTACTGATCCTGCTGGCCATCGTAATTCTGGTGGTGGTCAAACCGTTCTAACCTAAACCCTTACTTAGCCTCGGGAAACTCGCCATGTCATTGCCTGCCCTGCTTGAACAACGCTTGCGCCTGCCGGTGGTTGCGGCACCGATGTTTCTGATCTCCAACCCGCAACTGGTACTGGCTTGTTGTGCCAATGGGATCGTCGGTAGTTTCCCGGCGCTGAATCAACGCGACAGTAGCGGTTTCAAGGCCTGGCTCGAAGAAATTGAAGCGGGCCTGGCTACCCTGACCAAGCCTGCTCCCTATGCAGTCAATTTGATCGTGCACCAGAGTAATCCGCGTCTGCAGGCAGATTTGGCACTGTGCGTCGAACACAAAGTGCCAATCGTCATCACCAGCCTTGGGGCGGTTAAGGAGCTGGTCGATGCCGTGCATAGCTATGGTGGCCTGGTGTTCCATGACGTAACCACCCGACGCCATGCTGAGAAAGCGGCTGAAGCAGGAGTCGATGGATTGATCGCCGTTGCGGCAGGCGCTGGCGGCCATGCCGGTACCTGGAGCCCTTTCGCGCTCATTGCCGAGATTCGTCAGTTCTTCGATAAGACATTACTGCTGGCTGGCTGCATCAATCGCGGCCATGAAATTCTCGCGGCACAGCTTCTCGGCGCAGATTTGGCCTATCTTGGCACCCGTTTTATCGCCACCCACGAAAGCCAAGCCCCAGGTCCTTATAAAGAAATGATGCTAGAGGCCAAGGCGGCCGATATCATCCACACCGCTGCGGTTTCCGGGGTACCTGCCAGCTTCATGCGCCAGAGCCTGGAAAACGCCGGTTTCGACATGGCCGCCCTGCGCAGCCACACCGAAACCAAGCTCAAACCTATTCACGATGAGGCCAAGGCCTGGAAGACCGTCTGGTCTGCAGGGCAAGGTGTCGGCGCCATCGACGGGCTGTGCTCTGTCGAGCAGCTGATTACTCGCCTGGATAGCGAATACCGCCAGGCACAAGCCTCGGCCACAGCCCTGAGTCGACACTGGCCGGGCTGATCCACAATTTTTGACGGCAAAGGAAGCCTGCATGAACACCCCGCTGATCCTGGAGAACTCCAGCAAACCTCAATTTATGAGCACCAAAGGGCGAATCGGCCGGGTCCGCCTGCTGGCCTGGACGTTATCGTTAGCGCTAGCAACGATCGCAGGTATGTTGGTACTGGCTTGGTTAGCCACCACGGTGGTGCGGGATCTATCGGGACTACTGCTGATAGCCGGCTTGGTCATTGCCCAGATCCTGAGCATGCTGTTGATCATTCGCCGACTTCATGATTTGAACCGCAGTGGCTGGTTCTGCTTGTTGGTGTTGGTACCCTGGTTCGGCTATGTGTTTATTTTGCTACTGATGTTGGTACCCGGTAATCGTTGTAGCAACCGCTTTGGCCCTGTACCTGCGCCTAATAGCATCGGCGAACGGATCCTCGCCTGCCTATGGCCAGTACTGATTCTGGGCTTTATTGGCGTAGCGGCACTCAAGAGCGCGTTCTAGCGTCTGCCAGCAGCACGCCTGGCGCTGTACCTGTAAACTGGGCGCTTTGGCCACCCATCCCGACTGGAGAACTGCATGACCCGTTACGCCATGATCACCGGTGCCTCCAGCGGCTTGGGCCTGGCACTGGCCGAGGCGCTGGCACGTCGGGGACGCAATCTGATCCTGGTGGCCCGCCAACGTGACCCGCTGGAAAGCATTGCCATCGAGCTGACCCAGCGGTTTGGCGTTGAAGTGCTGTTTCGCGCCTGCGATCTGGGCGAACCACTGCGCTTGTCCGGGTTCCTGTTGGAGCTGGAAGAAAGCGAGCGACACATCGATCTGCTGGTCAACTGCGCGGGCATTCGCAGCTATGGGCCGTTCCTGGCACAGGAATGGGGCGACGAGCAGGACCTGATCGAAGTGAACATTCTTGCCCTGACCCGTCTTTGCCACGCACTGGGCAACGCCATGGCGGTTCAGGGCGGCGGGCAGATTCTCAATGTCGCGTCTGTTGCAGCCTTTGCGCCCGGCCCATGGATGAGCAGTTATGCGGCCAGCAAAGCCTATGTTCTGAGCTTTTCAGAAGGCCTGCGCGAAGAACTCAAACGCACAGGCATCAAGGTCTCAGTGCTCTGCCCTGGCCCCGTACGCTCGCCGCTGCGGCGTATTCCCCGCCTGGAAAAGGGCCAACGCTGCCTGACTCCAGAAGAAGTGGCGCTGTACACCGTCCGCGCACTGGACAAGAACCGTGCGCTGATCATTCCCGGGCGGCGCAATCACTGGCTGGCATTTAGCCCGCGGCTGCTGTCGCGCTGGCTTACACGCAAGCTGGCAGGCGCCATCAATCAGGCTTATTGCCCGCGCTGAGCGCGTGGGACTGGGCGTCGACACCCAGCCTGAGTACACTCAGGCCCGATCCCTCACATGGAGCAACCGTAGTGGAAACTCTGTTCACCAAGATCATCAACCGGGAAATCCCGGCCAAGATCATCTACGAGGACGACCAGGTTCTGGCCTTCCACGATATCGCCCCACAAGCACCGGTGCATTTTCTGGTCATCCCGAAAAAGCCGATCCGCACCCTCAATGACCTGACCGAAGAGGACAAGGGGCTGGCAGGACATATCCTGTTCACCGCCCAACGTCTGGCCAAAGAGCTGGGCTGTGAAGAAGGTTTCCGCGTGGTCATGAACTGCAACGAGCTGGGTGGACAGACGGTCTACCACATTCACATGCACGTCCTCGGTCAGCGCCAGATGCACTGGCCGCCGGGCTGATCCAGGGCAAGCCCGATCAACACGATTGCGGTAAACTGTCGGGCACATTCTTGCGGAGGTGCCCGATGGCTACCGAACGTCACTATTCGCCGCTCGACCGCTTGTTGCTGCAGGCCGATACGGCCATGCGCACCTTGCTGCCCTTCAGCGGCCAACCTTCCCGTCCGTCGCCGGCCATCATCCAACCGGATGCCACCCTGGACGATACCCAGACCCGCCACGTCGCTGGGCTGATGCGTATCAACCACACCGGTGAAGTCTGCGCCCAGGCGCTGTATCAAGGCCAAGCCCTGACGGCCAAGTTGCCACAAGTGCGCAAGGCAATGGAGCACGCGGCCGAAGAAGAGATCGATCACCTGGCCTGGTGCGAGCAACGTATTCGCCAGCTTGGCAGTCACCCGAGCGTACTCAACCCATTGTTCTACGGTATGTCGTTTGGGATCGGCGCACTTGCCGGCCTGGTCAGCGACAAGGTCAGCCTGGGTTTCGTTGCCGCCACTGAACATCAGGTGTGCAAACACCTGGACGAGCATCTGGAGCAGATTCCGACCGAAGACGAAAAGTCCCGGGCGATCCTTGAGCAGATGCGCGTCGACGAAGAACAGCACGCGGAATCGGCCCTTGAGGCTGGCGGTTTCCGTTTCCCTGCCCCCGTGCGCTTTGGCATGAGCTTGATAGCCAAGGTCATGACCAAGAGCACCTATCGTATCTAGGACACACCATGACGGAACGCTTCGATGCCAAGGACCTGGCTCGCGCTGTCAGCGCCGGAATTCTGAGCCCCGGCCAGGACCAGGCACTGCTTGAGTTTCTCAAGCGCCAGCCAGCCACCCAGGCCAGTTTCCAGCTGGCCCATGTGGCGTTCTACCTCGGCGCGCTATTGATCATGGCGGCCATGGGCTGGCTACTCAACGAGGCCTGGATGCGGATTGGCGACAGCGCGCTGCTGCTGATCGCGTTGCTGTACATTGGCACCCTGACCTTGGCAGGCGGGTTCATGCAACGCCGTGGCCAGATCATTCCAGCAGGCGTGCTTGGCGCTGTGGCCGTCAGTATCGTGCCGCTGGCGGTGTTCGCTGCAGAGCGGCTCACCGGCTTCTGGCCGATGGACGACACCCAGACCGGATATCACAACTACTACACCTATGTGCAAGGCGGCTGGCTGCTAATGGAAGCGGCTACGGTGGTTGCCGGCCTGCTGATGCTGCGCCTGATTCCCTTCCCCTTCATTGTGATGCCGATTGCCGTAGCCCTGTGGTTCATGTCCATGGACCTGAGCGAATGGTTCTACGGCTTTAGCTTCACCTGGGAGCAGCGCCTCAGCGTATCGTTGTGGTTTGGCCTGATGGTGCTTCTGGTATTCCTGGTCATTGATGGCCGAACGCGTCAGGACTTTGCGTTCTGGGGCTACCTTGCCGGTCTATTGGCGTTCTGGCTGGGGCTGAGTCTGATGGAAAGCGACAGCCAACTGAGCAAGGCCCTGTACTGCCTGATCAATATTGGCCTGATGGGGGTGGCGGTGCTGTTGCGCCGGTCAATGTTCATGGTCTTTGGCGCCATGGGCGTAGCCGCATACCTGGGCTATCTATCCTACGAAGTGTTTGCCGACTCCCTGCTGTTCCCAGTGGTGCTGAGCATAATCGGTCTGGGCGTGATTGGCCTGGGGCTGTTTTACCAAAAGCATCGCGAAGTATTGAGCACTCGTCTGCGCGCACTGGTACCCCATGGCTTGCAGCAGATGCTCCCAGGCCTACGTCACTGAAGATGCGTCTGTTTACGGTACGCCTGCTACAAAGCCTGGGACTGGCGCCGGTTGCCTACCTGTTTGTGTGCCTGATCAACGCCAGTATCGGGCAGACGCCATTTGGCCTGGCACTGCCGAGCATGGTCGACCCTGACAGCAACAGTATGGTTGAACTGCTGCTGTTCACCGCGCCCGGGCAACTGCTTTTTCTGCTGGCCAGCTGTTTTATCCACAGCAGGCGACTGCTCTGCGGCGCCTTTGTGCTGTCTGCCACATTGACCATGCTGCTGCAGTGCCTGTTGTTTGCTCAAACCTTCGGCGCGACTTGGAGCAGTGCAGAAATCCTCGGCCTGTGGGTCATAAACCTACCTTGGTTGCTGCTGGCTCTGATTCCTGGGCTGGGCTTGCTGATTGCCCTCGATCCATTGAAAGGCCCGTTCCCAACGGGCCCCACGATGACTGCAAATCAGCCGAGTTCAACAATCTCGTAGCTATGGGTAATCTCAACACCCGCCCGACCGAGCATGATCGAAGCCGAGCAGTACTTCTCGGCTGAAAGCTCCACCGCACGCTTGACCTGAGCGTCCTTGAGCCCACGGCCCTTGACCACGAAATTCAGATGAATCTTGGTAAATACTTTCGGGTCTTCGCTGGCGCGCTCGGCCTCCAGGAAGGCTTCGCAGCTCTCTACCGCCTGGCGGGATTTTTTCAGGATGCTGACCACATCGAAGTTACTGCAGCCGCCCAGGCCCAGCAGGAGCATTTCCATTGGCCGCACGCCGAGGTTACGCCCACCGGCTTCAGGTGGACCGTCCATTACCACAACATGGCCGCTGCCTGATTCGCCCAGAAACATGGCTTCACCTGCCCACTGGATACGCGCCTTCATCATCCGGACTCCATTGTTTGAAAAAAGGCTGCCAGCTTAGACCTAGAATGCCTGGCGGAAAAGCTCAAGCATGCGAGTAAATCTGCCGATATACATACACGCGTCTGATAAGCTGACGCCAAATCACTGGCGCAGCTGGCCAGACTCTCTATAAAAAAGTACAAGCGTTGCCTCTTACCGGGATTCAGCCATGGTTGCATCAGCCCTTCCAGCGAAGATCAAGAACATCGACAAACTGCTCGCCCATTGCCAGCGGCGCCGCTTTGCGGCCAAGAGCAATATCATCTGTGCCGGCGACAAAGCCGATAGCTTGTCATTCATCGTCAAAGGTTCGGTGACCATCCTGATCGAGGATGACGACGGCCACGAGATGATCATCGCCTACCTCAACAGCGGCGATTTTTTCGGCGAGCTTGGGTTATTTGAACCTACTGGGCAGGAACAACAGCGCAGCGCCTGGGTTCGAGCCAAAAGCGAATGTGAAGTGGCGGAGATCAGCTACGAGAAATTCCGCGAACTGGCGCGCCAGGACCCCGACATTCTCTATGCCCTGGGTAGCCAAATGGCCCAGCGGCTGCGCAACACCACACGCAAGGTCGGTGACTTGGCATTTTTCGACGTCACCGGACGCGTTGCCCGCTGTTTGCTGGAGCTGTGCAAGCAACCCGATGCCATGACTCACCCCGATGGCATGCAGATCAAGATCACCCGTCAGGAGATCGGGCGTATCGTCGGCTGTTCACGGGAGATGGTCGGCCGCGTCCTCAAGGACCTGGAAGAACGCAGCCTGGTTCACGTCAAGGGCAAGACCATGGTGGTCTTCGGTACCCGTTAATCGCGGGCTATGCCCTCGATTACAGTAGCGTAGGCCTCGCCCAGGCGCTCCAGCAAAGGCGCCTCGGGCATCACTTCATGCAGGGCGATATGACTGTCCGCCAGGCAGCGCTGCTCTAGCTGGCAACATTCGTTGAAACGGTTGACCGCCGCCACCATCGATTCCCGCTCGTTGTCCACCAGCAACGCACCGTGAACCAGCACGACCGGACGTTTGCCGCCCAAACCCTGACGCCAGCGCTGGGCGGTGCCCACCAGTTTGCGACCATTGAGGTTGACGTTGTAACGCCCATCGCAGAACGCACCTTCAATTTCGCCTACCGAGGCCAGACCGCCCCATTCACGCAGCACGTCACACAATGGCAGACACAGGCGTTCATAGGCGTTTTCGATACGTCCATGGTCGCCTTCGCTACGCGGCGCCACATAGACCAGGGCGATGTTGATCACCGCAGGCGATTGCGGCACTGGCTCACCGCCCGTTTCACGCAACAGAACTGGCCAGCCGGCAATCGCAAGCTCAGCACAAGCGGCCTCGAAACCCTCCTGGCGGCTCATGCGTCGCGGCATGACCAATGCGTGGTCGGTTGGTCGCCAGAACAACAAGCCGTAATCCTTTTCACCCTTGCACACCGCCGCCAGCAGATCCTGCTCGGCATGCAGGCCGGTCTCGACAGTCACATCCAGTAGTTGCTCAGTCATCGCGAAAACCTTGTCGATACAAAAAAGCCGGCAATGCCGGCTTCAGAGTTGAATCAGTCCAGTCCTTGCACCGGATTCTGCACCGTCCGCTCAGGGAAGAATAGGCGCTGCAGTTCAAGCCCCGGGTGCTCGGCGCGCATGAAGGCTTCACCGACCAGGAACGAATAGACCTCATTGATTTCCATCAGCTCAACGTCCGCACGGTTGAGAATGCCACTTTCGGTAATCGCCAGACGGTCGCGAGGAATCCGCGGTAACAAGTCGAGAGTAGTTTCCAGGCTGACCTCGAAAGTGTGCAGGTTGCGGTTGTTGACGCCGACCAGCGGCGTATCGAGGGTTTTCAGGGCCCGCTCCAGCTCATCGCCATCGTGTACTTCAACCAGCACATCCAGGCCAACGCCTTTCGCCGTGGCCGCCAGCTCAGCCATTTTCACATCATCCAGCGCCGAGACGATCAGCAGCACGCAATCGGCGCCCAGAGCACGGGCTTCGACGATCTGATAAGGATCGATCATGAAGTCTTTGCGAATCACCGGCAGCTTGCATGCTGCGCGAGCCTGCTGCAGGTAAACATCGGCCCCCTGAAAATAGTCGACATCGGTGAGTACCGACAAACAGGTGGCCCCACCCTGCTCGTAGCTCTTGGCGATATCGGCCGGCACGAAGTTCTCGCGGATTACCCCCTTGCTTGGCGAGGCTTTCTTGATCTCGGCAATCACCGCAGGCTGCTTGCGCTTGGCCTGTTCGATCAGCGCATTGGCAAAACCGCGTGGGGCATCAGCGACGGCGGCCAGACGCTCAAGCTCGGCGAGGCTGACCCGGGCACTACGCTCGGCGACTTCCTGGACCTTACGCGCCAGAATGTTTTCCAGAACCGTCGGCACACTCATCCTTCATTCTCCTGCTTGAATACGGCGGTGAAAGCGCCCAGTTCTTCGAGTTTTTCCCGGGCAAGACCGGTATGCAGTGCGTCGTGGGCAAGCTCGACACCTTGCTTGAGGGTCATGGCGTGGTCAGCGGCATACAACGCAGCACCGGCGTTGAGCACGATCATTTCCGCAGCCTTCTGACCATTTTCGGTCTTGCGCCGACCCAGGGCATCGCGAATCAATTCGAGAGACTTCTCCGGGCTCTCAACCGCCAGGCCATGAAGGCTCTGGCTCTTCATGCCAAGGTCTTCAGGCTCAACCCAGTATTCAGTGATCTGGCCATTCTTCAGTTCGGCAACGAAGGTCGGTGCCGCCAGGCTGAACTCGTCCAGCCCGTCCTTGGAATGCACCACCAGTACATGCTTGCTACCCAAGCGCTGCAGTACTTCAGCCAACGGCCGACACAGGGCTTGATTGAAGACACCTACCACCTGGTGTTTCACACCGGCCGGATTCGTAAGCGGGCCGAGCATGTTGAACAGTGTACGCAGCCCTAGGTCACGACGTGGATAAGCAGCATATTTCATGGCTTTGTGATGGGTCTGGGCAAACATGAAGCCGATGCCGACGCTATCAATGCAACGAGCAACCTGCACAGGCGTCAGGTTCAGGTAGATCCCGGCAGCTTCCAACAGATCAGCGCTACCGCTTTTGCCTGAGACAGCACGGTTGCCATGCTTGGCCACGGTGCAGCCGGCGGCGGCAACAACGAAAGCGGAAGCGGTAGAGACGTTGAAGATGTTTGCTCCATCGCCACCGGTGCCAACCACGTCGACTACCTGATCGAGGGTGTTGAGTTCGACCTTGTCAGCCAACTCACGCATCACCGACACCGCACCAACAATTTCGTCGATACTTTCGCTCTTCATGCGCATGCCCATCATGAAGGCGCCGATCTGCGCTTCAGTGCACTGGCCCGTCATGATCTCGCGCATAACATCGCGCATTTCTTCGGTGCTCAAGTCCAGGTGGCCGACAATGCGGCTGAGCGCGCTCTTGATATCCATGATCGATCCTTAGCGGCGGCCGCCGGTCTGCTTGAGGAAGTTAGCGAACAGCTCGTGGCCCTGCTCGGTGAGGATCGACTCAGGGTGGAACTGCACCCCTTCGATGTTCAGTTCTTTATGACGCAAGCCCATGATCTCGTCTACCGAACCATCTTCAAGGGTGGTCCAGGCAGTCAACTCCAAGCATTCAGGCAAGGTTTCACGCTTGACCACCAGCGAGTGATAGCGGGTTACAGTCAACGGATTGTTCAGACCGGCAAACACACCCTGGTCCTTGTGGTGTACCGGACTGGTCTTGCCATGCATGACCTGGCGGGCACGTACGACATCGCCACCAAAGGCCTGGCCAATGGACTGGTGACCCAGGCAAACGCCGAGAATCGGCAGCTTGCCGGCAAAATGCAGGATGGCCTCGATGGAAACACCGGCCTCGGTCGGGGTGCACGGGCCGGGGGAAACCACGATGCGCTCGGGGTTCAGGGCTTCGATCTGGGCGATGGTCAGCTCGTCATTGCGAATGACCTTGACCTCAGCACCCAACTCGCCGAGGTACTGCACGACGTTGTAGGTGAAGGAGTCATAGTTGTCGATCATCAATAGCATCTGGGTTCAACCTCTAGAATCAATTTCGCCGGGTGGACAGGCGCAAGACGGCGCGCTGCGGGCGCCGTGGGTTTCAATCAGCTACGTGGCGTCTGTTCTGCCAGCGCCACCGCGCGGAACATCGCCCGGCGTTTGTTGATGGTTTCTTCCCATTCCAGTGCAGGTACCGAGTCGGCGACGATGCCGCCACCAGCCTGTACATGCAGTTCGCCATCCTTGATGACCGCAGTGCGAATGGCGATCGCCGTGTCCATGTTGCCGTTCCAGGCAAAGTAACCGACTGCACCACCGTAGACGCCGCGTTTAACCGGCTCGAGTTCGTCGATGATTTCCATGGCGCGGATCTTCGGCGCCCCGGACAAGGTTCCGGCTGGCAGGATTGCGCGCAGCGCATCCATGGCGCTGAGACCTTCCTTCAAATCACCGGTAACGTTGGAAACAATGTGCATGACGTTGGAGTAACGCTCGATGACCATCTTCTCGGTGACTTTGACCGTACCGGTTGTCGACACCCGGCCGGCATCGTTGCGGCCCAGATCAATCAGCATCAGGTGCTCGGCGATTTCCTTGTCATCCGACAGCAGGTCCTCTTCCAGTGCTAGATCCGCCTCTTCCGTGGCCCCACGCGGACGTGTGCCGGCGATCGGGCGGACGGTGACGAGGTTGTCTTCAACCCGCACCAGCACTTCCGGCGAGCTGCCTACCACATGGAAGTCGCCGAAATTGAAGAAGTACATGTACGGCGTCGGGTTGAAGCAACGCAGCGCCCGATACAGATCGATGGGTGCGGCCTTGAAATCAATCGACATACGCTGGGACGGCACTACCTGCATACAGTCGCCAGCAAGGATGTACTCCTTGATGGTATCGACCGCACGCTCGTAGTCACTCTGGGTGAAACTGGAACGGAAGGTCGGTTCAGCCGCTTGCGGGCCACCCAGTTCCAGGCCGCGGCGCGGAGTGATTGGCTGACGCAGTTGCTCAAGCAGCCCTTCAAGACGGGCCAGACCGTTTTCGTAGGCGTTTTCCTGGGCTGGATCGGCCAGGACAATGGCGTGCATCTTGCCCGCGAGGTTGTCGAATACCACCACGGCATCGGAAACCATCAGCAGAATATCCGGTACACCCAGTGGATCGGGATTCGGGCACTTGCCCAGACGCTTCTCCACATAACGCACGCAGTCATAGCCGAAGTAGCCCACCAGGCCACCGTTGAACCGTGGCAGACCGGCGATGGTCGGCACCTTGTAGCGCTCTTTGAAGGACTCAACAAAGGCCAGCGGGTCTTCTACATCGTAGCGCTCGATCTCAACGCCGTCGTGACTGATCCGCACCTGATGGTCATACACACGCAGCACGGTGCGGCACGGCAAGCCAATAATCGAATAGCGCCCCCACTTCTCGCCGCCCTGCACCGACTCGAGCAGGTAGGAATTGGCTTGGTCGGCCAGTTTCAGGTAGATCGACAGCGGCGTGTCGAAGTCAGCCAGGGTCTCGCAGGCCAGGGGAATGCGGTTGTAGCCTTCAGCGGCCAGGCGCAGGAATTCTTCGCGGGTCATGATAGCCTCGTGGCAAGCAGCAAATGGGTCAAACAGGCAAACGGGCCGGCAACGGCCGGCAGCGAACAGTCAGGCGCGCCAACGCCAACGGGCCAGGGCCTTAATGACTTTCATCCAGAGTTTGCCGATAACCGCCACGATGGAATCTCGATCTGAGGGGGATTGAACGTCAGCCAACGTTATCCCAGTGGCCGCATCTAAGCAACCAGGCAACAATGCCCGCAGGTCATCAATGACCAGGCACGGCTGCTCTTCACTGATTGGCCGGCCATGATTGTAGCCATAGCTCAAGCCTACACATTTGACCCCGGCGGCCTTGGCCGCCAGTACGTCACTGCGCGAATCCCCTACGAACAGAGCATCGGCTGCCGAAACGTTGGCCATTTTCATGACGAACAACAGTGCTGCCGGATCTGGCTTTTTCTGCGGCAGGGTATCGCCACCAATGATCCAGCGAAAATAACGACCGATCTTCATTTGGTCGAGCAACGGCGCGACAAAGCGCTCCGGCTTGTTGGTGATCAGGGCCATTTCCACACCCTGCTTTTGCAGCCACTTGAGGGTGTCACGCACACCGGGGTACACCACCGTCAACTCGTGATGGTCGGCATAGGCCTGCATGAACAGTTCAAGGCCCTTTTCTGCTTCGTCGTCATCGACGGCGGCATGATCCAGGCCACCGGCCAGGGCCCGGCGCACCAGCACCGGGGCACCATTGCCGACCCAGTGGCGTACAGCCTCAAGGCCTGCGGGCTTACGCCCCATTTCGAGCAGCATGTAATCCACCGCTGCGGCCAGGTCAGGGACCGAATCGATCAGGGTACCGTCCAGATCGAACATCACCAGCCTGGGCAGCGCCCCGGGGAACAGCTGCTCGAAGCCGCTCATGCGCGGGCCAAAGCCAATTCGGCACGCATTTTGGCAATCACTTCCTGGTAGTTCGGGGTGTTGAAGATGGCCGAACCAGCAACGAAGGTATCGGCACCGGCGGCAGCGATCTCACGGATGTTGTTCACATTCACGCCGCCGTCGATTTCCAGGCGGATATCGCGGCCGCTGGCGTCGATCAGCGCGCGAGCTTCGCGCAGCTTGTCGAGGGTGCCAGGAATGAATTTCTGCCCGCCGAAGCCTGGGTTGACGCTCATCAACAGGATCATGTCGACCTTGTCCATCACGTACTTGAGGGTGTCGAGCGGGGTTGCCGGGTTGAACACCAGGCCGGCCTTGCAACCACCGTCACGAATCAACTGTAGTGAACGATCGATGTGCAGGGAGGCTTCCGGATGGAAGGTAATGTAACTGGCGCCCGCTTCAATGAAGTCACCGATGATGCGGTCAACCGGGCTGACCATCAGGTGCACGTCGATTGGCGCGGTGATGCCGTATTTGCGCAGAGCGGTACAGACCATCGGGCCGATGGTCAGGTTCGGTACGTAGTGGTTGTCCATTACGTCGAAGTGAACGATGTCGGCACCAGCGGCCAGCACGTTGTCGACTTCCTCACCCAGGCGAGCGAAATCGGCAGAAAGAATCGAGGGGGCAATAGCGTAGGGCTGCATGGCGCACCTGTAGGGCAGAATCACGGTGGCGCGCATTGTACCTCAGGCAAACGGCCAGGGGCTGACTGGTATCAAAGTGCTCGATGGATGTCGTATAGATCGCCAGCGAGGCCGGCGCCCACAGGAATACGTGTGGGCGCTGACCTCGCCGAGCAATCATGCTGGCTGTTGAGTCCGCAATTTCTCGCTACGCCCACGCAACCATTCAAGGGTCAGCAGCAACACCACCGAAAATGCGATCAGCAAGGTCGCCGCCGCTGCAATCGTCGGGCTGAGGTTTTCGCGGATGCCGCTGAACATCTGCCGTGGCAACGTTGCCTGCTCAGGGCCCGCCAGGAACAGGGTCACTACCACTTCATCAAACGAAGTGGCAAAAGCGAACAAGGCACCGGAAATAACCCCAGGCGCAATCAATGGCAGCGTCACCCGACGAAAGGCAGTCAACGGTGAAGCACCAAGGCTGGCGGCTGCACGCACCAGGTTGTAGTTGAAGCCCTGCAGGGTCGCCGACACGGTGATGATCACGAACGGCACACCCAGTACTGCATGCACCAGGATCAGCGAGATAAAACTGTTACCCATACCCAATGGCGCGAAGAACAGGTAGCTGGCAACCCCAATGATCACCACCGGCACCACCATCGGCGAAATCACCAGGGCCATGATCAGCGGCTTGCCCGGGAAGTCGCCGCGGGTCAGACCGATCGAAGCCAGTGTGCCGAAAATCATCGCCAACACGGTGGCCGCCGGGGCGACGATGATGCTGTTTTTCAGCGCGCGCATCCATTCAGCCGAGGCAAAGAAGTCCTGGTACCACTGCAGCGAGAAGCCCTGCAGCGGATAAACCAGAAAACTTCCCGAGTTGAACGACAACGGAATGATCACCAGCACCGGCAACACCAGGAACAACAGGATCAGCCCGCAAAGGATGCGCAAGCTGTAGAACCAGACCCGCTCAACGGGCGACATGTAAGGGCTCAGCATGACAACGCTCCTCAGCTCAGGCGCAGACGGCTGGCGCCGACCAGCCAGCTATAGATCAGATACAGAATGACGGTGGCAAGCAGCAGCAGGCCGCCCAACGCAGTTGCCATACCCCAGTTGATGCTGGTGTTGGTGTAGAACGCCACGAAATAACTGACCATCTGATCGTTAGGGCTGCCAAGCAGCGCCGGGGTGATGTAGTAACCAATCGCCAGGATGAACACCAGCAGGCAACCCGCGCCGACGCCAGCGTAGGTCTGCGGGAAATACACACGCCAGAAACTGGTGAACGGGTGACATCCCAGCGAGATCGCCGCACGCATATAGGTTGGCGAGATGCCCTTCATTACGCTGTAGATCGGCAGGATCATGAACGGCAGCAAGATGTGGACCATGGAGATATAGACACCGGTGCGGTTGAACACCAGTTCCAGCGGCTTATCGATAATGCCCACAGCCATCAGTGCACTATTGATCAACCCGCCCGACTGCAGTAACACGATCCAGGCCGCCACCCGTACCAGGATTGAGGTCCAGAACGGCAACAGCACCAGAATCATCAGCAGGTTGCTCTGACGGGTCGGCAGATTGGCCAGCAAGTAGGCCAGTGGATAGGCCAGTACCAGGCAAATGGCGGTGATGACGAAGCCCATCCACAGGGTGCGGGTAAAGATGTCCAGGTAAATGGCCTGGTCCGGGGTGGTCTTGGCCAGCTCCCCTAGGTCATCGATGCGATGGTCCAGAGCTGCCAGCAAATAGAAGGGTGTGACGCTACTGGTGTTACGGCGGATGGCCTGCCAGTACGCAGGATCCCCCCAGCGCTCATCCAGTTCTTGCAACGCTTCTTTATAGGAGGCCGGTTCTGTCTTGAACGGCAAGGCACGGGCGGTCTTCGACAACAGACTGCGATAGCCGGCCAGTTCCATGTTCAGGCGCTTGGAGGTATCGCCCAAGGTCTGGTTCTTGCGCGCCTGGGCCAAGTCATCGCTCAGTGCCTTATACACCGCCTCGCCTGGCAGGCCTTTACCATCCCATTGCGTGACGGCGGTAACGGTCTGCGGCAAGCCAGTGACGACTTCCGGGTTGCCGACGCTCTTGTAAAGCAGTGCGGCAATAGGCACCAGGAAAACCAGCAGCAGGAACAGCGCCAACGGCGCAATCAGGGCCTGCGCCTTCCAGCGGTTGACCCGCTCGGCACGTGCCAGGCGCTGCTTGAGGGTGGATCCGGCGCCTTCATTGAGGGGCACTGCGATGGCCATAGCGAACTCCGAAATCTTGAGAACAGGGAGCGTCGGCACGCTGCCGACGCTCCATCAGCCGACCTTACTTGGCAGCCCAGGCGTTGAAGCGTTGCTCCAGTTGCTCGCTGTTGTCAGCCCAGAAGGCGACGTCGATCTGCACTTGGTTGGCAATGTTTTCCGGGGTAGTCGGCATGTCTTTTTTGATCTCGTCAGAGAGCAGGCTCACCGCTTTAGCGTTAGCTGGGCCGTAAGCAATGTTTTGCGAGTAGATCTTCTGCTGCTCAGGCGTGACCGAGTAGGCGATGAACTTCTTGGCTTCTTCGGCATTCTTCGCGCCCTTTGGAATGGCCCATGCGTCGAAGTCATAGATGCCGCCGTTCCACACCACCTTCAGGTTGCTTTCTTTCTGTACTGCAGCGATCCGGCCGTTGTAGGCCGAGCTCATGACCACGTCACCCGAAGCCAGGTACTGCGGCGGCTGGGCACCCGCCTCCCACCACTGGATGCTTGGCTTGAGCTCGTCGAGTTTCTTGAAGGCGCGGTCCTGGCCTTCCTTGGTGCCGAGCACCTTGTAGACATCCTTGGGCGCGACGCCGTCGGCCATCAAGGCGAACTCCAGGGTGTACTTGGCGCCCTTGCGCAGGCCACGTTTACCTGGGAACTGTTTGGTGTCCCAGAAATCGGCCCAACTGGTTGGGGCCGTTTTCAGTTTGTCGGCGTTGTAAGCCATGACTGTGGACCAAACGAAGAAGCCCACACCGCACGGTTGGATGGCACCAGGGACATAGTCGGCCTCGTCGCCGAACAACGCTGGGTCGAGCTCTTCGAACATGCCTTCGTCGCAACCACGAGCAAGCTCCGGCGACTCAACTTCGACCAAGTTCCAGGACACGCTCTTGGTGTCGACCATGGCTTTGACCTTGGCCATCTCACCGTTGTATTCGCCAGCCACGATCTTGCCGTTGCCTGCCTTTTCCCATGGTTCGTAGAACGCTTTGGTCTGTGCGGCCTTGTTGGCGCCGCCGAAAGAGATCACGGTAAGATCAGCCGCCGCCATTGCCTGGCCCGCCGCAAACAGCCCCAGCGTCAGCGCGGTCAACTTCAAGTGTTTGAGCATTATTATTCTCTCCACAGTACAGGGTTGGTGAAGCAAACCTTCAATTGGCTTCGAGGATTGGATCAAGCGCGCGGGCGTGCTCCACTTCCCAGCCAAGCGGTACCACATCGCCCACGGCCAGCGCCGGGTCGAGCTCGGCAATCGGCTGCTTCACGAAGAAATCGGCCTTGCCGCAAACCTCCAGACGGACGCGTACGTGGTCGCCCAGGTAAATGAATTCGGCGACTCGACCCGAGAAACGGTTGACGCAGCTTTCGCTGTGACCGTTCAGGCGTACGCGCTCCGGACGAATCGACAGGGTGACTGGCTCACCGCTCTGGCCGACATTGACAGCCAAGGCTTCAACCTTTTCTCCGCGGGCGAGCTGCACCAGGCAACGCTCACCGTCCTGACTGATCAGGCGGCCATTGATGCGGTTGTTTTCACCGATAAAGTTGGCAACAAAGGTGTTCTTCGGCTCTTCATAGAGGGTGCGAGGATCGGCAATCTGCTGAATCTCGCCCTGATGGAACACCGCTACACGGTCAGACATGGTCAGTGCCTCGCCCTGGTCATGAGTGACGTAGACGACGGTGACACCCAGACGCTGGTGCAGGTGTTTGATCTCCATCTGCATGTGCTCACGCAGCTGCTTGTCCAGCGCACCGAGCGGCTCATCCATCAACACCAGCTGTGGTTCGAACACCAGCGCTCGGGCAAGCGCCACGCGTTGCTGCTGGCCACCGGACAGTTGACCGGGGTAGCGCTGAGCGAACGCGTCGAGCTGCACCATATTCAGCACCCGCTTGACGCGTTCGCTGATGTCGGTCTTGCTCAAGTTGCGCACACTCAGAGGGAACGCCAGGTTCTCGGCCACCGTCATGTGCGGAAACAGCGCGTAGTTCTGGAACACCATACCGATGTCGCGTTTGTGCGGCGGCACGTTGTTGATCGAGCGACCGGCCAGCTGGATCTCACCGGCGGTCGGGGTCTCGAAGCCTGCGAGCATCATCAGGCTGGTGGTCTTGCCGGAGCCGGACGGGCCGAGCAAGGTCAGGAACTCGCCTTTGCGAATATCCAGATTGAGGTCTTTGACGATCAGCGACTCGCCGTCGTAGCTCTTCTGCACACCGCGGAAGCTGACCAGCACTTCGCCGGCTGCAGCGCTCGAATTCACCTCACTCATACCCGTACCTTCTTGTTGGATGACTGCGTGTTTACAGCCTAGTGAAGGTGCGAGTCGGCGAAAATCGGGGGTGGGGAGAGTTTGATATCAGCGAGATGGAAGGCTTGGGGTAGGGATTGCCCTACAAGGATGGCGTTTTTGGATATGACTTTCCTTGTCGCAACCAGCACGACGGATGTTGCCACCCAGGCCAGCCCCGACAGAAAGCCATCTGCAAGTAACCCTGTGGGAGTTTGCCTTGCCCGCAGTAGGAGCGACACGCTGTCGCTAACAGAACACTCAGAGCAGCTTGTGCTCCATGGCGTACTTCACCAACTCCGCCAGCGAATTCACGTTGAGTTTCTGCATCAACCGCGCTTTATGGGTACTGATAGTTTTGTTGCTCAGCGCCAACTGCTGGGCGATGTCGTTGACGTTAGCGCCCTGAGCCAGACGCTCGAACACCGAGAACTCACGCTCAGACAGCAGCGAATGCAAAGGCCGCGCATCCGTCAAGCCAACTTCGAAAACCATCCGGTCGGCCAATTCCGGGTCAATGTAGCGACCACCACCGGCCACCCGGCGAATGGCCGTCAGCAACAAAGCCGGGTCACTGTCTTTGGTTGCGTAACCTGCAGCCCCAATCTTCAAGGCGCGCGCGGCCATTTGCGCCTCATCATGCATCGACAGCACCAGGATGGCCGGGGGATTATTCAGGGCACGGATCCGTGGAATCGCCTCCAGACCATTGACCCCCGGCATGGAGATATCTAGCAACACCACTTCACAGTCGGTATGTCGCAACGTTTCCAGCAGTTGCTCACCGTTACCAGCCTCCCCTGCCACCTGCATGTCCTTGGCCAGGCCAATCAACTGCTTGATACCCTCGCGAACGATGGTGTGGTCTTCGGCAACCAGAACTCGAATCACAGTACCGCTCCTATTTCAGGGGAATCGCCACGCTTAGGCTGGTGCCTTCGCCGGGCTCGCTCTCAAGGGTCATCTGGCCGCCGAGCATCAACACCCGCTCACGCATCCCGACCAGGCCGAAGGATGCCGGGCGACTTTGCTCCAGGGCAAAGCCGAGGCCATCGTCGATCACCGTCAAACGCAAGATTCGACCATCCAGACTCAAGCTTATCTGGACAGTATGCGCTTGGGCATGACGCATGACATTGGTCAGCGCCTCTTGCAGGATACGGAACAAACCAATTGCCTTGGCATCGCTCAGGGGTGGCAGGTTTTCCGGCACCTGGACCAGGCAGGGGATCTGCGTTCGCGCTTCAAAACGTCGTGCCTGCCACTCGATCGCCGAGGCGATACCTGCATCCAGGATCGGCGGACGCAACGCTGTGGCGACATCACGAACCAATTGAAACAGCTGAGCGATCAGGCGTTTCATGCTGGCCAGGCGGTCGTTGAGGCCCGGATCGAGGTCGGCATAGGCCAGCTCGCACATGGACGTTTCCAACTTGAGTACGGTCAGCATTTGCCCCAGCTCGTCATGCACTTCCCGGGCGATACGGGCCTTCTCTTCCTCGCGGACACTTTCCAGGTGCGCCGACAGCTCGCGCAGTTGTTCCTGAGAGCGAGCCAGTTCCAGCTCCGCCCGCTTGCTCTGGGTAATGTCCCAGACCACCCCGTCCCAGACCACGCGGCCATCACCCAGACTGCGGGTACTGGCCTTGATATCAGCCCAGCGCTGCTCACCCTCACGCGTCAAGATCCGCCCCTGCCAGGACCAATCGCGGTCGGTCGCCAAGGCCAGATCCTGGACCTTGTGGTAGTCCGCGCGGTCATCCGGGTGAACCAGGTTACGCAAGCCCATGTCCGGGCGTTGTAATGCGGCGGGGGTATAACCGACCAACGCCTCGCTGCCTTCGCTGATGTAGGGGAATTCCAGGTCGCCCTCGGCCGGGTTGCGCTCAAGCCGAAACACCAGCCCCGGCACGTTGCCAGCAATGCCCTTGAGTCGGGCCTCGCTTTCGCGCAGGGCCGCCAAGGCCCGACGCCGTTCGGTCACATCCGTGAGGAACACCACCAGGTACTCGGCATCGCGAAAGCGCAGAAAGCTCAACGACACGTCCACCGGCAACAGGCTGCCATCAGCGCGCAGGCACTGGGTTTCGAAATGCTGGGCCAGATCATTACTGGCCCGAGCGCCCTTCCACAGCTCCAGCCAGCGATCCATGTGCAAGCCGGGCTCGAAGTCGATCAGCGGCCGGTCGATCACGGCACCCTCGGCATAGCCGAGCATGCTTTCAGCAGCACGGTTGGCATAACGCACATGACTGTCCCAGTTAACCCAGAGAATTCCTACCGTGCTCTGGTCGATGGAGAATTGACTGAGGCGCAAGGCCTCTTCGCGTGCCTGACGCTGGTTGATGCTCTCGCGTGCCGTCAGCAGATTGTGCTCCAACTGCTGCAACTGACGGCGCTGCCAGATCACGATGGCGACACTGCTCAACAGTAAAGCGGCGAGTAACAATCCCAGGTTCTGCCAAAAGCCCGGCGACTCACTCAAGCGTGGGTATTTAGGCTCCAGCCAACGTTGATGCAACTGTTCCAAGTCCTTGGCCGGGATGGCCTGCAGGCCGCGCTCAAGAATCTCCGCCAGCTGCGGCCAATCGCGCCGGGAGGCAACCCGCAACAATTGCGGCAGGCCGATATCGCCGACCACGGCCAGGTCACTGAACTCATCCTCTCGCGACAGCCGGCTCAACTGCGCTTCATCCACCACGGCGTAACGGGCCTGTTCACTGAGCACCAACTGCAGTGCCTGGCGTTCCTGAGGTACGCCTTGCAGATTAAGATTCGAATAGGTCGCACGCAGATAGTCAGCCACCGCACTCGGCATGCGCACTGCCACCCGCTCATTGCTGGTGAGTTTCTCAAGATCGACGGCTACCGCACCGTTGCGCGGTCCGACAATAAGCTGCGGCACACGCATGTACGGGTCACTGAACAACCACAACCGCAGACCGGCCGGTGTCTGGGTCAGCCCTGGCGCCAGGTCGACTTCACCCGCCACCAGCGCCCGCTCCAGCGCCGTCTGATCGGGGAAGTTACGCCAGGTCAGGTCGAGGCCAAGCGAACGGCCCAACCAGTTCATCAGCTCGACATTGACCCCATAGAGCTGCTGCAGGCGCCGATCAAACTGGGCAAACGGCGCTTGCAACACCAAACCGACGCGCAGGCTGCGATGTTGCTCCAACCACTGCTGTTGCTCAGGCTCCAGGAGCACAGTAGCAGGCGGGCTTGCAGGCGCTGCCGCAGCAATCAAGGACCAGCAAAAACAGCCGATAAGCAACAGGCAGCGCACTGATTTCATCTAAACGCTCATCAAAGAATGGATGGCCACCGAGCATGGCCCTCCCGGACAAATACTATTAGGCTGCCGGTATTATTCTGGCCTGGAGCAATCCATGTTTGCACTTTATCGCACGACGCTTCCCGCGTTGTGCCTGACACTGATACTACCTTGTAGCGCACTCGCGGCTGCGGGTGAACCACCAGAAGCAGCGGCCAAAGAGCAGCCGGCCCCTGTCCAGCGTCAACCACTGCTCGAACGCAGCCAGGAAGATGCCCTGGCGCTGGAGCGCCAGGTCCCGCAAGTCGAGCAGCAAACCCTGCAAGCCGGCAGTGATACCTTCCTCGCGCTCTGGAAACCGGCCAACAGCGGCGAGCCAACTGGCGCCCTGATCATCCTGGCCGGTGCAGGCGAAACCGCTGATTGGCCAAAAACCGTTGGCCCCTTGCGCCGCAAGTTTCCAGACGCAGGCTGGCATAGCCTGAGTCTGAGCTTGCCTGATCTGTTGGTCGACAACCCACAGGCTCGCGTCGAAACCGCGCCTACCCCGAGCCAGCCGGTGACACAAGGCCAGAGCGCACCCGCCAAGGACACGCCTGAAGACGCCAATGCCGCTGTCGAACGGGCCACCGCCGTCGAAAGTGAAGTCAGTGAAAGTGCATCCTCGTCCCAGCCTGCGGATGCCGATGGCAAGGCGGATGCCGAGCGCATCTTTGCCCGACTTGATGCAGCAGTGGCCTACGTTCAGCAGCACAACGCCCGCAGCATCGTGCTGCTGGGCAATGGCAGTGGCGCTTACTGGGCCGCACGCTACCTAAGCGAGCGACAACCGGCGCAGATTCAAAAACTGGTAATGGTCTCAGCACAGACTCCGGCACAAGCCGAGCACAGCCTCGAGGCACTGGCGCCGACGTTGAAAGTCCCTACTGCGGACTTCTTCTATACCAACCAGGCGCAAGCCAAAAGAGCAGCCGAACTGCGCCTGCAAGCCAGCAAAAGACTCAAGGACAACAACTATCGTCAGGTAGGATTGACCGCCATGCCCGGCAATGGCGCGGCGGAACAAGAGCAACTGTTCCGCCGGGTGCGTGGCTGGCTTGCGCCGGAAAACACCAACTAGAAACCGCGTTGTTTGCGGATGACCGCATAGGCCTGGTGCAGCTCGCGGGTGCGTTCGGTTGCTTCGCGCACCTGGGAGGGGCTGGCACCACTGCCAACCAGCTTATCGGGATGGTGGCGGCTGAGCAGCCGCCGATAAGCTTGCTTGATCTGACCCGGCTCAACCTGCGGCCCCACGCCGAGCACACGCAAGGCGTCCTGATAACCGAAACCGGCGCTGGACAGGCTGGCCCGCTGGGGCTCGTATTCCAATGCCAGCGCCTGGACCTTGGGCGCCGACCATCCCAATTGCCGCCCCCAATCGAGCAACAACTCGCGCTCGTGGCGGCCCGCCCGACCATCGGCCCAGGCCATGCGCCAACACGCACGCAACATACCCTCAGCTGCATGCGGCTGTTGCCGCAAACGGCGCAGATAGACGCCCAGGCGGTCCTTGCCACTCTTGCCACGGTTGAACGCGGCAATCGCCCGGCGTCGTGCAGGTTCGCTCATTTCCAAGCGCTGCATTTCCTGGCGGGCCTGCTGAATGTGGCCGTCAACTACCCGCCCGTCGCACTTGGCCAAACGTCCGAGCAGCACGAACAGTACTTCATCGTCGCGCAAAACCGGACGCCCACCCAGGCGCTCACGCACATGCGCCCAACTGTGCAACTGCAAGCGGCGATCCATCGCCTGTCCCAGCAATGCCCCCAGCAACGCTCCCGGGATGCTGGCAATGGCGAAGCCGGCCCCGGCACCAATCACTGTGCTCGGCCACAACATTTCAGTGGCGTCCCTTGATCAGTTGTTCGACCTCGACCAGACGTTCCTGCGTACCGACATCCACCCAATGACCTGCGAAATGCTCGCCAGTGACCTGCCCAACCGCCATGGCATCGCGCAGCAGGGGGGCCAACTTGAAGGCACCAGGCGTACAGCCGTTGAACAGCGCTGGGTCGATAACGGCAATACCGCTATAGGTCAGCGTGGGAGCACCGTCCAGCCCATCGCTGACCAACCCTTGCTGCAAACAGAAATCACCCTTGCCGTGATGCCCAGGGTTGTCGACCAGCACCAAATGGGCAAGACCGGCAGGTTTTTCTGGCAAGCAGGAGAAGTCGTATTCGGTCCAAACGTCACCGTTGACCAGCACAAACGGTTGCTCACCCAGCAACGGCAAGGCTTTGAAAATACCGCCGCCGGTTTCCAGTGGCTCCCCTTCAGCGGAGTAACTGATACTCAGGCCCCAACCCGCGCCATTACCCAAGTGCGCTTCGATCTGCGCGCCCAGCCAGGCGTGGTTGATCACCACTTCCTTGATACCTGCCAGCCCCAGGGCACGCAGGTGGTACTCGATCAACGGCACACCAGCCACAGGCAGCAGCGGTTTGGGCGTGTGCAACGTGAGCGGACGCATCCGCTCACCTTTGCCCGCAGCCAGAATCATTGCTTTCATGGACGTGCTCCAGCACTCGCTTGCAGACTCTCGATCAGCTCATCGAGCTCGGCCAGTTCCGGGCGACGGGCGATCACTTCATCTATATAGGCGAAGAAACGTGGCACGTCAGTCAGGTAGCGTGGTTTGCCGTCGCGGTGGCAGATGCGCGCAAAAATACCGATAACCTTGAGGTGGCGCTGTACGCCCATCAGGTCACTGGCGCGGTGAAAGTCTTCAAAGTCAGCCTGCACCGGGATGCCTTTGGCCTGGGCGCGCTGCCAGTAATCCTTCAACCAACCCTCCACCCGTGCTTGCGGCCAGCTGAGGAACGCATCCTTGAACAGGCAAGTGACGTCATAGGTCACCGGCCCATACACCGCGTCCTGGAAATCCAGCACGCCAGGGTTTGGCATACTCTGCATCAGGTTGCGTGGCATATAGTCGCGGTGTACCAACACCTTGGGCTGAGCCAACGCGCTATCGATCAACAGGGTGCTGATACGCTGCCAAGCAGCAAGTTGCGCGTCGGTGAAGCCCAGTTCCAGCTCACGGCCGACATACCACTCGGGAAACAGCTCAAGCTCGCGGCGCAGCAGCGCGACGTCGTAACTTGGCAACGGGGCATCCATCGGCAATTGCTGGAAAGCCAGCAGCGCCTCGATGGCATCATCGAACAGGCTATCGGCATTATCGGCATTGATCACATCGAGGTAGGTTTGCGTACCCAGGTCGCTCAGCAGCAAAAAGCCGCGTTCCAGATCCTGCGCATGAATGACCGGTACGTTGACTTTGGCCGTAGCCAGCAAGTGATCGATAGCGACGAATGGACGGCAGTTTTCCTGCGGTGGCGGTGCATCCATGACCACAAAGCTGCGGCCTTCAGCCTGCCAGCGGAAATAGCGGCGGAAGCTGGCGTCGCTGCTGGCAGCGGTCAGGCTGCCACTTGGAACAGCACCCCAGCCCTGTTTCTGAAACAGATTTGCCAGTTGTTCTTCGAGCCAGACAGTCAGGTGTTGCAGGCGTACATCATGATCAGGCATTACAAGGGTCTCCGACGGCCCTAGCCGTCAAGCGGGTCATGCTTTATTATCCAGCATCTTTTTCAGACCATCGAGAGGCGTGCGGCCCCACACGCGGGCAGATGGCACGCAGGAAGCCCGGACTAATAAGATGGCATTGAAATCCCCCGCGTTTCGTAAAAAATTCCCGTTGCTGGTCACCGGCGGTCTGCTGGCACTGCAACCTCTGGCCACCTCGTATGTGGTCGCCGCAGAGCAATTCGACTGCCAAGTGTCCGCTGCCGGAGGCTGGGACTGCAAGCCCAAGACCAACGCAGCCACGCTGCCGCCACGTCCGGTGCATGCTGGCGCAGCTGCCAGTGCATCCGGCGAGGCCACTGCTGAGGCTGGCGAAGCCGAGAGCGCAAAAGGGCCAATGCTCGTTACCGAGAGCAAGGGCCGTGGCCTGAAATCGCGCAGCGACGACTACAGCCACCTGGACTGGGTCCCGCGTGATCAACTCACGCCTGCCCAGCTTGCCGAAACCGGGCCGTACTGTGCCGGCGCCTACATCGAGCCAACACGTCCGGGCATGGATGACACCACGCCGAAGGACGAAGCACCGACCTTCATCGGTGCCAAGGTATCTCGCTACCAGCAGGAACAGCAGATCGCCAGCCTCGCCGGTGACGTGGTCATGCGCCAGGGCAGCATGCAAGTCGAGGCCGACGAAGCCAACCTGTACCAGGCCGAAAACCGCGGTGAACTCAGCGGCAACGTCAAGATCCGTGACAACGGTTCGCTGGTGGTCGGCGACCATGCCGACATTCAGCTCGATACCGGTGAAGCCAAGGTCGATAACGCCGAATACGTGATGCACAAGTCGCGTATCCGCGGTAACGCGCTGTACGCCAAGCGTGCCGAGAACGCCATCATCCGCCTCAAGGATGGTACCTATACCACCTGTGAGCCGAACAGCAACGCCTGGCAGCTCAGGGGCAACAACATCACCCTGAACCCGGCCACCGGTTTCGGTACCGCGACCAACGTCACCCTGCGGGTCAAGGATATTCCGGTGTTATACACACCGTACATCTACTTCCCGATCGACGACCGTCGCCAGTCCGGCTTCCTGCCACCGTCGTTCAGTACCAGCGATGACACCGGCTTCATGCTGGTCACGCCGTACTACTTCAACCTGGCGCCAAACTACGACGCCACCTTGTATCCACGCTACATGGCCAAACGCGGCATGTTGATGGAAGGCGAGTTCCGCTACCTGACCAAATCCAGTGAAGGTCAGTTCGGTGGTGCTTACCTCAACGACGATAATGACGATCGCAAAGACCAGACTGACTATGAAGATCAGCGCTGGATGGTCAACTGGCAGCACAAGGGCGGCCTGGATGAGCGCCTGATGACTGAGGTCGATTACACCGACATCAGCGATCCGTTCTACTTCCAGGACCTGGAATCAGAGCAGATTGGCGTCGAGAGCCGCGACTTCATTAACCAGCAGGGTGCATTGACCTGGCGTGGCGACACCTATACCGCGCGCCTGAACATGCAGGCCTATGAGCTGGCCACCATCTCCAAGATCACCCCGTATGACAAGTTGCCGCAGATCACCTTCAACGGGATGCTGCCGTACCATCCGGGCGGTCTTGATCTGAAGTATCAAACCGAGGCTGTACGCTTCGACCGTGATCTGCAGAGTGGCCCGGTATTTGATGAAGACGGCAATCTGGACACCAGCGTGCGCGCAGACGGTGGCCGAATTGACCAGAACGTGTTTGGCCTGGCCCGAGCGAACGGTGATCGTTTCTATGCGGCACCGGAAATCAGCCTGCCGCTTACCGCGACCTATGGTTACCTGAAGCCTTCGATCAAGTACACCACTACCCATTACGAACTGGACCTGGACAGCCAGGGTAAACAGCAAGCTGCAGCCGCCTCTGACCTTCAAGGCAAATTCAGCAGCACCCAGAATCGTAATGTGCCGATCTTCAGCGTTGACAGTGGCCTGTATTTCGACCGTAACACTCAATGGTTCGGCAAGAATTACCGGCAGACCCTGGAACCTCGGCTGTACTACCTGTACGTGCCTTATGAAGATCAGAAAGACATTCCGATCTTCGACTCCGGTGAAAGTACCTTCAGCTACGGCTCGTTGTTCCGTGACAACCGCTTCAGCGGCCGCGATCGGATTGGTGACGAAAATAAGCTGTCGCTGGGCGTAACCAACCGCTGGATTGAAGAAAACGGCTTCGAGCGCCAACGCTTCAGTGTTGGTCAAGCGCTGTACTTCAAAGACCGCAAGGTGCAACTGCCGGGCATCGACTATCGCACTCGCGACGACTCGCTTTCCGACGTATCGCCTTATGCGCTGGAATATGCCTATCGCTTCAACCGTGACTGGCGCTTCAACTCCGACTTCAACTGGGATCCGGACAGCCGCAGCACCCGCTCGGGCAGTGCGATGTTCCACTACCAGCCTGAAGATGACGTGAACAAGGTCGTCAACCTCGGTTATCGCTATCGCAATGACATGGTTCGCTACGACCAGGCAACAGGTACGTGGTCAGCCGGTGGTAACAGCGACTACGGCAAGCCAGGTGACCCGAACTACGTCAAGGACTACTACAAGATCCAGCAACATGACTTCTCGGTCATGTGGCCGATTGTTCCGCAGTGGAATGCTATCGCGCGCTGGCAGCACGACTACAGCCAAAACCGTACCCTGGAAGCCTTCGGTGGCTTCGAGTACGACAACTGCTGCTGGAAACTGCGTCTGATCAACCGTTACTGGATCGATTATGACGATTTCAGCCAGGCAACTCCGCAAAACGAAAAAGGCGACCACGGCATCTTCCTGCAGGTTGTGCTGAAAGGCCTCGGCGGCGTAGTGGGCACTAAAGTCGAGTCGTTCCTCGACAAGGGCATTGAAGGTTATCGTACCCGTGAAGACCAAGCTTACTGATTGTCTGCGCCCGCTGTTGCTGGGCGCTGTATTGCTGACCGGCACGGCGCATGCCGCCGTGCAGCCTCTGGATAGCGTTGTGGCCATCGTCGATAACGACGTGGTCATGAAGAGCCAACTGGACCAGCGCGTGCGCGAAGTCCAGCAGACCATCGCCAAACGTGGTGGCTCTGCGCCACCCGCCGGCGTGCTCGATCAGCAGGTGCTCGAACGCCTGATCGTCGAAAACCTGCAGCTGCAGATCGGCGAACGCTCGGGTATCCGTATCACTGACGAAGAACTGAACCAGGCCATCGGCACCATTGCCCAGCGCAATGGCATGAACCTGGAGCAGTTCCGCGCGGCCCTGGCCCGCGACGGCCTGTCGTATGATGATGCTCGCGAACAAGTACGTCGCGAGATGATCATCAGCCGCGTTCGTCAGCGCCGCGTGGCCGAGCGCATTCAGGTGACCGAGCAGGAAGTGAAGAACTTCCTCGCCTCGGACATGGGCAAGATGCAGCTGTCTGAAGAGTACCGTCTGGCCAACATCCTGATCCCGACGCCGGAACGTGCTGACTCCGCCACTATTCAAGCCGCCGCGAAACAAGCGGGAGAGGTTTACCAACAGCTCAAGCAAGGTGCCGACTTCGCCCAACTGGCCATCGCCCGTTCGGCCAGTGAAACCGCTCTGGAAGGCGGTGAGATGGGCTGGCGTCGCGCGGCTCAGCTGCCACCGCCGTTCGATCGCCTGCTGAGCACGCTGTCGGTAGGTGATGTCACTGAGCCGGTGCGCACTCCAGGCGGCTTTATCATCCTCAAGCTGCAGGAAAAGCGCGGCGGCCAGGCCATGGTGCGTGACGAAGTGCACGTACGCCATATCCTGATCAAGCCAAGCGAAATCCGTAGCGAGGCAGCCACCAAGCAACTGGCTGAAAAGCTCTACGACCGGATCCAGAATGGTGAAGACTTCGGCGAACTGGCGAAGAGCTTCTCCGAAGATCCTGGCTCGGCACTTAATGGCGGTGATCTCAACTGGGTCGACCCGAACGCCCTGGTACCTGAGTTCCGCGAACAAATGGCCAACGCCCCACAAGGCGAAGTCACCAAGCCGTTCCAGACCCAATATGGCTGGCACGTCCTGGAAGTTCTCGGCCGCCGCGCTACCGACAGCACCGAACAGGCTCGCGAGCAACAAGCGATGAACGTACTGCGTAACCGTAAGTATGACGAAGAGCTGCAGACCTGGCTGCGTCAGATCCGTGACGAAGCCTACGTTGAAATCAAGCTTCCTGGCGTCGATCAGGCCTCCCAGTGAAACCTCAGCGCTTCGCCCTCACACCCGGCGAGCCAGCCGGCATAGGTCCCGACCTGTGCCTGCTGCTCGCCGCGCAAGCCCAGCCTCACCCCCTGATTGCCATCACCAGCTGTGACCTGCTCGCCGAGCGGGCCACACAACTGGGTGTGGCGGTCAATTTGCTACCGGTCACGCCCGCGACGCTCCCCGATCAGCCCGCCCCTGCCGGCAGCCTGTATGTCTGGGATACGCCACTGCAGAACCCGGTGGTAGCTGGCCAGCTGGACAAGAACAATGCCGCCTTCGTACTCAACACCCTGACCCGTGCCGGCCAGGGCTGCCTGGACGGGCATTTTGCCGGGATGATCACCGCCCCCGTGCACAAAGGCGTGATCAACGAAAGCGGGATCGCCTTCTCCGGCCATACCGAATTCCTCGCTGACCTCACCAGCACCGCGCAAGTGGTAATGATGCTAGCCACCCGCGGCCTTCGCGTGGCCCTGGTGACGACTCACCTGCCCTTGCGCGATGTGGCCGACGCCATTACTGCCGAACGCCTGGAACGCGTCACACGAATCCTCCACGCCGATCTGCAGCAAAAGTTCGGCATCCCGAGCCCACGCATCCTGGTTTGCGGCCTGAACCCGCACGCTGGCGAGGGTGGCCACTTGGGCCATGAAGAAATCGACACCATCGAACCCACATTGGCGCGCTTGCGCAGCGAAGGCATGGACCTGCGCGGCCCACTGCCAGCCGATACCCTGTTTACCCCCAAATATCTGGAGCATTGCGACGCAGTGCTGGCGATGTACCACGACCAAGGCCTGCCCGTTCTCAAGTACAAGGGCTTCGGCGCAGCCGTGAACGTGACCTTGGGCCTGCCGATCATCCGCACCTCGGTCGACCACGGCACTGCCCTGGACTTGGCCGGCACTGGCCGGATCGATACCGGCAGCCTGCAGGTCGCCCTGGAAACCGCCTACCAGATGGCCGAGACCCGAATATGAGTGAGCAATACCAACACCGGGCGCGCAAGCGCTTTGGCCAGAACTTCCTGCACGACGCCGGTGTTATCGACCGCATCCTGCGCTCGATCCACGCTAAAGCCGCAGACCGCATGCTGGAAATTGGGCCGGGCCAGGGAGCACTGACCGAAGGCCTGCTGGCCAGCGGCGCACAACTGGACGTGGTCGAGCTGGACAAAGACCTGGTGCCGATTCTCAACCAGCAATTCGCTGGCCGCGATAATTTCCGCCTGCACCAGGGCGATGCGCTGAAGTTCGACTTCACCAGCCTTGGCGCTGCGCCCAATAGCCTGCGCGTGGTCGGCAACCTACCGTACAACATCTCAACGCCGTTGATTTTCCACCTGCTGAACAATGCCGAACTGATCCGCGACATGCACTTCATGCTGCAGAAGGAAGTGGTCGAGCGCCTGGCAGCAGGTCCTGGTGGTGGCGACTGGGGTCGGTTGTCGATCATGGTTCAGTACCACTGCCGGGTCGAACACCTGTTCAACGTGGGCCCAGGCGCGTTCAACCCGCCCCCCAAAGTTGATTCGGCCATCGTGCGCCTGGTGCCTCACGAAACACTGCCGCACCCGGCCAAGGATCATCGCCTGCTGGAGCGCATCGTTCGCGAAGCCTTCAACCAGCGCCGCAAGACCCTGCGCAACACCCTCAAGGCTCTGCTCACCAGCGAAGCCATCGAAGCGGCCGGCGTCGACGGCAGCCTACGTCCTGAGCAACTCGACCTGGCGGCGTTCGTCCGCCTGGCCGACAAGCTGGCCGAGCAACAAGGCGCCGAATAAGGCACCGCAACGGCCAGTCATACCTGCATGACTGGCCGGCACCCCCGCCAATAGCCTAGACTGGACGCAATCGCCGTATCAGCGTCTGTTTCCAAGGCCCCTTGCATGTCAGATCCCCGCTATCAGATCGACGTCAGCGTCGTGACCCGCTTTCTCAAAGAACAATCCGAACCCGAAAACGACCGTTTCGCCTTCGCCTACACCATCACCGTAAAAAATAACGGCTCGTTGCCAGCCAAACTGCTGTCGCGCCACTGGTTGATTACCAATGGCGATGGCCAGGTCGAGGAAGTAAAAGGCGCCGGCGTGATCGGCCAGCAACCGCTGATCGAACCCGGCAAAAGCCACACTTACAGCAGCGGTGCAGTGATCAGCACCACCGTCGGCACCATGCAGGGTTCTTATCAGATGATCGCCGAAGACGGTAAACGCTTCGACGCCGACATTGCCCCCTTCCGCCTGGCTGTTCCTGGAGCCTTGCACTGATGGCGGTCTATGCAGTGGGTGACCTGCAAGGCTGCCTGCAACCGCTGAAGTGCCTGCTTGAGCGCGTCAATTTCAACCCCACCATTGACCGCCTGTGGCTAGTGGGCGACCTGGTCAACCGTGGCCCGGAGTCATTGGCGACGCTGCGTTTTCTGTATGCCATGCGCGAGTCACTGGTGTGCGTGCTAGGCAACCACGATCTGCACCTGCTAGCCGCCTGGCACAACATCGAGCGACTGAAGAAAAACGACACCCTGCGCGAGATTCTCGACGCTCCGGATGCGGGGGAACTGCTTGACTGGCTGCGCCAGCAAAAGCTGCTGCACTATGACGAACAACGCGGCGTGGCCTTGGTGCATGCCGGCATTCCACCGCAGTGGACCCTGGGAAAGGCCCTGGAGCTGGCTGGCGAAGTGGAAGAAGTGCTGCGTGACGACAACCGCCTCAAACCCTACCTCGACGGCATGTACGGCAATGAGCCGAACAAATGGAGCAAGGATTTGAGCGGCACTGCCCGCTTGCGCGTAATTACCAACTACTTCACCCGCATGCGCTTTTGCACCAGCGAGGGCAAGCTCGACCTCAAAGGCAAGGAAGGCGCCGATACTGCACCACCTGGCTACAAGCCATGGTTCGCCCATAAAGGTCGCCGCTCGCGGCACGTGAAAATCATCTTCGGCCACTGGGCCGCGCTGGAAGGCCGCTGCAATGCGCCCGATGTCGTTGCCCTGGACACCGGCTGCGTATGGGGCGGCGCCATGACCCTGTATAACGTCGACAGCGGCGCTATGTATCGCTGCGAATGCACCGACGAAGGCACGCCCCGAGCGCAGCCTGAGCCCGCACAAGCGGCTAGAATGAACGACCAGTCCTGAAGGAAACTGTCCCATGAGCGAATTCAAACGCATCCCTCCCGAACAGGCCCAAGCCCTGCGCGAACAAGGTGCGGTCGTGGTCGATATTCGCGACCCGCAAACCTATGCCGCCCTGCACATCACAGGCTCGAAGCATCTGGACAATCATTCGGTCGCGGACTTCATTCGTGGCGCCGATCTGGATGCGCCAACGGTGGTGGTCTGCTATCACGGCAACTCCAGCCAGAGTGCCGCTGCCTACCTGATCAGTCAGGGCTTTTCCGACGTCTACAGCCTGGACGGCGGCTTCGAGCTGTGGCGCGGTACCTACCCCGCGGAAACCGCTCAAGGCACTGCTGAATAATTTTTTTCAATTCCTGCAGCCCGCGTCCTGTGCGGGCTCGCGCCTGACCTGACGAACGGTCGCGACGAACAATTCATCCAACCGCCCTTGACCTCGCCGAGAACGAACTATCCTTAAGCCCAGGCCATCCAAAAAGGGGAGAGCCGGTACACCGGCGTGCGGGTCATCGGTAGCGACTTTACAGGTGTTCTGGGGGGTATACAGCAATCGGCAGTGCCGATTGCATGCCAGCATCAGCTGACTGATCCGGCGTCGGCTCCACGTATCGAGCGAGGTGACGTCATGAGTATTTTTAGCCACTTCCAACAACGTTTCGAGTCCACCCGTCAGGAAGAACTTTCGCTGCAAGAGTACCTTGAGCTCTGCAAAAGCGATCGCAGTGCTTACGCGTCAGCGTCCGAACGCCTGTTGATGGCCATCGGTGAGCCGGAACTGGTCGATACCTCGAACAACTCCAGGCTGTCGCGAATCTTCTCCAACAAGGTGATCCGTCGCTATCCAGCCTTCGAAGACTTCCATGGCATGGAGGAGTGCATCGATCAGATCGTCTCCTACTTCCGTCATGCCGCCCAAGGTCTGGAAGAGAAGAAACAGATCCTCTATCTGCTCGGTCCTGTCGGTGGCGGTAAGTCGTCGCTGGCCGAAAAGCTCAAGCAACTGATGGAAAAGGTGCCCTTCTATGCCATCAAGGGCTCGCCGGTGTTCGAGTCGCCTTTAGGGCTGTTCAACGCCGCAGAAGACGGCGCGATTCTGGAAGAAGACTTCGGTATTCCGCGGCGTTACCTGAACACCATCATGTCGCCTTGGGCGACCAAGCGCCTGGCCGAGTTCGGGGGCGACATCAGCCAGTTCAAAGTGGTCAAACTCTACCCCTCGATTCTCAACCAGATCGCCGTGGCCAAGACCGAGCCGGGTGACGAAAACAACCAGGATATTTCGGCTCTGGTCGGTAAGGTCGATATCCGCAAGCTCGAGGAATACCCACAGAACGACGCCGACGCCTACAGCTATTCGGGCGCGCTGTGCCGGGCCAACCAGGGCCTAATGGAATTCGTCGAGATGTTCAAGGCGCCGATCAAGGTTCTGCACCCATTACTGACCGCCACCCAAGAAGGTAACTACAACAGTACCGAAGGCCTCGGTGCAATCCCCTACTCCGGGATCCTGCTGGCCCACTCCAACGAATCGGAATGGCACAGCTTTCGCAACAACAAGAACAACGAGGCGTTCATTGACCGGATCTACATCGTCAAAGTGCCGTACTGCCTGCGGGTCAGCGATGAGATCAAGATCTACGACAAGCTGCTGTTCAACAGTTCGCTGGCCAAGGCCCACTGCGCACCTGACACCCTGAAAATGCTTGCCCAGTTCACCGTGCTCTCCCGCCTGAAAGAGCCGGAAAACTCGAATATCTATTCGAAAATGCGCGTGTATGACGGCGAAAATCTCAAGGACACCGACCCCAAGGCCAAGTCGATTCAGGAATACCGCGATGCGGCGGGTGTCGATGAAGGGATGAATGGCCTGTCGACCCGGTTTGCTTTCAAGATCTTGTCGAAAGTCTTCAACTTCGACCCACACGAGATCGCCGCCAACCCGGTGCACTTGCTCTATGTATTGGAGCAGCAAATCGAACAGGAACAGTTCCCGGCAGAGGTGCGCGAGCGCTACCTGCGTTACCTCAAAGAGTACCTGGCGCCGCGCTACATCGAGTTCATCGGCAAGGAAATCCAGACCGCTTACCTTGAGTCCTACAGCGAGTACGGCCAGAACATTTTCGACCGCTACGTGCTTTACGCCGACTTCTGGATTCAGGACCAGGAATACCGCGACCCGGAAACGGGCGAAATTCTCAACCGTATTGCGCTGAACGAAGAGCTGGAGAAAATCGAGAAGCCCGCTGGCATCAGCAACCCGAAAGACTTCCGCAACGAAATCGTCAACTTCGTGCTGCGTGCCCGTGCCAACAACAACGGCAAGAATCCAACCTGGCTCAGCTATGAAAAACTGCGGGTGGTGATCGAGAAGAAAATGTTCTCCAACACCGAAGACCTGCTGCCCGTCATCAGCTTCAACGCCAAAGCCAGCAAAGAGGATCAACAGAAACACAACGACTTCGTCACCCGAATGGTGGAACGCGGTTACACAGACAAGCAAGTTCGGCTGCTCTCGGAATGGTACCTGCGGGTCAGAAAGTCGCAGTGACCGAGCTGTAAGTGGCAAGCCGCAAGCACTAAGCCAGGCACACGTGAGCCGCCTGGCCCAGCTTGCGGCTTGAAGCTTGAGTCTTCAGCTCCCCGGAGGGGCCTATGAGCTATGTGATCGACCGACGCCTGAACGGCAAGAACAAGAGCACGGTCAACCGCCAGCGTTTCCTGCGGCGATACCGTGACCACATCAAGAAAGCCGTCGAGGAGGCCGTAAGTCGCCGCTCCATTACCGACATGGAGCATGGCGAGCAGATCAGCATACCCGGTCGCGATATCGACGAGCCGGTGCTTCATCATGGCCGCGGCGGCAAACAGACCGTGGTCCATCCCGGCAACAAGGAGTTCACCGCTGGCGAGCACATCGCCCGGCCGCAGGGTGGTGGCGGTGGCGGTGGGCGTGGCAAGGCCGGGAACTCCGGTGAAGGCATGGACGAATTCGTCTTCCAGATCACTCAGGAGGAGTTTCTCGAGTTCATGTTCGAAGACCTGGAGCTACCCAACCTGGTCAAACGCCACCTGGCTGGCACCGACACCTTCAAGACCGTCCGCGCGGGCATCAGCAATGAAGGCAACCCATCCCGTATCAACATCATCCGCACCTTGCGCTCGGCCCATGCCCGACGCATCGCCTTGTCCGGCAGCAGCCGCGCCAAACTGCGCTTAGCACAAGAGGAACTGGCGCGACTGAAACGGGAAGAACCAGACAACTTCGGCGATATTCAGGAAATTGAAACCGAAATAGAACGATTGAGTGCACGCATCAACCGTGTTCCCTTCCTCGATACCTTTGACCTCAAATACAACCTGCTGATCAAGCAACCCAATCCCAGCTCCAAAGCAGTGATGTTTTGCCTGATGGATGTTTCCGGGTCCATGACCCAAGCTACCAAAGACATTGCCAAACGCTTTTTCATCCTCCTGTACCTGTTCCTCAAGCGTAACTACGACAAAATCGAAGTGGTGTTCATCCGCCACCACACCAGCGCCCGCGAAGTCGACGAAGAGGAGTTTTTCTATTCCCGAGAAACCGGCGGCACCATTGTCTCCAGCGCACTGAAGCTGATGCAGGAGATCATGGCCGAGCGCTACCCGGCCAATGAGTGGAATATTTACGCGGCCCAGGCCTCGGATGGCGACAACTGGAACGACGACTCACCGATCTGCCGCGAGATCCTGACCAAGCAAATCATGCCGTTCGTCCAGTACTACACTTACGTTGAGATCACCCCTCGCGAACATCAGGCATTGTGGTACGAGTATGAGCGTATCGGTGAAGCCTTTGCCGATACATTCGCCCAGCAACAGCTGGTGTCGGCCGGCGATATCTATCCGGTCTTCCGTGAACTCTTCCAGCGCAGGTTAGTGACATGACCGCTAGAGAGCAGAAGCGCCAACCCATTTCTACCGGGTCCGAATGGACATTCGAACTGATCCAGGCCTATGACCGGGAAATCAGCCGCCTGGCCGAGCGCTATGCCCTGGACACTTACCCCAACCAGATTGAAGTGATCACCGCCGAGCAGATGATGGATGCCTATGCCTCCGTCGGCATGCCACTGGGCTACCACCATTGGTCCTACGGCAAACACTTCCTCAGCACTGAGAAATCCTACAGCCGGGGCCAGATGGGCCTGGCCTATGAGATCGTGATCAACTCCGACCCGTGCATTGCCTACCTGATGGAAGAAAACACCATCTGCATGCAGGCCTTGGTGGTTGCCCATGCTTGCTACGGCCACAACAGCTTTTTCAAGGGTAATTACCTGTTCCGAACCTGGACCGACGCCAGCTCGATCATCGACTACCTGGTGTTTGCCAAGCAGTACATCACCCAGTGCGAAGAGCGCCACGGCATCGATGCCGTAGAAGACCTGCTCGACTCTTGCCACGCACTGATGAACTACGGCGTTGACCGCTACAAGCGTCCGTATCCGATTTCCGCCGAAGAGGAGCGGCGCCGGCAGAAGGAACGGGAAGAGCACCTGCAAAAGCAGATCAACGACCTGTGGCGAACCATTCCTAAAGGCGCTGACAAGAACAGCGACCGTGACAACGCCCGTTTTCCGGCTGAACCCCAGGAAAACATTCTCTATTTCATCGAAAAACACGCCCCGCTGCTCGAGCCCTGGCAGCGCGAGATCGTGCGCATCGTGCGCAAGATTGCCCAGTACTTTTACCCACAACGGCAGACCCAGGTAATGAACGAAGGCTGGGCGACCTTCTGGCACTACACTCTGATGAACGACCTGTACGACGAAGGCCTGGTCACCGAAGGCTTCATGATGGAGTTTTTGCAGTCGCACACCAGCGTGGTGTTCCAGCCTGGCTTCGACAGCCCCTACTACAGCGGCATCAACCCCTATGCCCTGGGTTTTGCCATGTACCGCGACATACGGCGCATGTGCGAGCACCCCACTGAAGAGGACCGTCGCTGGTTCCCGGATATTGCCGGCAGCGACTGGCTGTCGACCATCAAGTTCGCCATGAGCAGCTTCAAGGACGAGAGCTTTATCCTGCAGTATCTGTCACCTACCGTGATCCGCGACCTCAAGCTGTTCAGCATCCTTGATGACGACCAGCGCGATGACCTGCTGGTGCCGGCCATTCATGACGAAAGCGGCTACCGGATCATCCGCGAAACCCTGGCCGCTCAGTACAACCTGGGCAACCGTGAACCCAACGTACAGATCTGGAGCATCGACCGCCGCGGCGACCGCTCGCTGACCCTGCGCCACCAGCAACATGATCGCAAACCATTGGGCGACTCGACCGAGGAGGTTCTCAAGCATCTGCATCGCCTGTGGGGCTTCGATATCCACCTGGAAACCCTGCAGGGCGAACAGATCATGAAGACCCACCACGTGCCGCCCAAGGGCGAGCATGGCGACGCCGAGTATGGTCGCCTGGACTTGGCGGTGGTGCACCTGTAGACCGGTCCTCCGTTGCTGTCAGACAGGGTATCCTGTGGCATCAACGGAGGATTTACATGCAGATCTACAAAGTCGGCGGTGCCGTACGGGACCGCCTGCTCGGGCAGCCGGTCAGTGATATCGACTGGGTCGTGGTCGGCGCTAGCGCAGAGCAGATGCAGGCACTGGGCTATAGACCTGTCGGTGCCGACTTTCCGGTCTTCATCCACCCCCAAAGCGGCGAGGAGTACGCGCTGGCGCGCACCGAGCGCAAGAGCGGCCGCGGTTATGGCGGATTCACCTTTCATGCCAGCCCCGAGGTCACCCTCGAAGAGGACCTGATCCGCCGCGATCTGACCATCAACGCCATGGCCGAGGATGAGCAGGGTATTGTCAGTGATCCCTATCATGGCCAGAAAGACCTTGAAGACCGCATTTTGCGCCATGTATCCCCGGCGTTCGCCGAAGATCCTTTGCGGGTCCTGCGCGTGGCACGGTTCGCCGCGCGTTACGCCGGGCTGGGCTTCACGGTAGCCGAAGAAACCGTCGAACTGATGCGTCAGCTCAGCGAATCCGGCGAGCTGCAAGCGCTCACCGCCGAACGCAGCTGGAAGGAAATCGCCCGGGCGCTGATGGAAGATAAACCCCAGGTGTTCATCCAGGTGCTGCGCGATTGCGGCGCCCTGAAGGAGCTGATGCCTGAATTGGATGCATTGTTTGGCGTCCCGCAACCGGCGGCCCACCATCCAGAAATCGACAGCGGCATCCATACTCTATCGGTCCTCGAACAAGCTGCACAGCACCAGCAACCGTTGACGGTGCGCTGGGCCTGCTTGCTGCATGATCTGGGCAAGGGCACCACACCTGAGTCGCAATGGCCACGACATATCGCTCACGAGCAGCGCGGCCTGAAGCTGATCAATGCGGTCAACCAACGCTTCAAGGTGCCGCGCGACTGCCAAGAGCTGGCACTACTGGTCGGTGAGTACCATACCCATTGTCACCGCGCCTTGGAGCTCAAGGCCTCGACCCTGCTTGAGTTATTGCAACGGTTCGATGTTTATCGCCGCCCACAGCGCTTCGAGGAGTTCATTGCCGCTTGCGAAATGGACGCGCGAGGGCGCAAGGGGCTGGAGCAGCGGGATTATCCACAGGCGGATTACCTGCGCGGTGCGGCAGCAGCAGCCAGAGCGGTGCAAGTACAGCCACTGGTACAGAGTGGGCTGACCGGGCAGGCCCTGGGCGAGGCGCTCAAAGTAGAACGTTTGAAGGCGCTGCAGACCTACAAGGACAGCGCCCTCAGCTGAAGCGCGTGGTATTCGCTTCGCAGGCAAGGCCGGCTCACACGTGAACCGCTGGGAGCCGGCATCATCCGCGAACAGGCGTCAAAGACCGGTTAATTGCTGCCCGCGCCACTCAAACGGAACTGGCGCCAGGACCTGATCAATATGCGCCTCAGCCCACAGCTGGGCCATGGTTTTGCCTACCCCCGAATGCACCAGTTGTGGCGCAATCAATGACAGCGGCCACAGCACGAACGCGTTCTTGAGAATCTCGGCCCGAGGCAGCACCAGGCCGTCAAAGCTGCCATGCAGATCGTTGTACATCAGTACATCGATATCCAGCGGCAGGCCCTTACGTTCGGGAGCGTACCGACCGTTGTCGGCCTCAATGAACTTGAGTCGACGGTCCAGCTCCATCAAGGGCAAGTCAGTCAACCCAGTAACCACCAGATTGAAGAATGGACCACTCTTGATTCCTACCGCCTGGCTCTCAAACACTGCCGAACAGCGCATGTCCTGGAGAAAACCAGCCAGCGCATCCAGCCCCGCACACAGGTGCTGTTCACGCTCGACATTACTGCCAAGACCAAGGTATACCCGGTTTAGAGACATCCGCGCTCAATCTCCACACCCACGCCTGTGGCGGCTGCTACAGCACCGGGCTTGGTCAGTTTGAGTTGCAGCCAAGGGATTTGAAACTCACTCATCAACACCGCCGCCAGACGTTCGGCAAACGTCTCGACCAGCTGAAACTCGGATTGTTCGGCAAATGCCTGGATACGCGCGCTGACGCTAGCGTAGTCCAACGCCAGCGTGAGGTCGTCCCCCGCCGCTGCCGGACGGTTATCCCAGGCAAAACGCAGGTCCAGACGCAGGCACTGGCGAATCCCACGCTCCCAGTCATAGGCACCGATGACGGTATCAACTTCCAGGCCTTCGATGAACACTCTGTCCAAGCACTTCTCTCCACTGCACGACAAGGGCGACTGGCGCCGTTAGAATCAGGGCGTCCTCGCCCGGAATAGTTAGCATGTTTTGGTTACTGGCGCTGCTCGCCTACCTGCTTGGCTCGCTGTCCTTTGCCATTCTCCTTAGCCGCCTCTCTGGCAGCCCGGACCCGCGCATGAGCGGTTCTGGCAATGCCGGTGCAACCAACATGCTGCGCCTGGCCGGCCGCAAACTGGCGGTCCTGACCCTGCTTGGCGACCTGTGCAAAGGCTTGTTGCCGGTGCTGATCGCCAGTCTTGCCGGCCTTGATCTGCAACAACAAGCCTGGATCGGCTTGTGCGCAGTCATCGGCCATCTGTTCCCGGTGTACTTCTGCTTCCGTGGCGGTAAAGGTGTCGCTACCGCCGCCGGCTTGCTGCTGGGCCTTTACCCACCGGCAGCACTGCTGGCCATCAGCGCCTGGCTACTGACCTTCTACCTGACCCGCACCAGCTCACTGGCGGCGTTGATCGCCACGCCTCTAACCCTGCCGCTGCTTGCCTGGCGCGAGCCAGAAGCGCTACTGCCAATCAGCGTGCTGACAGTGCTGATCGTGTGGCGCCACCGCGGCAATCTACGCGACCTTTTCGCCGGTCGCGAACGGCATTTCTGAATCATCTGCATGAGCACCGCTGATCACAGCGGTGCCAACTGCTCCATCGGCCAGCGCGCCTGCACGCTGATCGCCAGGCTTTCCTGCTGCCCCGCAGCCAACCGCTGGCAACCGGCATAAGCGATCATGGCGCCGTTGTCGGTGCAGAACTGCGGGCGGGCGTAGTAGACATTGCCCTTGATGCCCGCGAGCATCTCTTCCAACGAGGACCGCAGCGCCTTGTTCGCACTGACGCCACCGGCGATCACCAACCGCTTCAGGCCAGTCTGCTTCAAAGCGCGCTTGCACTTGATGGTCAGAGTCTCCACCACCGCCTGCTGGAAGGCTAGCGACACGTCGCAACGAGTTTGCTCGCCGTCGTCTCCAGCCTTCTGACACTGCTGCCAAGTGTTCAGGGCAAAGGTCTTGAGGCCGCTGAAGCTGAAGTCCAGGCCCGGACGATCAGTCATCGGCCGTGGGAACACGAACCGCCCAGGGACACCCTGAGTGGCCAGACGGGCGATTTCCGGGCCACCCGGATAATTGAGACCCATCAGTTTGGCGGTCTTGTCGAAGGCTTCGCCTGCAGCATCATCAAGGGTTTCGCCCAGCAGCTCATAACGGCCAATGCCATCCACGCGCACCAACTGGGTATGCCCACCGGACACCAGCAAAGCGACGAACGGAAACTCTGGCGGCTGCTCCTCGAGCATCGGTGCGAGCAAATGACCTTCCATGTGATGCACGCCCAACGCCGGAATACCCCAGGCGAACGCCAGGGCCTGGGCGCAGGACGCCCCCACCAGCAGCGCGCCAACCAGCCCGGGGCCGGCGGTATAGGCAATGGCATCAATTTCGGTAGCGACACAGTCGGCCTCAGCCAGCACCTGGCGGATCAACGGCAGCATACGCTTGACGTGATCTCGCGAGGCCAGCTCCGGCACCACGCCGCCATAGGCACGGTGCAGGTCGATCTGACTGAACAATGCATCGGCCAAAAGACCGCGTTCACTGTCGTATAATGCGACGCCGGTTTCGTCGCAGGATGTTTCTAATCCCAGTACTAGCATGGGTCTGCGCCTTGTGGAGGCTGAATTCGAAGGCGCGCATGATAGTCCCCACTCCCGGTGCCGACCAGCGGTTTTCGATCAGAGGCTTTGCATTCCGGCTGGCTAAGGGTTAACATCCGCAACCCTTAAAAACCGACGTTCTCCAGTGCACAGTTTTGCCACGAGTTCGTTGACCCCCGGTAATGAATGAAGGTAGCTCTGGATGCCAGCCGTCAAAGTTAAAGAGAATGAACCCTTCGACGTAGCTCTGCGTCGTTTCAAGCGCTCCTGCGAAAAAGCCGGTGTTCTGGCTGAAGTTCGTAGCCGCGAATTTTACGAGAAGCCGACTTCTGAGCGTAAGCGCAAAGCAGCAGCCGCTGTTAAACGTCACGCCAAGAAAGTTCAGCGCGAACAGCGCCGCGCCGTTCGCCTGTACTAATACAGACGCCCGTCGCAAGCTTCTGCCTCGCCCGGCCTAAAGCCGGGCTGCCGGCAGTCGTTGCTTGACCCTCAGACCCTCGGGTCCGAGGCGTCCCATTACCCTGGTAATGCGGACAACCTGCCTGAATCGTCAGAACTGGCCTCAACGCCAGCTGTGCACGTCATTACTGACGAGCCTTCACCGGCTACCGACGAGCACGTCTTTCCGAATTTTGTGTTACGCCATTCGACATCGCTCGAACGCGCAGCCGTTCCCGCAGCATTAGCGATTACACTTGCTTATCGCCTGATGATGAGAGTGCCATGGCCGGGCTGATTCCCCAAAGTTTCATCGACGACCTCCTCAACCGTACCGACATCGTCGATGTGGTGAGTTCGCGCGTGCAACTGAAAAAAGCCGGTAAGAACCTCACTGCCTGCTGCCCGTTCCATAAGGAAAAAACCCCGTCCTTCAGCGTCAGCCCCGACAAGCAGTTCTACTACTGCTTCGGCTGCGGTGCGGGCGGCAACGCCCTTGGCTTCATCATGGACCACGACAACCTGGATTTCCCCCAGGCTGTCGAGGAACTGGCCAAGGCCGCAGGCATGGAAGTCCCTCGCGAGGAAGGTAGCCGCGGGCAAAAGCCTCGGCAGCCCACCGACTCGCCGCTATATCCGCTGCTGGAAGCAGCCGCCGAGTTTTACCGTCAGGCACTGAAAAGCCACCCGACGCGCCGCTCGGCGGTGGAATACCTCAAAGGCCGCGGCCTGTCCGGTGAAATTGCGCGGGATTTCGGCTTGGGCTATGCCCCGCCCGGCTGGGACAACCTGTTCAAGCACTTGAGCAGTGACACCCTGCAACAGAAAGCCATGATCGATGCCGGCCTACTGATTGAAAATGCCGAGTCCGGCAAGCGTTACGATCGCTTCCGTGACCGGGTCATGTTCCCGATCCGTGACAGTCGCGGCCGGGTCATCGCCTTCGGTGGCCGGGTGCTTGGCGACGACAAACCCAAGTACCTGAACTCCCCGGAAACCCCGGTATTCCATAAAGGCCAGGAGCTCTACGGGCTTTACGAAGCGCGTAAGTTCAACCGCAATCTCGATGAAATCATCGTGGTTGAAGGCTACATGGACGTCATCGCCCTGGCCCAGCAAGGCCTGCGCAATGCCGTGGCGACCTTGGGCACGGCCACCAGCGAAGAGCACCTCAAGCGCCTGTTTCGTGTAGTGCCTAGTGTGTTGTTCTGCTTTGACGGCGACCAGGCTGGCCGAAACGCCGCCTGGCGCGCACTCGAATCAGCCCTGTCGAGCCTGCAAGACGGCCGCAAGGCTCGCTTTTTATTCCTGCCCGAAGGCGAAGACCCGGACACCCTGATTCGTGCCGAAGGCACTGACGCCTTCCGAGCCCGCATCAATCAGCACGCCCAACCCCTGGCCGACTACTTTTTCCAGCAGTTGACCGAAGAAGCCGACCCGCGCTCGCTGGAGGGAAAGGCCCATATGGCCACCCTGGCAGCACCGTTGATCGAAAAAGTGCCCGGCGCCAACCTGCGCGCACTGATGCGTAATCGCCTCAAAGAAATCACTGGGCTCGATAACCAACAGGTCGAGCAACTAAGTCATAGTGCCCCGGTTGAAGCGCCGCCCAGTTACGACCCAGGCATCGATTACGATGCCATTCCCGACTACACGCCGGATTACAGTGACTTTCACCAACCCGAGTACGCACCGGCGCAACAACCGTGGACACCGAACAAGGGCGGGAAGAAGAAGTGGGAAGGCAAACCCTGGGACAAGAAAGGCAAACCCTGGGAGCGCAACGGCCAACGCCAAGACGCCCCGCCACGAGTGCCAACCTCGGTAGAACCGCCGACCTTGAGCGCTTTGCGCACCTTACTTCACCATCCGCAGCTCGCTAAAAAGGTCGAAGATGCCGGCCACTTTGCGGCCGAAGAACACGTCTACGCCCAGCTACTGGTGGCCCTGCTCGAAGCGTTGCAAAAGAATCCTGAGCTACGCTCACTACAACTGATCGCTCGCTGGCATGGCACCGAACAAGGTCGTCTACTGCGGGCATTAGCGGAAAAGGAATGGCTGATCGATGCCGATAACCTTGAACAACAGTTTTTCGACACTATAACTAGCTTGTCCGCTCGCCAACGCGAGCGAAGCCTGGAACATCTGCTCAGGAAAGCACGTCAAAGTGAGTTGAGCGCAGAGGAGAAAAATCAGCTGCGCGACCTGTTAAGCCGGAATGTTCCCGCACAAACCCCGACCTCAACTGGCGCGTGAGGTCCTAGCTCGGGTATAATCCTCGGCTTGTTTTTTGCCCGCCAAGACCTTCAGTGGATAGGGTGTTATGTCCGGAAAAGCGCAACAGCAGTCTCGCATCAAAGAGTTGATCACCCGCGGTCGTGAGCAGGGCTACCTGACTTACGCGGAGGTCAACGACCATCTGCCAGAGGATATTTCAGATCCTGAGCAGGTGGAAGACATCATCCGCATGATCAACGACATGGGGATCAACGTATTCGAGAGTGCTCCGGATGCGGATGCCCTTTTGTTGGCCGAAGCCGATACCGACGAAGCAGCAGCTGAAGAAGCTGCGGCAGCGTTGGCGGCTGTGGAAACCGATATCGGTCGCACGACTGACCCAGTGCGCATGTACATGCGTGAAATGGGTACCGTCGAGCTGCTGACCCGCGAAGGCGAGATCGAAATCGCCAAGCGTATCGAAGAAGGTATTCGCGAAGTCATGGGCGCTATCGCCCACTTCCCGGGTACTGTCGACTACATTCTCAGCGAATACGACCGTGTGACCGCCGAAGGCGGCCGCCTGTCGGACGTGCTCAGCGGCTACATCGACCCGGATGACGGCATCGCGCCGCCGGCCGAAGTACCGCCGCCTGTCGACCCGAAAGCACCGGCCAAAACCGATGCTGATGACGACGAGGAAGAGAAAGAAAGTGACGAAGAGGAAGAGGAAACCGAAAGCGGTCCCGATCCAGTCGTTGCCCAGCAGCGCTTTGGTGCCGTTCAGGAACAACTGAACGCTACCCTCAAAGTGCTGAAAAAGAACGGTCGCCAGCACAAGGACAGCCTCAAGGCGATGCTTGAACTGGCAGAGCTGTTCATGCCGATCAAGCTGGTGCCAAAGCAGTTCGAAGTACTGGTCGAACGTGTTCGCAGCGCTCTGGATCGTCTGCGTCAGCAAGAACGCGCAATCATGCAACTGTGTGTCCGTGACGCACGCATGCCACGCGCTGACTTCCTGCGTCTGTTCCCGAGCAACGAAACCGACCAGACCTGGAGCGGCGATCTGTCCAAGCGCAGCACCAAGTGGGCGGCCGCGCTGGGCGAGAAAAACGACGCGATCGTTGCTTGCCAGCAGAAGCTGATCGACCTGGAAACCGAAACCGGTCTGACTATCGCCGAGATCAAGGACATCAACCGTCGCATGTCGATCGGTGAAGCCAAGGCTCGTCGGGCGAAGAAAGAGATGGTTGAGGCCAACCTGCGTCTGGTTATCTCGATCGCCAAGAAGTACACCAACCGCGGTCTGCAGTTCCTCGACCTGATCCAGGAAGGCAACATCGGCCTGATGAAGGCGGTGGACAAGTTCGAATACCGTCGTGGTTACAAGTTCTCGACCTATGCCACCTGGTGGATTCGTCAGGCGATCACCCGTTCGATCGCCGACCAGGCTCGCACCATCCGTATTCCGGTGCACATGATCGAGACGATCAACAAGCTCAACCGTATTTCCCGGCAGATGTTGCAGGAAATGGGTCGCGAACCGACCCCGGAAGAGCTGGGTGAACGCATGGAAATGCCTGAGGACAAGATCCGCAAGGTATTGAAGATCGCCAAAGAGCCGATCTCCATGGAAACCCCGATCGGTGACGACGAAGACTCGCATCTGGGTGACTTCATCGAAGACTCGACCATGCAGTCGCCAATCGATGTGGCCACGGTCGAAAGCCTCAAGGAAGCGACCCGTGATGTGCTCTCCGGTCTGACCGCACGTGAAGCCAAGGTGCTGCGCATGCGATTCGGTATCGACATGAACACCGATCACACCCTCGAAGAGGTCGGCAAGCAGTTCGACGTGACCCGTGAACGGATCCGTCAAATTGAAGCCAAGGCGCTGCGCAAGCTGCGCCATCCGACGCGAAGCGAGCATCTGCGCTCCTTCCTCGACGAGTGATGACAAACCCCGGCCCAGGCCGGGGTTTTTCTTTTGCGCAATCAACCGTTTTAACGCGCTCGCCAGTCCCCCCTCACAGAAATGCCCGTCTACACTCGAATCAGTTCAACCGTGCGACGAGGCCGTTATGCCCAGAATGCCGGCCCTTCTGTTGCTACTCCAATTGCTCTGGAGTGCAACGGCCGGCGCCTTGACCCTGACCGATGAAGAACAAGCCTGGCTCAGTGCTCACCCGCAGCTGCGCTTGGGCGTTGATGCATCCTGGCCACCGTTTGAATTCCGTGACCCGGACGGTCGCTACCAGGGATTGGCTGCCGACTACATTGCCCTTATTCAGGAACGACTGGGCGTGACTTTCAAGCCAATCGAACCGACGAGCTGGACGGCAGTTCTTGAGCAAGCACGCCAGAACAAGCTGGATTTACTCCCGGGTATCATGTCAACACCAGAGCGTCAGGGGTTTCTGGCCTTTTCTCGCCCCTACCTCGATTTCCCGATCGTCATCCTGGCCCATGAAGGCGGGGCGCAGCCACGCTCTCTAAAAGATCTCTACGGCCTGAAAGTTGCCGTCGTGGAGAACTATGCGCCGCATGAACTGCTGCGCACCCATCACCCAGACTTGAACCTGGTCGCCCTGCCGAACGTCAGCTCGACCCTACAGGCGCTGGCTACCGACGAAGTTGATGCGGTGGTTGGCGACCTTGCTTCGAGTATCTGGAGCTTGCGCCAGCTCAAACTCGACGGTCTGTATGTCAGCGGTGAAACCACCTACCGCTACCAACTGGCTATGGCTGTGCCACGGGAGCAGAAGATCCTGGTTGGCATTCTCGACAAGGTCATGGCCGACATGAGCCCCGGTGAAATCAGCCAGATTCAGGAGCGCTGGGTCGGTAATGTTCTGGATCACCGGACGCTCTGGTACGACCTGTTGATCTACGGCTTGCCCGGCATATTGCTGCTGGTGGCGATTCTGGGGGCAGTGATTCGAGTAAACAGGCGCCTGAGCTCGGAAATATCTCGACGAATCGCTTTGGAACAGGAGCTGCGCAGCAGCGAATATCACTACCGTGGCCTGGTAGAAAGCCTCTCGGCGATCGCCTGGGAAGCGGATGCCAATGACTTCACTTACAACTACGTTTCGCCTCATGCCGAAGACTTACTCGGATATCCACTGGACCAATGGCTGCGTCCGGGCTTCTGGCGCAGCATCATCCACGCCGATGACGCCCTCTGGGCCCAAGCCTACTGCGACAGCGAAACCGCTGCGGGGCGCGACCATAGCCTTGAGTATCGGGTGATTCGTGCCGATGGCCGTAGCCTTTGGGTACGCGATATCGTCAGCCTGATCGAACACGGGCATAAGCCGGTCATGCGCGGGCTGATGATCGATATCAGCGAAACCAAGAATGCCGAGGATGCCTTGCGACTCTCGGAGCAGAAGTTTGCCTCCGTGTTCCAGCAGTGTCCGGACATTCTGCTGATTGCCCGCCTCAGCGACGGCTGTCTGATAGAGGTCAACGAGGCCTTCGAAGAGCAAATCGGCCTGAGCGCGACCCAGGTCATTGGCCGTACGGCCAGCGAACTCGGTATTTGGGGCGTCAATGGGATCGGCCCAGAACTGCTGCTGCGCCTGCAATCGGGCAGTATCAGCAACTTGGAAACGCTGTTTCGCCGCAGCAACGGCCAATTGTTCACCGGCCTGATCTCGGCGGAGACCTTTGAGCTCGACAGCACACCGGCCCTGGTCGTCACCGTACGCGACATCAGCCAACTCAAAGAAACCCAAGAACAGCTGCAAACCTCCGAAGAGAAGTTCGCCAAGGCCTTCCACGCCTCCCCTGACGGTTTACTGCTTTCGCGCCAGAGCGATGGCTTGCTGCTTGAAGTAAACGAGGGTTTCTGCCGCCTGACCGGCTACGACAGCCATGTATCACTGGACCACACCACCCTGGACCTGGGCATGTGGGTAGACCTCAATGAACGACGGCGCTTGCTTGAACTGCTGAAAAGAGACGGCTTTGTCCGCGATTTCAGCTGCCATATCCGCCGTAGCGACGGCCAGATACGCCTGTGTGAGCTCTCCGCACGGCCACTGCCAATAGGCGGGGTCGATTGCATGTTGACCATCGCACGGGACATCACTGAAAGGCATCTGATGCAGGAAAAGCTGCAACTGGCCGCCACCGTGTTCGAAAACACGGCCGAAGGCGTATTGATCACGGACACCGAGCAACGCATCAGTGCCGTCAACCGGGCCTTCAGCGAGATTACCGGCTACAGCGAGTTCGAAGCCTTGGGGCAAACTCCGCGTCTGCTTGCCTCAGGGCAGCACGACAGTGCCTTTTACGCCGCCATGTGGCACCAGCTCACCGCTGAAGGCCACTGGCAGGGCGAAATCCATAACCGCCGCAAAAATGGCGAGCTGTACCCCAGTTGGTTGACCATCAGTGCCGTGCGCAACAGGGACCGGGGTATAACCCACTTTGTTGCGGTGTTTGCCGACATATCCAGCCTCAAGCATGCCCAGGCGAAACTTGACTACCAGGCGCACCACGACCCACTCACAGGCCTGCCCAACCGCACCCTGTTCGAGAACCGCCTGCAAGCGGCCCTCACCTGTGCCCAGACTTCCAAACGCCAAGGTGCGGTGTTGTTTTTGGACCTGGACCGTTTCAAACACATCAACGACAGTCTTGGCCATCCAGTCGGCGACCTCTTGCTCAAAGGCATCGCCCAACGCTTGAAAGAACAGGTACGCGATATCGACACCGTGGCACGCCTGGGAGGCGATGAGTTCATCATTCTGTTGCCTGGCCTGCACCAACCCAGCGACGCCAGCCATATCGCCAACAAACTGCTGACGTGCTTCAGTGCGCCCTTCCAGGCCGGGGAGCATGAGTTCTTTACCAGTGCCAGCATTGGCACCAGCCTGTATCCACAAGACGGCACCGACGTTGCCTCATTGATCCGCAATGCTGATGCGGCGATGTATCGGTCCAAGGCCAAGGGGCGCAATCGGGTCGAGTCCTATACCCGTGACCTCACAGCCCAGGCCAGCGAACGCATTGCCCTTGAACACGAATTGCGTCGTGCATTGGAGCGCAATGAACTGAGCCTGAACTATCAACCCAAGTTCAGCCTGAAAACCCAGAGCCTGGTCGGTGCCGAAGCGCTGATCCGCTGGACCCACCCGCTGTTCGGTGAAGTGCCGCCGGAACACTTCATTACCTTGGCCGAAGAGAACGGCATGATTCTGCAGCTCGGTGACTGGGTACTGGAACAAGCGTGTCGACAAATGCAGGCCTGGAAACAAACCTACCTGGCATTTGGCCCGCTGTCGGTGAATCTCGCCGGTGCCCAGCTGCGTCAACCCAGCCTGATCAAACGCATAGAGCAGTTGCTCAAGACCCACCAACTAAGAGCCGGTGACTTGCAGCTGGAAATCACCGAGAACTTCATCATGAGCCAGGCCGAGGAAGCCCTGGCCATCCTCCACCAGCTCAAGCACCTGGGCGTGCAATTGGCTATCGACGACTTTGGTACGGGTTACTCATCGCTGAGCTACCTCAAGCGCCTGCCGCTGGACATACTCAAGATCGACCAATCGTTCATTCGTGGGTTACCGGATGACCCTCACGACGCCGCCATCGCCCGGGCAATCATTGCCTTGGGACGCAGCATGCAATTGACCATCATTGCCGAAGGCGTGGAAACCCAGGCCCAACAGCAGTTTCTTGCGGCGGAAGGTTGCGAACAGATCCAGGGCTACATCGTCAGTCTGCCGCTGCCTGCTGAAGAATTTGCCGCAACCTTCCTTCGTATAGCAGTTTCGGATCTTTCGGATGGCACAGCCTGGAAACCCTCGTTATAATCCGCGACCACTGGGGCCTATAGCTCAGTTGGTTAGAGCAGAGGACTCATAATCCTTTGGTCCACGGTTCAAGTCCGTGTGGGCCCACCAAATAGAAAGCCGCGCATTGCGCGGCTTTTGGCTTTCTGGCGGCATGGCGCCCAGTTCATGCTGTTGCAGGCACAGCGTTGCGCTTACGGGCGTAAGCCAAAAAGTTCTCAATGTTGTCATTGCAGAGCAATCCAACAACTTGGGTCACTTCCTCTTTCGGCCATTCCCACCATTGCGAAGCCAGGAGTTCGGCGCGAACGCGCTCGTCAAATCGCCAACCGACCACCCGCGCAGGGTTACCCGCAACGATGGAGTAAGGCGCCACATCCCGGGTAACCACAGTGGATGCCGCAACGACAGCACCTGTTCCCACGGTAACCCCGGACAGGATGGTGCACTGGGAGCACAGCCATACATCGTTGCCGATGATCACATCTCCACGCGAGCCGCCGTAATCACTAATGTGAGCCGCCTCTGACAGCTTGGCCGGGAAAGGATAGGTGGTCACCCAATCCGTCCGGTGGTGCCCGCCCAACACAATAAGTACACCACTGGCGATAGAACTATAGGCACCTATTTTGAGGGTAGTTCCGTCCCCGAAATCCTTGACTGTCGGCAGACCATAGGTCCCTGTACCGTATGCGTACTGAGGGTATTTCTTCTTGAATACATATGCCCCTCGATCAAATTCCGGCACCTGCTTCAAGCGAGCTTTCCGGCGGCGGTTTCTTGCGTTGGGATTACCCCATTTCACATAGAAAATCACAATCAGCAACGAGCAGAGTGATAGCGCCAGGGCGATCCATTCGATCATCTTTTCTCCTTAGGGAATGCGTGGACGGTGTATTGCGCAGTCTCAGCGGCTCGCCGCTGAAAACTACATGTGTTTTCCCGCTGTGAAAACTTATAAAGTATCCGGGTTTCACCCAGCAAAGATCATCGCCAAGCGCCGAACGCCCAGTTAAGGATTTGTACAATGAACGCCTCTACAGCACGGCTGACGCCAGACGTGCCCTTCAGCGTCAGCCACTTCGATGACTGCCGCAATGCTGGCTCAGGTTCAGTGTTCATTATCGCCTCTGGCAGCTCGGCAAAAGACTTCCCGTTCCAGGCATTCGCCGATATTCCGATGATCACGATGAACGGCGCGATCTCGATGTTCATCGATACACCGATCAAACCGTTCTTCTATGTCTGCACGGACCGAGATTTCTCCAACCAACAGCCCGAGCTGTTTGCCCAAGCCATGCACAGAAGTGAACGAGTCGCGCTCTGGGAGGATCACTACAACAGCGCCCAGGTTACAACCAGCGGCGAGTTGTACTTTCTGCGCAAGGCGCGCAAGGCAAAGTTTTCCGACCTGTTGCGCAAAGACCACGAACTGATCCGCAACCGGCCCTTTCCAGGCACACGCAAAAAGCCGCTGGGGTTCAGCAAGAACCTGCACCGCGGCTTTTTCGACGCCCGCACCGTGGCGTACGTAGCGCTGCAGATTGCCTACCATGCCGGCTTCAACAAGGTCTTTCTGGTGGGTGTGGACCTTAACCAGAACGCTGGCAGATTTTACGAAAAACTGCACTCCAAGCTGTCACCGTGCGGCCTGGACCAACACTTCGACTCTAGGATTCTGCCATCTTTCGAGTTGATGGCCGAGTCGGTCGTAGGGAAGGACTTCGCGGTCTACAATTTGTCGCCCACGTCCCGCCTTCCGCGCTCGGTCATCCCCTATAAAACCCTCGATGAAGTGCAGGCATTGGTTCACGCAGGTTGATAGTGGCGCAGTGACTGCCGGACGTGCCAATGGCTTGTTCGGCAACCAGCGCAGTGGATAGGCTAGCGCTCTTATTTCATCCGTCGCACTGCGCGGCGTTCGCCAGAGAGTTCCCATGTCCGACAGCCGTCCCGTCGCCCTCGACGAAATCGACCGCCAACTGATCTCGCTGTTACAAATCAACGCCCGCGAAAGCGTCGCCATGCTTGCCCGGCAACTGGGCATTGCCCGCACCACTGTGACCTCGCGGCTGGCGCGTCTGGAAAAGACCAAGGTCATTAGCGGCTACGGGGTACGCCTGGGTCAGCGATTGATCGATGGCGGTCTGCAAGCCTATGTCGGGATCAAAGTGCAGCCACGCTCAGGCAAGGACGTGGTGCGCCGGCTCAGTGCCATGGGCCAGGTTCAGCAGCTGTGTACGGTAAGCGGTGAGTTCGACTATGTCGCCTGGCTACGCAGCGATTCGCCAGAACAACTGGACCAGTTGCTCGACCAGATTGGCAGTATTGATGGCGTGGAAAAAACCACCACCTCAATCATCCTCAGTAGCAAGGTAGATCGCGGCCAACCCGTCTAACGGTAAAACAAGGTCGTCAATATGACAAAGAAACCATACAAACTGACATCCAATACCAAAAATAGACGACACTCTGCTTCTTAATTACGTAAGCATCACCCTCTAAACTGACCGCCAGCGTTTTCCTATACTCAAGCTCCGCATCCTGCGCAGCCCTGGCAAGGTCACCCATGAACAAGAACAATCGCCACCCCGCCGACGGCAAAAAACCTGTCACCATTTTCGGCCCGGACTTTCCCTTCGCCTTTGACGATTGGATTGAGCATCCAGCCGGCCTGGGCAGCATCCCAGCCGCACGTCATGGCGAAGAAGTGGCGATTGTCGGTGCCGGTATCGCAGGCCTGGTGGCAGCCTATGAGTTGATGAAGCTAGGCCTCAAACCGGTAGTCTACGAAGCGTCGAAGATGGGTGGACGCCTGCGCTCGCAGGCCTTCGAAGGCACCGACGGGATCATCGCAGAACTGGGTGGCATGCGCTTCCCGGTGTCGTCCACAGCGTTCTATCACTATGTCGACAAGCTGGGCCTGGAGACCAAACCCTTCCCCAACCCGCTGACCCCGGCATCAGGCAGCACGGTCATCGACCTGGAAGGCCAGACCCATTACGCCGAGAAACTCTCCGACCTGCCCAAGCTGTTCCAGGAAGTCGCCGATGCCTGGGCTGACGCCCTGGAGGATGGCGCCCGCTTCGGCGATATCCAGCAAGCCATTCGTGATCGCGATGTAGCGCGCCTCAAGGAGCTGTGGAACACCTTGGTGCCACTATGGGATGACCGCACGTTCTACGACTTTGTCGCCACCTCCAAGGCCTTTGCCAAGCTCAGTTTCCTGCATAGGGAAGTGTTTGGCCAAGTTGGTTTCGGTACCGGTGGCTGGGACTCGGACTTCCCCAATTCGATGCTGGAAATCTTCCGTGTAGTGATGACCAACTGCGACGACCACCAGCACCTGGTGGTCGGCGGTGTCGAGCAGGTACCGCTGGGTATCTGGCGCCATGTCCCTGAGCGTTGCGCCCACTGGCCCGCAGGTACCAGCCTCAGCACCCTGCACCGTGGCGCTCCGCGCCCGGGAGTCAAGAGCATCGCCCGCGACGCCGATGGACGCCTGGCCGTAACGGACAACTGGGGTGATACCCGCCACTACGCCGCGGTACTTACCACCTGCCAAAGCTGGCTGCTGACCACCCAGATCGAATGCGAAGAATCACTGTTTTCGCAAAAGATGTGGATGGCCCTGGACCGTACCCGTTACATGCAATCATCGAAGACTTTTGTGATGGTCGATCGCCCCTTCTGGAAAGACAAAGATCCAGAAACCGGTCGCGACCTGATGAGCATGACCCTGACTGACCGCCTGACTCGCGGCACCTACCTGTTCGACAACGGTGACGATAAGCCGGGGGTCATTTGCCTGTCTTACTCCTGGATGAGCGATGCGCTGAAGATGCTTCCGCATCCGGTAGAGAAGCGCGTGAAACTGGCCCTCGACGCGCTGAAGAAGATCTATCCGAAAGTCGACATCGCCGGCCACATCATCGGTGATCCGATCACCGTGTCCTGGGAGGCCGACCCGCATTTTCTGGGCGCGTTCAAAGGTGCCCTGCCGGGCCACTACCGCTACAACCAGCGCATGTACGCACACTTCATGCAGCAGGATATGCCCGCCGAACAACGCGGTATTTTCATCGCTGGCGACGACGTATCGTGGACCCCTGCCTGGGTCGAAGGCGCGGTGCAAACCTCGCTCAATGCGGTGTGGGGTATCATGACTCACTTCGGTGGGCATACCCATCCGGACAACCCAGGCCCCGGCGATGTGTTCGACGAACTCGGACCAATCGCCCTCGCCGACTGACGGGAGTAACGTCATGCGCATCGCGTTGTATCAAGGTGCTCCGCAGCCATTGGATGTACCTGGCAACCTCGAGCGCCTGCACCAGCAGGCGCAATTGGCAGCCGCCCGCGGCGCCGATTTGCTGGTATGCCCAGAAATGTTCCTGACCGGCTACAACATCGGCAGCGAAGCCGTTGAGCGCCTGGCCGAGCCCGAAGATGGGCCTTCGGCCATGGCCGTGGTGGAGATCGCCCAGAGCAATCGTATCGCCATTGCCTATGGCTACCCAGAACTGTCCGAGGACGGCCGGGTGTATAACGCCGTGCAATTGATCGACGCCCACGGCAGCAGCCTGTGCAACTACCGCAAGACCCATTTGTTCGGTGGCCTCGACCGGGCAATGTTCAGTCCCGGACCCGACCACTATCCGGTGGTGGAGCTGAACGGCTGGCGCCTGGGCGTACTGATCTGTTACGACATCGAGTTTCCGGAAAATGCCCGGCGCCTGGCGTTGGCGGGTGCTGAGCTGATTCTGGTACCGACGGCCAACATGGTTCCCTACGATTTCATCGCCCAAGTGACCGTTCGCGCTCGCGCCTACGAGAACCAATGCTACCTGGCCTATGCCAACTACTGCGGCGCCGAAAGCGAAATCCACTACTGTGGGCAAAGCAGCATTGTCGGCCCGGACGGCAGCATCCTGGCCATGGCCGGGCGCGACAGCACCCTGCTGCAGGCCGACCTGGAAATACAACGGGTACATGAAGGACGCGCCAACACGCCTTACCTGCACGACCTGCGCCCTGAGTTGTATGGCACTCCGCGTGATCGCGAATAATCCGCTAGCATGACGGTTCGCGCTGCAACGGAACCGTCATGCCCAGCTCTGTGCAACACCTCACTCTCGCCAATGGCCTGCACGTCACCCTGCGCCATGCCCCGCAGCTAAAGCGTTGCGCGGCCGCCGTAAGGGTCATGGTCGGTAGTCATGACGCCCCGCGCGCCTACTCTGGGCTCGCACACTTTCTCGAGCACCTGCTATTTCTCGGCACAGAGCGTTTTCCCCTCGACGATGGCCTGATGCGTTATGTGCAACGGCACGGTGGCCAAGTCAATGCCAGCACCCGTGAGCGCACCACCGATTATTTCTTCGAGGTCCCGCAAGCAGCATTTGCCGGCGGCCTTGAGCGCTTGTGCGAGATGCTCACGCACCCGGTTCTGGAGCAGCAACGGCAGGTGCGTGAACGCGAAGTGATCCATGCCGAATTCATCGCCTGGTCCCGCAATCCCCAGGCTCAGGCGCAGTTCGCTCTGCTGCAACGGGTTTCCAAACGCCATCCCCTGAGTGCTTTCCACGCAGGTAACCGCTACAGCCTGCCCGTGCACAGTCGCGACTTTCAATCCGCCTTGCAGGGCTTCCACGAACGCTATTATCAGGCAGGGCAAATGCGCCTCAGCCTGAGTGGACCGCACAGCCTGACGGAGCTTGAGGCGCTGGCTGTCAGTGCGGGAGGCATCGTTGCCACGGGTAAAAGGATCAGGCAGGCAACACCGACAGCACTGACCGATAACAGCCTCGTGCCGCAACTGGTCGGCCAGCAGCTTGAGCTGCTGCAGGCGGTGGAACAACAACCTGCCGGTATGGAGCAGGCCATTGACTATCTGGCCACCTGGTTGACCGACGCACGGGACGGCGGGCTGCTGGCAGCGCTTCGTCAGCGCGATTGGTTGCATTCAATGGCGTTCTCGCCGCTGTACTGCTTTGCCGGTCAAGCGCTACTGCATACGCGCCTGAAGCTCAACGATGCAGCTGTCAGCGACCAGGCCCAGGCGTTGCTGCAGGACTGGTTGAGGTTTTTCCGTACTGCCGAGCGCAGCGCGCTGAACCGGGAATACGCACGCTTGCAAGCCTGCCGCGAACAAACCGCGACAGCGCTAGACCTGGCATGCCGTGACAGTGCCTCTCGGCCTTATCAGGCCCTCAGCGCCGACGCCGAGCAAGCCCTGGACAGTGTGCTCGATAGCCTGCTCGATCACAGCGCGTCATGCACTGAATTCTGGTCTCTACCGGCGCCAGAAACGTTGCTCGACACCCTCGTACCCGACAACAGCAGCACCCCAGTGCCCACTGGCGTATTTTTGAGCCCGCTATTGCCGCCCTCACGCGAGCACGCTGTCGTCTATTTGCGCTGGCAGTTCACTGCGACCGTGCCCGATCAACTCTGGCAGGTCCTCGACCGAGCGTTGCAACCCTTGCGTGAGCGCGCGGCTCGGGTTGGCGTTGCATTGCAATTCGACACCTATGGCGAGATCTGGCAATTACGTTGCGCTGGCGCAGCGGACGCGATGGTCAAGGTGGCCCGTGAGGCCCTGACGCTGCTAGTTCACCCTGACGCTGCCAGCTGGGCCGAAAAGTCCGCGGTTGAATCCGACGCCATGCCGATTCGCGCGTTGCTTCGACAGCTTCCCGAACGCTTGTTAGGTCAAGACCGTGCTGCCTTGCCCACATCCACCTGCAAGCCCGGCGACCTACAAGCCTTATGGGCACAGGCCCGATGGCAGGCCATGGCCACTGGGCTCAACGAACCATCGCAGCAAGCGTTAAATCGAGTCCTGCAGTCTGTTCCTGGGCATCCAGGCGCACATCGCCCAGTGCAGCTCGGCGCTGTGCGCCGCTGGCAATTCCTACCGCCATTGGCCAACGAACACGCCCTGTTACTGTTCTGTCCACTACCTGACGAAGCCTGTGCCCGCTTGCTGGCACAGCAGATCCAAGGGCCGTTCTATCAGCGTCTTCGGGTTGAGTTACAACTGGGCTACGCCGTCTTCAGTACCTTTCGTCAGTTGCATGGCTGCAGTGGCCTACTCCTCGGAGTGCAGTCGCCCAGTGCCAGCCACGAACAGATCCTCACCCACATCCATGCGTTTCTCGCACCTTTGCCATCCACCTTGAGCTGTAACACCGAGGCCCAGCAGGCGCTCGCCGAGCAGCTCAGTGAGGCGACCATGAGCAATGACGACGTCGCGGAATGGGCGTGGCAGGCACAGTTAGCCAAGCATAGCAACGCATGCCTGAGCGATCTGCAAGCAGCGATTCTCAGTATTGACGATACAAAACTACGGGAATGCGCCCACGCTCTAATCCACGCCAGACAGGGTTGGCTGTGCCTGGCCAATGGCCTAGCCCCACAAGGCGCTGGCTGGACAATGGCGTGATTCTTACCTGATGTGTAACGGCGTTTATCGTAGATTTAACCATTCGGTTCGTATTTTTTTAGTAAGATAGCGCAATCTCAGCTAATGGAACCCCGCATGCCGTGGGGTGGACTAACAACTAGCTGTCTAACCCAAGCCCCATCCGGAAGGAGTAATCCTATGTGGACAAAACCTGCATTCACTGACCTGCGTATCGGCTTTGAAGTGACCATGTATTTCGCAAGCCGCTGAGTTTGCTTGCGGTACAACGCCTCGGTCAGCCGGGGCGTTTTTATTTCAAGACGCGGCAGGAGTGGCCATGTACATCCAGATTCTAGGTTCCGCCGCCGGTGGCGGCTTCCCGCAGTGGAACTGCAACTGCGTGAACTGCAAAGGCTTTCGCGAAGGTACCTTGCGCGCCTCAGCGCGGACCCAGTCGTCGATTGCCCTGTCCGACGACGGTGTCCACTGGGTGCTGTGCAACGCTTCGCCCGATATCCGTGCACAACTGCAGAGCTTCGCGCCCATGCAGCCTGCGCGTGCGCTGCGTGACAGCGGCATCGACGCCATTGTTTTGCTCGATAGCCAGATCGATCACACGACCGGCCTGCTCAGCCTGCGTGAAGGCTGTCCGCATCAGGTCTGGTGCACAGAAATGGTCCACCAGGACCTGAGTACCGGCTTCCCACTGTTCACCATGTTGAGCCACTGGAACAGCGGCCTGCAGTGGAACCGCATCGAGCTGGAAGGCAGCTTTATCATTGAAGCCTGCCCGAACCTGCGCTTCACCCCGTTCCCGTTGCGCAGCGCTGCTCCGCCTTATTCACCTCACCGCTTCGATCCGCATCCTGGCGACAACCTCGGGCTGATGGTCGAAGACCTGCGCACTGGCGGCAAACTCTTCTACGCCCCAGGCCTGGGCCAGGTCGACGACAAGCTGCTGCAAATGATGCGCGAGGCAGATTGCCTGCTGGTCGACGGCACCCTGTGGGAGGATGATGAAATGCAACGCCGTGGCGTCGGCACACGCACAGGCCGGGAAATGGGTCACCTGGCGCAGAATGGCCCGGGGGGCATGCTTGAAGTGCTGGAAGGCTTCCCTGCTCAGCGCAAGGTGCTTATCCACATCAACAACACCAACCCGATTCTCGATGAAGACTCGGCCGAACGTGCCGAACTCGACCGCCGTGGCGTTGAAGTTGCCTTCGACGGCATGAGCATCACCCTCTAGCAGGAGCCGACATGAGCGACGCCAAAGCGCTGTCCCCCGCCGAATTCGAACAGGCCCTGCGCGCCAAGGGTGCCTACTACCACATCCATCACCCCTACCATGTGGCGATGTACGAAGGCCGTGCCAGCCGTGAACAGATTCAGGGCTGGGTTGCCAACCGCTTCTACTACCAGGTCAACATCCCGATGAAGGATGCCGCGATCCTGGCCAACTGCCCGGACCGCGAGATCCGTCGCGAGTGGATTCAGCGTCTGCTCGACCATGACGGTGCGCCCGGTGAAGACGGCGGTATCGAGGCCTGGTTGCGCCTGGGTCAAGCAGTCGGTCTGGATCCGGACCAGTTGCGTTCCCAGGAGTTGGTGCTGCCAGGCGTGCGCTTTGCTGTGGATGCCTATGTCAACTTCGCCCGCCGCGCCAGCTGGCAGGAAGCGGCCAGCAGTTCGCTGACCGAACTGTTCGCCCCACAGATCCACCAGTCGCGCCTGGACAGCTGGCCACAGCACTACCCTTGGATCGATCCAACCGGCTACGAATACTTTCGTACCCGCCTGGGTCAGGCTCGTCGGGATGTCGAACACGGCCTGGCAATCACCCTGCAGCACTACACTACAGTAGAGGGCCAGCAGCGCATGCTGGAGATCCTGCAGTTCAAGCTGGACATTCTCTGGAGCATGCTCGATGCCATGAGCATGGCCTACGAATTGAACCGCCCGCCTTACCACAGTGTCACCAGCGAACGGGTCTGGCACAAAGGAATCGCCCTATGAGTTTTGATCGCGCACAAACCCCGAAATGGCGCCCGGGTTATCGTTTCCAGTATGAGCCTGCGCAAAAGGCCCATGTCCTGCTTTACCCAGAGGGCATGATCAAGCTCAACGAGAGTGCCGCGCTGATCGGCGGGCTGATCGACGGCCACCGCGATGTGGCAGCGATCATTGCCGAGCTGGACAAGCAGTTCCCCGGTGTACCCGAGCTCGGTGACGACATCGAGCAGTTCATGGAGGTCGCCCGTGTCGAACACTGGATCGTCCTTGCCTGAGATGCCGGCCAAACCCGACGTCGGCCTGCCACTGTGGCTGCTCGCCGAGCTGACTTACCGTTGCCCGCTACAGTGCCCGTACTGCTCCAACCCGCTGGATTTCGCCGCCCAGGGCCAGGAGTTGAGCACCGAGCAATGGTTCAAGGTCATGGCCCAGGCGCGGGAAATGGGCGCAGCGCAATTGGGCTTTTCCGGTGGCGAACCGCTGGTGCGCCAGGATCTGTCCGAGTTGATCGCTGAAGGTCGGCGCCTGGGTTACTACACCAACCTGATCACTTCCGGCATTGGCCTCACCGAACAGAAGATTGCCGCATTCAAAGAAGCCGGCCTGGACCATATCCAGATAAGCTTTCAGGCCAGCGATGAGCAGGTCAACAACCTGCTGGCCGGTTCGAAAAAAGCCTTCGCACAGAAGCTTGAAATGGCCCGCGCGGTCAAAGCCCACGGTTATCCGATGGTGCTGAATTTTGTCACCCACCGGCACAACATCGACAAAATCGACCGCATCATCGAGCTGTGCATCGCCCTGGAGGCTGACTTCGTAGAATTGGCCACCTGTCAGTTCTATGGCTGGGCCCATCTCAACCGCATCGGCTTGTTGCCAACGCGCGCGCAGCTGGAGCGAGCCGAACGCATCACCAATGAATACCGCGACAAACTCAAGGCTGCCGGCAATCCGTGCAAGTTGATTTTTGTCACCCCGGACTACTACGAAGAACGCCCCAAGGCCTGTATGAACGGCTGGGGCAGTGTGTTCCTCACCGTCACCCCGGATGGCACCGCGCTGCCATGCCACGGCGCCCGTCAGTTGCCCGTGCAGTTCCCCAATGTGCGCGAGCACAGCATGCAGCACATCTGGTACGACTCGTTCGGCTTCAACCGCTTTCGCGGCTATGACTGGATGCCCGAGCCGTGCCGCTCCTGCGACGAAAAGGAAAAGGACTTCGGCGGCTGCCGCTGCCAGGCCTTCATGCTCACCGGCGACGCCAGCAATGCCGACCCGGTCTGTGCCAAATCGGCCGAGCACGGCATCATCCTCAAGGCGCGCGAGGAAGCCGAGCACGCCCACCTGAACATTGAAGAGCTGACCTTCCGCAATGAGCGAAACTCCCGTGTCATCGCCCGCGGCTGAGCGTTTCAGCGCCGAACAAGCGGTGGCTGCCGGCACCGACTTTGCTGAGTTACGCGTCGGTCCCCGAGGTTTGTTCTGGAACGAATTCCGTCCGCGCGACGGCGCCTGCCGCATCTGGCACTGGCGTGATGGCCAGGCCCACTGCCTTACGCCCGATGGTTTCAGTGTCCGTAGTCGGGTCTACGAGTACGGCGGAGGCAGCTTTTGCTTGAGCGATGACGGTGTGGTCTTCGTCAACGAGGCCGACCAGCAGCTGTACACACAAGACTTGCAAGGTGGCGAACCTGTACCACTGACCCAGGGTGAGTGCCGTTATGGTGATCTGCGCTGGGCGGCGGGTCAGGTCCTGGCTGTGGAAGAGACCCACGCTATGGATCAGGTCGAGCACCGCCTGGTAGCCATTGCTCCAGAACAGCGCGAGGTGCTGGCCGAAGGGGCGGACTTTTATGCAGCACCAACGCTCAGTGCCGATGGCTCTCGCCTGGCGTGGGTCGAGTGGAGCCGGCCCGAGCAGCCATGGACCGCCACCCGCCTGCTCTGCCGTGAGCGGATGAACGACGGACGCTGGGGGCTGCCACGTTGCATTGCCGGTAACCAAGGCCCGGCGCAATCACTGCAACAGCCTCGCTTCGATGGCCGCGGTCGATTGTATTGCCTGTCCGATCTAAACGGTTTCTGGCAGCCCTGGGGCGAAACCGCCCAGGGCTGGAGTGCCTTGCCCGCCAGCAGCGCGGATCACGCTGCGGCGCCTTGGCAACTGGGCGCTTGCACCTGGCTGCCGCTGGGTGAACATCACTACCTGGCAACCTGGCTCGAGGACGGTTTCAGCCGCCTGGGCCTGTGTCATGCCGATGGTTCGCAACAGCAAGTGGAAACTGACTACAGCCGTTTGCGCTGCCTGGATCTGGATCAGAATTTTCTCTACGCCATCGCCGCCTCGCCCACCAGCCCGTCTGCGGTGATTGCCATCAACCGCGTGGATCATCGCGTCCAGGTTTTGGCGGGTGGCGCGTCCCCCTTGCCTGCCGAACGCATCAGTCGCCCACAGTCATTGTGCTATCCCAGCGGTGACGGTATCGCCCATGGCTTCTTTTACTCGGCCATGAATGGCGCCAAGCGGCCACCGTTGATCGTATTCGTCCATGGTGGACCGACCTCGGCCTGCTATCCGGCACTCGACCCCCGCATCCAGTACTGGACCCAACGTGGCTTCGCCGTGGCGGACCTCAATTATCGGGGCAGCAGTGGATACGGTCGCAGCTACCGCCAGGCCCTGCATCTGCGCTGGGGTGAGATTGATGTCGAGGATGCCTGCGCCGTGGTTGAGCACCTGGCCGAACGCGAGCTGATCGATCCTGAGCAGGCGTTTATCCGTGGTGGCAGTGCTGGGGGTTACACCACCCTGTGCGCCTTGGCATTCCACGATGTTTTCCGCGCCGGCGCCAGCCTCTATGGCGTCAGCGACCCCCTGGCGCTGGCGCGCGCCACACACAAGTTCGAAGGCGATTACCTGGACTGGCTGATCGGCGATCCGCTGGTAGATGCCGAGCGCTACAAGCAACGCACGCCGTTGTTGCATGCCTCTGAAATCAAGGTGCCGGTGATCTTCTTTCAGGGTGAGCTGGATGCTGTCGTGGTCCCGGAGCAGACCCGTTCGATGCTGGCAGCGCTTAAAGCCAATGGCATCCGTGCTGAGGGGTATTTTTATCCCAGCGAACGCCATGGCTTTCGTACCGCAGCCAACCTGGCGCATGCGCTGGAGGAGGAATGGCGGTTTTATCGACGGGTTTTAGCCGATAAATAATGGCGGTCTCTGTGAAACCCTCTGTCTTGTGCTGATTTGTGGGAGCTGACTCCCACAATCAGGCAGCAAGCACCGAGCCTGCCTTTAGCGTTTGGCGATGATGTACACCGCATGCACGATGCCCGGAATGTACCCCAACAACGTCAGCAGAATGTTCAGCCAAAAGGCACCGCCGAAGCCGACCTGCAGGAATACGCCCAGTGGCGGCAGTAGAATGGCGATGATGATGCGGATAAAGTCCATTGGGCAGCTCCCTTCAGTGATGTACTAGAACTGACTCTAGCGCCGCGTCAGGGTTCCACTCACTCGTAGCAGATAAAAAAACGCCCCAAGCCAAAAATTACAGGCCCGGGGCGATGCGCAGGAACGCGAGACGGTTCGGTTACTTCACCGAAGGTGAAAAATCAGGCAGTGGCTTCGCGCCGCTGGTGTTGTTGCGCTGAGTGCACCCGAGCAAAGGCCCGGGCCAGGCGCAGGAGCATTTCATCGATGTTGCCGTTGCTCACGGTCAGCGCTGGCGAGAAACGCAGCACGTCAGCCTGCGGGGCGTTGAGCAGCAGGCCTTCCTGCAGGGCAGCCTTGACCAGTTCGGCGGCATTGTCTTCGCTCAGTTGCAGCGCCCACAGCAGGCCCTGACCACGTACTTTATTCTGTGCATAACGGCCAGCCAAACGACTCAGGCCATCACGCAGGTGCCGGCCGGAATCCTGGACATGCTCGAAAAAACCCGCTTCCAGTACGGTCTCCAACACTGCCAGGCCGGCGGCGCTCATCAGTGCATTGCCGTGGTGACTGCCCTCCAGCTCGCCAGCTTCGGCACAACAGGCACTGCCACGGGCCAGCAAGGCTGCTAATGGCACACCGCCACCCAGGCCCTTGCCCAGCGTGATGATGTCGGCGCGTACACCGTAGGTCTGCTCGGCAAGCAGGGCGCCGCAACGACCAACACCGGTCTGCACTTCATCGAGAATCAACAGGATGCCCAGCTCACGGCACAGTTGCTCAACACCTTTGAGGTAGGCAGCAGTCGCTGGAATCACTCCGGCCTCACCCTGGATCGGCTCGAGCATGATCGCCACCGTGCGCGAATCGACGGCGGCGTGCAGCGCTTCCAGGTCGTTGAACGGTACCTTGCTGAAACCTGGCAACCCCGGCTCACAGCGGTTGCATGGTGATGGGTCAGAGGCCGACAACGCGCCCAGGCTGCGCCCGTGGCAACTCTGGCTGGCAGTAATAATGTGATAGGCGCCATTGCGATGCAGCTGCCCCCACTTACGCGCCAACTTGATTGCACCTTCGCAGGCCTCGGCACCGCTGTTGAGCAGATAGGCCTGGTCGCTGCCCGTGCTCTGACAAAGGAGGTTAACCAGCTTCAACAAACTACGGTTATGAAAGCCTGCCCCTGGATTGATCAGCGCTTGCGCCTGGCTGCCCAACGCTTTAACCAGCACGCTAGGGCTATGACCGAGACTGTTGACTGCACAGCCCTGGGTGAAATCGAGATAGGCGTGACCTTCACTGTCCCACAACCAGGAACCCTGGCCGCGAACGAACACCTGTGGCGCACGTGCCGTGGCGGGCATCAGGCAGTCGCGAGGCAAGGCTTCAGCGGCCGCCGCGGCAACCGGCACAGGCTTGCGCTCGGCCACAACGGGCGCGGGGCGTCGAAAACTGAACAGATTCATGTTTTCAACCCTTTTGCCAATCCTATGTAAATAACATCACGATACACAGCGTTCATTTCGCCTAATGGCCCTGCAAGCCTTGTGAATAGGGGATAGACTAGGCTGCTTGGAGGCTAACGGCCATTTGGTTTTTCGAGCTTTTTTGATAAGTAAATCTTATGGATTTTCGCCAACTGCGTTATTTCGTCGCGGTCTACGAAGAAGGTCATGTAGGCCGGGCTGCCGAGCGCCTGTCGCTGTCGCAACCGGCGCTCTCGCAACAGATTCGTCAACTCGAACACAGCCTGGATGTCAGCCTGTTCGAACGGGGCAACAAGCGTCTGTTGCCGACCCTCGCCGCGCACACCCTGTACAACCATGCCCTGCCTCTGCTCGACGGCTTGCAGCGGGCCCGCGAGGCCCTGCGCAACTTCAAGGGGCAGTCACTGCGCACCTTGGCGATTGGTGTCCTGCAAACGGTACGCCCAAGTCTCGTCCCGCAACTACTCGACCGTGTGCGCAAGGCCCAGCCACATCTGGTCGTGCAGATCTACGAGCTGTCAGGCCTGGAGATCGAGCGACGCTTGCTCAACGGTAGCCTGGACATCGGTATCAGCTACCTGCCGCCACGCCAGCCAGGGCTGCATGGCTTGTTGCTGTACGAAGACGAACTGCAACTTGTCATCCCCAACACTCATCCGTTGCGTGAATTCAAGAAGGTTTCACTCAAGCAAGCGGCAGAACTTCCCATGCTGTTACTTGGCGAAGAATTCCAGGTGCGCCAGATCTGGCAGACCCAATTGGCCAACCTCGGTCGGCGACCACAGGTACAGGCCGAAATGAACAACATGGGCGGGATTCTTGACAGCCTCGGCCATACTTCACTGGCCACTGTACTGCCAGGGCGCGCCAAGGAAGTGGTTGAGGATGATCAAGAGCTCCTCTGGAAACCGCTGAGTGAGCCAAGGGTACCGCTGAAGATTGGCCTGGTGTTTCGCGATGCGCAGCGCCAGCAGGCCTCGGTCGAGCTGCTGCGTACGCTGCTGGAAGAAGAAGCCGATCCCAGGCAGATGGGGGTATCCCCGCTGGATGTGCTGGGCTGATGCTTGCCTGAACTTTTCTTCGGGCAAAAGAAAACCCCGCCGAAGCGGGGCTTTGCAGACTGTTTCCCTGACATCCATTTCGCCCCGCCACCCTGGCAGGAATCCTTCGTGTCCCTGTTCTGTACTTTGCGCTTCCTGCGCTACGTCCATGTGAGAAGATTAACTGTGGATCCAATCTTTCGATAGAGGCGAAAAGTCACTACGTCGTGTAAGACATTGCTTACACGACGTGCTTTTTCAAAACTGCGCCGCGTCCAGCAGGTACAACGACTCACTGCCGGCTTTCACCGATGCGCTGAGCGAGTGAATACGCGGCAGCAGACGGGCAAAATAGAAACGTGCGGTGCCGAGCTTGCTGGCGTAGAAATCTTCTTCACCCTGCTTGCCCAGCGCCGTGCGCGCCATCAGTGCCCACATGTAGGCGTAGGCGGTGTAGCCGAATGCCTGCAGGTACTCCACCGAGGCCGCACCGATTTCGTTCGGGTTGTTCTTGGCTCGATCCAGTACCCAGGCAGTCAGGTCGTCGAGGTTATCCAGGGCGGCGTTGAGCGGTTTGACGAACTCACCTAGGTCACTGTCGGCAGTGGCGGTGAAATGGCGGATCTCATCGGCGAACAGCTTGTATAGCGCCCCACCGCTACCGACAACCTTACGCCCCATCAAGTCCAGAGCCTGGATACCGTTGGTGCCTTCGTAGATCTGGGTGATGCGCACATCACGCACCAGTTGCTCCTGCCCCCATTCACGGATGTAGCCATGGCCGCCGAACACTTGCTGACCATGTACTGCAGACTCCAGACCGAGGTCGGTGAGGAATGCCTTCGAGACCGGGGTCAGCAACGCGACGAGGTCTTCAGCGCGCTTGCGGGTGGTTGCGTCTTCACTGTACTTGGCGGTGTCCAGTTGCATGGCGACATAGGTGGAGAAGGCGCGACCGCCCTCGTTCAATGCCTTCATGGTCAACAACATGCGTCGCACGTCAGGGTGCACGATGATTGGGTCAGCGACCTTGTCCTTGGCTTGCGGACCGCTAGGTGCGCGGCTCTGCAGACGGTCACGGGCATACTCGATGGCGTTCTGGTAGGAGCGTTCCGCCGACGCCAGGCCCTGGATACCCACACCAAGGCGCTCGTAGTTCATCATGGTGAACATCGCCGCCAAGCCTTTGTTCGGCTCGCCGACCAAGTAGCCCACGGCCTCATCGAAGTTCATTACGCAAGTAGCCGAAGCCTGAATGCCCATCTTGTGTTCGATCGAACCGCAATTGGCCGGGTTACGTGCGCCGAGGCTGCCGTCGTCGTTGACCATGAACTTGGGCACCAGGAACAGGGAAATGCCCTTTGGCCCGGCTGGCGCGTCCGGTAGCTTGGCCAGCACCAGATGAATGATGTTTTCGGTCAGGTCGTGCTCACCACCGGTGATGAAGATCTTGGTGCCACTGACCTTGTAGCTGCCATCTGCTTGAGGCTCGGCCTTGGTGCGGATGATGCCCAGGTCGGTCCCTGCGTGTGGCTCGGTCAGGCACATGGAGCCGGCCCAGACACCGGCATACATGTTCGGCAGGTACTTTTCCTTGAGTTCGTCGCTGGCATGGGCGTTGATCGACAAGCAGGCACCGGCAGTCAGCATCGGGTACAGACCGAACGCCAGGCTCGATGAGTTGACCATTTCTTCGACCTGGGCCGAGATCACCTTGGGCATACCCATACCGCCATAGGCGGGATCCCCACCCACACCGACCCAACCACCTTCGGCGTAGGTTTTGTAGGCCTCGATGAATCCTGCTGGGGTGCTCACTGCACCGTTGTCCCAATGGCAGCCTTCTTCGTCGCCGCTGCGGCTCAGTGGCGCGATGCTCTTGCCAGTGACCTTGCCGGCCTCCTCCAGCACCGCGAGGGCAGTCTCCTCATCGACAGCTTCGGCCAAGCCGGGCAATTGCGCCCAGAGCTTGGAGACTTCGAAGACTTCATTGAGGACGAAGCGCATATCGCGCAGGGGCGCTTTATAGTCAGCCATGGCAACCTCTCATACTAGCGTCGGGGGCGGCCCCGCAGGACCGCGTCACTGTTATGCAGGCAGTGTAACCGAACAACTTTTGCGAGACATAGGGTCATCTGGCGACTATTCGGTCAATCTCGGTCACGCCGTGCGCACTGCACCTCGCTTGGCTTGATGACCGTAGGCCATAACGCAGTTACGCCCGGCGCCCTTGGCACTGTAAAGCGCCTGGTCGGCGGACTTGAGCACTTCGTCGGGTGAGCGGTGATCAATCAGACGCTCGCTCGCGCCGATACTGATGGTCACCGATACGCTTGTTGCTGCCGATGCCCCACGTCGCTGACGGCCTTGTTGGTCGTCCTGTGGCCGGTTGTCCTGATTGCGCAACTGGATGTTGTAGTTGGCGATCATTTCGCGTACCGCCTCCAGGTGTGGCATGCATTCCTCGATGCTCTTGCCGGCAAACACGAGGGCAAACTCCTCACCACCGTA